>JADJPK010000008.1:0-300000 GCA_016713305.1 Betaproteobacteria bacterium
TTCTTTCGAATACATGCTGCGTTTCTGCCGTAGCTGCATCGGTCGTGCGCACCTCCTCGACATGCTTGACGAAGGGTTCCTTCCCCTTCAGGGGGAAGGACAGGATGGGGGTGGGGTAGGAGAGTTCCCATTCAGCTCGATCCAGATTCGCTCCATCACCGCGTCCAGCTGCTCCAGAACCTCGTTGTTCCAGAACCGCAGTACCAGGAATCCAGCCTTCTCCAGAATCTCCGTTCGTGCCTGATCCTGTTCTCGCATCTCGAGATGCTGTCCGCCATCGACTGACGACCAGCCGGCGCTCCAGGCAAACGAAATCCAGGATGTAGTCCCCGAATGGATGTTGGCGTCTGAACTTGTACCCACCGACCTGCTCCAGGCGCAACGCCCCCCACAACCGCCGCTCCGCGTCCGTCATCCCCCGCCGCAGCTTCCGTTGCAGCGAATTTCCCCGCGCCCGGCGACTCGCCTGCCCGTCCACGACCGGTCAGTCCGCCGCGTATCCCTTCGGATTCCGGCTCTGCCAGTTCCACGAATCGCGGCACATGTCGTCGATGTCCAGCGTCGCCTTCCATCCCAGTTCGCGCAGTGCCGTAGAGGGGTCCGCATACACCGTCGCCACATCGCCAGGTCGCCGCGCCACGATCCTGTACGGCACGTCCCGCCCCGATGCCTTCTTGAACGCGCTCACCATCTCCAGGACGCTGTAGCCGCGGCCCGTTCCGAGATTGACCGTGAGCAGGCCCGATTCGCCGGGCCGCTCCAGCGCCTTCACGTGTCCCAGCGCCAGATCCACCACGTGGATGTAGTCGCGCACGCCGGTTCCGTCGGGCGTGGGATAGTCGTCGCCGAACACGCTCAGGAACTCGCGCCGGCCCACGGCCACCTGCGCCACGAACGGCATCAGGTTATTGGGGATGCCTTGCGGGTCTTCTCCCATCAGGCCGGTCTTGTGAGCGCCCACGGGATTGAAATATCGCAGCAGAGAAATCTTCCAGGCCGGATTCGACACCGCCAGATCCTGCAGGATCTGCTCTGCCATGGCCTTCGTCTGGCCGTAGGGGTTCGTGGGGCGGATCGGAGCGCTTTCACGGATCGGCACGCTGTCCGGGTCGCCGTACACCGTGGCGGACGAGCTGAACACGAGATGCCTTGCGCCCGCGGCGTCGAGCGCGCGAACGAGCGACGTGAGGCTGGTCAGGTTGTTCTCGTAGTAGTCGATGGGCTTGGCCACCGATTCGCCGACCGCCTTGAACGCGGCGAAGTGGATCGCCGCGTCCACCGCGTGCTCCTTGACGATGGCCGTCACCCGGTCCAGATCCTGTACCCGGCCGCGGTAGAACGGCACCTTCTTCCCGGTGATGGTTTCGATGCGCCGGAGGACTTCCTCGTGGCTGTTGGACAGGTCGTCGATCACCACCACTTCGTGCCCCGCGGCGAGCAATTCGACGCAGGTGTGGGATCCGATGTAGCCGGCGCCGCCGGTGACGAGCACTTTCATGGGTGAGTTGTCGCGATGGAAACGAACGGGGTCACCATGCACGGGACGAGCCAGGGAGGACCGGCCGGGCACAGCAAGTGATAGCTCCGGGCAATCCGGCGGCCGGCAGAACGCCGGGTCAGGCGACTACGCCAAGGCTCGCCAGCTTGGCCTTCACGGCCGCAAGATCGTCCTGGTACTTGAGCAGCACGCCCAGGGTATCGCCCACCACGGACTGTGACAGGGACGGCTGGGCCAGCGCCACCAGGGCACGGCCCCAGTCGAGCGTCTCGGCGACGCCTGGCGGCTTGAAAAGATCCATGCCCCGCAGCCGCTGGACGAAGTCGACGACCTGCCGGGCCAGCCGCTGCTCCAGGTCCGGGACCTTGCGCCGCACGATCGAAAGTTCGCGTTCCATGTCCGGGTAGTCCACCCAGTGGTAGACGCAGCGGCGCTTCACGGCGTCGTGGATCTCGCGCGTGCGGTTGGACGTGATGACCACGATGGGCGGGGACGGCGCCTTGACGGTGCCGATCTCGGGGACCGTCACCTGGAAGTCGGACAGCACTTCCAGCAGATAGGCCTCGAAGGGTTCGTCGGCACGGTCCAGTTCGTCGATGAGCAGGACCGGCATGCCTTGCGGCCCCGGTTCCAGCGCCTGCAGCACGGGACGCCGGATGAGAAATCGCTCGGAGAAGATGTCGGCGGAAATCGCGTTGCGGTCATGCACGCCCTGCGCTTCGAGCAGGCGGATCTCGATCATCTGCCGCGCGTAGTTCCATTCGTATACCGCGGAGGCCACGTCGAGGCCCTCGTAGCACTGCAGCCGCACGAAGGGCCGGTCCAGAGTGCGGGCCAGCACCTTGGCGATCTCGGTCTTGCCGACGCCGGCCTCGCCTTCGAGAAAGAGCGGCCGGCCGAGGGCGAGCGCCAGAAACACCGCGGTCGCAAGGCTGCGCTCGGCGACGTAGTCGGCCGAGGCGAGGAGGGCGGCGGTGCTGTCGATGTCTGGGGGCAGGGGCATGGTTCAGGCGATGGCAGGCGGCGAGTCGAAATGAAGGAGATCTCGGTCTCCATGCTTCACACGGGAGAAGTTGCCGAAAGCTGCTGAACCCATCCTCACCCTGTCCCTCTGATTCACCCCGGAAAGTCTGCGAGTTTCCAGGGGCCCCGGCTTGAAGGAGAGGGAACCTGCTGCATCGGTCGGTCCGGTCCAACCATCGCCGCGAAACGAGATCTGCTAATCACTGGCTCGGCGCTTCCCCATGCGTCCCCTCTCCTTCAAGGAGAGGGACAGGGTGAGGATGGGGTAGACAAACAGAAAATCACCCTCCGCGCAGCGCTTCCTCCACCGCTCTTGCCGCCATCACGCCGATCAGATGCGCCCGGTACTCCGCGCCTGCGTGCATGTCGCTGTTGAGATCGTCGGCCGGCACCGCGATGCCCTTTGCCGTATCGGCGGTGAACGACTTTGCCAGCGCGGCTTCCATCGCCGGCACACGGAACACGCCCGGCCCCGCGCCGGTCACGGCCACGCGCACCCCCGCATCCGTCTGCGCGACGAAAACGCCCCCCAGGGCATACCGCGACGCCGGGTTCGGAAACTTGGCGTATCCCGCCTTCTTCGGTATCGGGAACCACACCGAGGTAATCAGTTCTCCCGGCTCCAGTGCCGTCTCGTACATGCCGGTGAAGAAATCGTCCGCCGCGATCCTGCGCTTGTCGGTGACGATCGTCGCACCGAGCGCCAGCGCCGCCGCCGGATAGTCCGCTGCCGGATCGTTGTTGGCGACGGATCCGCCGATCGTCCCGACGTTGCGGATCATGCGGTCGCCGATGCCACCCGCCAGCCTGGCCAGCGCGGGGATCGCCTTCTGCACGTCCTTGGAGTCCGCCACCGCGGCGTGAGTGGTCATGGCACCGATCACCACATTGCCACCGTCGACACACACCCCGCGGAGTTCCGCGACGCCGCTCAGGTCCACGAGATCGGATGGCGCCGCGAGCCGCAGCTTCATCGCGGCGAGCAGCGTCTGGCCTCCAGCCAGGAACCGGCCATCGTCCGCATCGGAGAACTTGGAGAGGGCATCGCTCACGCTCGCGGCCCGCTGAAACTGGAATTCGTACATGGCGTCTCCGGATTCAGGAACGCATCGCTTTCGCGCCGGCTTCGATGGCGCTCACGATGTTGTGGTAACCGGTACAGCGGCACAGGTTGCCGTCGAGTTCTTCGCGAATCTCCTCGCGCGTCGGCTCCGGGTTGCGCGCGACGAGGTCCAGCGCGCTCATCACCATGCCCGGCGTGCAGTAGCCGCACTGCAGGCCGTGATGGTCGCGGAAGGCGGCCTGCATGGGATGGAGAGAACCGTCGGCAGGTGACACGCCTTCGATCGTCAGCACCTCGGCGCCCTGGGCCTGAAGGGCCAGGACGTTGCACGCCTTCACGGCGCGGCCGTTCAGGTGGACGGTACAGGCGCCGCACTGGGCGGTGTCGCAACCGATGTGGGCGCCGGTGAGGCGCAGTTCGTCGCGGAGGAAATTCACGAGCAGGGTGCGCGGTTCGACGTCGGCCGCGACGTCGCGGCCGTTGACCTTGAGAGTGAGCTTGGCAGGCATGTAGTGCTCCAGAAAGCCGGCTGCGGAAGACAGTCCTTAAGGATACTTGATAACCGTCACGCAAAGGCCCCCAGGGCGGCCTCCAGCCGGCCCAGCGCGGGCCTCGCCCCGGCCGTCAGGCACCGCGAGTGCAGGCCTGCGAGTTCCGTCCGCAGCGCGTCCGTACGCTCGCCTTCCAGATGGCGGACCAGCGCGCGCGTGCGGTCGATCACCAGCTGCGGCCAGGCCGTGACCTCCCCGTCCAGATAGCGCTCCAGCGCCTGGGCCTCCTCGAGCGCCTGCCCTGGGTCGCGTTCCGACAGGGCGATTTCCGCGGCGATGGCATGAAAGTGCAGGTGGTTGTGGCTTACCGCGCCCCTGCCGAGGATGTCCCGCCCTTCCGCGAGCGCCCGCGCGCGCTGCCTGGGGTCGTGGCTCATCCAGGCGAGGCATGCGAGCACGATCGGACCGCAGTAGGTGAGTGCCGACGCGCGCACCAGGTCCAGCGCGTTTTCCAGCTGACGGCAGGCATCCTCGCGGCTGCCCAGCGCCCACATCGCCATGGCGGAGTAGGTGATGCCGTCGGCCTCGAAGCGGCGGGCACCGATCCGGCGGGACAGTTCGATGCAGCGGTCCGAGGCCGCCGCGACCTCGTTCCACTGACCTGCGATGCAGCCGATCTCCGCCCGCACGGCCTGGGCGATGGCTTCCGCGCGCACGCTGCGGATCGCGCGCGAGAGCTCCGCCGCGTGATCGCTCAGCTTCGCTCCCAGTTGAAGCTCCAGCTGGTAGGCGTGTGTCACGGCCAGCATGGGCAGGTTGGAGATCTCCACCTGGCGCAGGTGCCGCCCCCGTGCGACCTCCACGCACTCGCCGAAGAGGCGGTGAGCCGTGGCGAACCGGCCGCGCTGGTATTCCGCATCGCCGAGACCGCCGAGCGCCTGGGCCTGAAGCTCGATGGCGCTCACCTGTCGCGAAAGCGCGTGCGCTCTGGCGTAGGCGGCAAGGCACTCCGTCGCACGGCCCAACGGAAACAGTGCATTGCCTCTGAGCAGCTCCACGCGCGCGGTCAGCCGCGTGTCTTCCAGGCGATGGGCCAGTACCGTGGCGTCGTCCAGTTGGGCGAGCGCCTCCGCTTGCCGGTCCGTGAGGCGCAGGCATTCGGCCAGGGCGATGCGGATCCTGCAGCGCAGCTCTTCGTTCACGGTGCCGTTCAGCGCCTCGCGCAGCCTGACTTCCGCCCCGGCGGCATCGTTGCATTCCAGCAGCGACTCTCCCGCCACGTACCCCAGTTCGGCGCGCAGCGGCGGGTCCGCCGTGCAGGCAAGCCCGCGCTCGGCCAGCGCCAGTGCACGCTCGAAGTGCCCGCGCGACGCCTCGAGCGCAGCCGCTTCGAGGAACCGGGTGGCGGCTCCCGGATCGCCCGCGGCCGCGGCGTGTCCGGCAGCGACGGCCGGGTCGCGCCCGGCGAACTGCGCGGCGGCTCGCTGGTGGAGCGTCCGCTTCATTGGTGTGCGCAACGCGTCGCTCACCGAATCCCGGATGAGCGCGTGCGCAAAGCGCAGTTCGTCGCCCTCTGCGCTCATGAGTGCCCTGGCGATCAGCGGCTGGGGTTCGTACAGCGGATCGTCCAGCGTCGCGCGAAGGGCATCGAGATCGAAGCGATGTCCCAGGATGGCGGCTGCCTGAAGGGCAGCGCGGTCCCGCGGTTCCAGCGAATCCACGCGCGCCAGCACGATGTTCTGGATGGAGCCGGGCAACGTTCCTGCCGCGCCTGCGCCATGCCGGAGCAACTGGTCGAGAAAGAACGGATGGCCCTGCGCCCGCTCCACGCAGGAGTCGAGAAATCCGGCATCGTCGACTCCATAGCTCCACGCCAGGCGGCGCGAGTCGTCGCGGGACAGCGGGGACAGCGAAAGCTCGGTGATGGCGTCCGCGCCGATCGCGTCGCTCCACGCGTCCGTCTCCAGGTCCAGACCGCGGCGAGTCGACAGCACCAGCAGCACGGGCTCCGTCTTCGCGCCGAGCGCCACGGCCCGGAGAAGGTCCGCAGACAGCTCGTCGGTCCAATGGTGGTCGTCGACGGCCAGCACGAGTGCCGCGTGCCGTGCCGCGGCGGTCGTCAGTCTCACGAGCGCGAACTCCACCGCCCGCTGCCGGGCGGTTTCGTCCATCGCCTGCCACAGACCGGCGTCCCGTGCGGGCATCGGAACCTCCAGCAGGTGGGCGAGCGGCGCCCGCAGCGTGGAGGGGAGCGCCAGGCGCGCCAGCGATTCGTCCAGCGACGAGCCCGTGGGTGCCGACGGCGGATCGAGATCCAGCATGGATGCCGCGAGCGCGGCGGCCGGCTTCAAGGCGCTCGTGCTCTCAACATCGGTGGCACGCACCAGATGCACGGCGAAATCGCGTTGCGCGGCGCGCAGCAGGACCTCGGCCAGCAGACGGCTCTTGCCGATGCCGGCCTCGCCACCGATCACCAGGAGATGCCCCCGCCGTTCGGCCTGCACCGATCGCATGATCCCGCACGCGGCCTCCAGGCAGTCGTGCCGCCCGACGAACGCGCTCGCACGCTTCATGTCGATCCGCCCCAGGCGGGCGCGCGCCACAGGCGTTGATCGCTGCCCAACGCCGAGACGACGGCGCCTTCCACCGGATCGGCCGCCAGGCGCTCGCCCAGGGCCTGCGCGATGCGGTCTGCGATCCATACTTCGCCTGCAGGCGCCGCTTCGACGATGCGGCCTGCCGCGCTCACTGGCGCTCCGCTGATGATCCACTGCCCCTCTTCAAGCGCCGCGATGACGCGGCCGGTCGCCACACCGGCGCGCGCCTTGAGCGCGGATCCCGCCATCCCCTGCAGATTTTCCACCGCTGCGAGGATCGACAGGCTCGCATCGACGATGCGCGCCGCGTCGTTGCCTCTGGCCACGGGGGCGCCGAAGACGATCATGACCCGCGCACCGATGAAGTTGGCGAGCATGCCGCCGCGCGCCTGCACGATGTTGCGCACGGCACTGCGATAGCGCGTGAGAAATTCGTGGACGAGATCCACGTCGTGCGTGGCCGAATACGCGGCGAAGCCGGACACGTCGGCGATCGCGACGAATGCCTCGCGCGCATCGGAAGCTGCCGCGTCGGCCTCCGTACGGCCGGTCTCTGTCCGAGCGGGCGCGTCGAGGGCGGTCGGTGGTGTGCCTGGAATGAGCGTCTGACGGCGCTCCGGATCGACCAGCTTGCGGTACAGCGACTCCGTTTCGGGTTCCGGCCGCGTGCCCAGCTCCGTGCCAAGCAGTTCCCGGCAGCGGCGGTACTGCCGGATCGCATCGGCCGGCCGCCCCAGCGCCACATACAGCTGCATGACGCGGCGGTGCAGATCCTCCTGCAGCGGATCGATGGCGAGCACCCGCAGCGCGTTTTCGACGGCGCGGCCGGCATCGCCGCTTCGCGCAAGCACGTCCACGATCCGCGTGCCCGATTGGGTGGCCAGCCGGCGCAGCCGTTCCGCTTCGACGCGGCGCCACTGTTCGAATTCGGGCGCGTCCAGCTGCAGACCTGCGAGCAGTTCCCCGCCATAACGCTGCAGCGCAGGCTCCGCGACGCGCAAGTCGTCGTGCCCGGCCCCCTGCTCGAATTGCCACACGTCGACATCCGTCAGCGCGGACGAGAGTGCGATGGATTCCGTGTCCGCCTCCAGCAGCGGCGCGACCCGGCGCAGCGCAGCCAGGCACTGGCGCAGGCTCGTGCGCGCCTGCTCTTCGCTCGCCTCGGGCCACAGCATCGATGCCATGGCGGCGCGGGACGCCGAGCGCGCTCGCGACAGGCAGATCCATGCGAGCAGGGCGCGGCACTTCTTCGGCGGCAGGGCGCACGGGTCGCCATCGAGACCGGTCAGCTCGAAGCCGCCCAGCAGATGCAAACGGAATGACATCATCACGGCACCGGAAGGTGGCCAGCACGGATTTTCACGCTTTATTCACGCCAATCACAACGGCTCTCTCACGCGTCTTCGATTCAATGCCTCCATCGACCGGTGCTCCCGCCGGGCACGACAAGACACCCTGAACGGAGGAACACGTGATGAATCTGACAGACCGCCGCGGCAATCCCGTCTCGACCACGAGCCGGGCCGCGCTCGAATTGCACGAAGCTGCCGTCGATCTCTTTCACGGCTATTACGGCGACCCGCTCGGCGCGAACCAGGCCGCACTGCAGGAAGACAAGGATTTCGTGATGGGCCACTGCTTTGCCGCGGGCCTGATGCTGTCCACGACTGAACGTGCCTTCCTGCCCGAAGCCCGCAAGGCCATCGAGGCGGGCGAGGCGCGCATGGCGGAAGCGAACGAGCGCGAGCGCATGCACCTGACCGCGCTGCGCGCGTGGCTCGACGGCGATGTCGAACATGCGCTCTGGCGCTATGGCGTGCTGCTGGAGCACTACCCGCGCGATTCGTTCGGCCTGCAGATGGCGCACCTCGGCGACTTCTTCGTCGGGTCGTCGCGCATGTTGCGCGACCGCGTGGCCCGCGTGCTGCCGCACTGGGACAGGAACGTGACCGGCTACGGCTTCGTGCTGGGCATGCACGCGTTCGGTCTGGAGGAGATGGGCGAGTACGCACTGGCCGAGGAACAGGGGCGCGCGGCGCTGGATCTGAACGCCCGCGACCCCTGGGCCATCCACGCCGTGGCTCATGTGATGGAAATGCAGGGCCGTGCGTGGGAAGGCGTGCGCTGGCTGGAGAGTCGCGCGGACGACTGGGCGCCGGACAACGGGTTCGCGTTCCACAACTGGTGGCACCTGGCGCTGTACTACCTCGACATCGGCGACGAGAGGAAGGTGCTGGAGCTGTACGACCAGGGCGTCCGGCCCGGAGATTCGCGCGTGGTGCTCGAACTCGTCGATGCCACGGCGCTGCTGTGGCGCCTGATGCTGCGCGGCGTGGATGTCGGCAACCGCTGGAAGCCCGTCGCCGACGCGTGGGAGCCGCTGGCACAGGACGGCCACTACGCCTTCAACGACATGCACGCGATGGCGGCATTCGTGGCGGCCGACCGGCCTGCGGCAGCGGCGGCCCTGCTGCGCGCGCAGACGGCACGCATCGAGCGCGGCGGCACCAACGCCATGATGACGTGGACGGTGGGCATTCCGGTCTGCCGCGCGCTGCAGGCCTTCGGTCGCGGCGACTGGGAGATGTGCGTGGACCTGCTCGCGCCCACACGCTTCGTCGCGCACCGCTTCGGCGGCAGTCACGCGCAGCGGGATCTCCTGGCCCAGACGCTCCTCGAGGCCGCACTGCGCGGTGGAATCCACGGCGCGGCGGAGGAGCTGGCGCATGCCCGCCTGCGGGACAAGCCGTCGAGCGGCCTCAACTGGCGCTTCGCCACGCGTGCCTGGGGGATCGGTCCGGACGATGCGGTCTCTCTTCCCGGCAAGGCCCTTCCGGCCGCGGCGAACCCTGCCGAACTTGCCTCTGCGCGCGGCTGAGACGCAGGGAGCACGCTGCCGTGCTCTCTCGCTCCTCTCACGACCGTTCCTTCGTACTTCCTTCAGCGGAAACGCATCATGAAACCTGCACGTTTCAAGGCACGAATCATCGCTGCGCTGCTCGCGGCCTCCGGCATCGCGATCATCGCGTTGTCCTCGGCACAGGACGGCGAGAGCACGTACTTCGATCCGGCGTTGGCGCCGCCACAGACCTGCCTGCCGGACGCGAAGGCGAGGCGGCGCCTGCTGGAAACCTATCGCAAGGTCGCCGCCGTGACCAGTGAGACGAAGCCGTTCGGCTCCAGGCTGGACTCGGGCCGGCCGCACGACGTGGACGCACAGCCGCCGCAATTGCGCGACGGTCTGGGCGGCGTGCACTTCGCCGTTTCGACGGACCGGCCCCGGGCGCAGGCGTTCTTCGACCAGGGACTGCGGCTCGCCTACGCGTTCGACCACGGCGCCGCCCTGCGGGCGTTCCGCGAGGCGGCGCGCCTGGATCCGCAATGCGCCATGTGCGCGTGGGGCATGGCGCTGGTGCTGGGCCCCAACATCAATGCACCCATGGAACCCGATGCGCATGCGGCGGCCTTCGCGGCCATCCGGCAGGCCATGGCCTTCCAGGCGCACGCCAGCGAGAAGGAGCGGTTGCTGATCGCTGCGCTCGCCCGGCGCTACTCGAACGACGACGGCGCGCAGAGGGCTGCGCTCGATCAGGCCTATGCCGCGGCGATGGGGGAGGTGCAGCGGCGTTATCCGGACGACGTTGAAATCGCGGTCTTGACCGCCGAAGCCCTCATGGATCTCTCGCCGTGGGATTACTGGGACGCCGGCGGGAATCCGAAAGGTCGAACGGCGGAGATCCTGACGCTGCTCGATCGGGCATTGCAGCTTGACCCGCGGCACACGGGCGCGTTGCACTTCCGCATCCACATGACGGAGGCCTCGGGTGATCCGGAACGTGCGGTGCCGCACGCCGATCGACTGGGCGGTCTCGCGCCGGGGCCGGGCACCTGGTGCACATGCCCTCGCACATCTATTACCGTGTCGGACGCTACCTGGATTCTCTCCGGGCCAACAAGGCGGCCGTGGCGGCGGACGAACGCCACCTGCGCGAGAACGGCGCGGACCCGCTCTACCGCCACGCGTACTACCCGCACAACATCCACTTCCTGATGGTGTCGGCGCAGATGGCCGGAGACGGCCCGACCGCCATCGACGCCGCCGGAAAGCTCGACGCGACCTTGTCCGACGAGGTGGTGCGGAAGGTGCCGTGGACCCAGCCGATCAAGGCGGCGCCGTACTTCGTCCATGCCCAGTTCAGCGAGCTGGAAACGGTGCTCGCGTTGCCCGACCCGGGCACACGGTTTCCCTACGTGACCGCGCTGTGGCACTACGCCCGCGGCAGCGCGCACGCGGCGCAAGGGCATGTCTTCGCGGCGCAGAACGAGATTGCCGCGATCGAGCGGCTGTCGCGCCGTTCGGACTTCGATGATCTGGAGAAAGGCGGCGTGCCGGCGAGAGACGTGCTCGCGATCGCGGTGCAGGTGATCCGCGGACGCATCGCGCAGGCGAAGAACGATCAAGGCGCGGCCATCGAAGCCTTCACGGCTGCCGTGGCGCTGGAAGACAAGCTCGCCTACATGGAACCGCCCTTCTGGTACTACCCGGTGCGCCAGTCGCTCGGAGCGGCGCTGGCAGCGGCAGGACAGACGGATCGTGCAGAAGCCGTGTTCCGCGAAAGTCTGCAGCGCTCGCCGAACAATGGCTGGGCCCTCTTCGGCCTCGCGACGGTGTTCGAACGCCGCGGAGACCGCAAGGCGGCGGAAGCCTTCCACGCCCGGTTGGACAGGACATGGGCGGGCGACCGGGCGCTGTTGCGGCTCGACCGTCTGTGACGCGTTGCCGCGACGCTTTCGCGGCCTGGCGGATGTCCGATGCGCGGACTTCCACTTTCTCGACCCTGGAGCCCCTCATGAACACGAAGACCCTGTTGTCCGGCGCGGCGTTGATTCTCTGCGCATCCCTCCCTCTGGCAGCCGATGCCAAGTCCACCATCGGCGGGCCCCGCAATGTCGGGGTTCCGGTGGAGCCGCGACCTGCCGCATGCGTACTGGAGGGCACCCGCATCGCGCTGTCCGACGATCGTCAGCTCGACCAGCTGTGGAACCGGTCGGACTCGATCTGCCGGGTGCCCGTCCGCAAACGCCCGCCCGCGTGGTCGCCGCGCGCGTGATTCCCCGGGCCGGCGGTGTCGACCCCGCCGGCCTCCTTGCTTGTCGCCGTTGCGCGCCGTGACGGTGCGTTCCCTTGCCGGGCAGGCGCCGCCCGTTCCGGCGCTGGCGTGCGGTCCGCCACCGGCCGCATTCCCGCGCTTCGCACCATCCGGATCGCCTATCATTGCGGTCGAGGGCCGGGACCCGCCGGCATGCCAGCACACCAGCAAGAGGTCGACACCATGGTCAAGTTCGGAATCGGACAGGCGATCACCCGCCGCGAAGATCAACGTCTGCTCACGGGGCAGGGTCAGTACGTGGACGACGTCGCAGTGCCCGGTGAAACCTTCGTCGCATTCGTCCGCTCGCCGCACGCGCACGCGAAGATCGTCTCGGTGGATACCACCAACGCGCAGCCGCTTCCTGGCGTGGTCGCCGTGATCACCGGCGCCCAGATGCTTGCGGACGGCATCGGCGCATTCCCGATCAATCCCGCGCTCAAGAACCCTGCCGGCAACCCGATGTCCGCGCCGCCCTACTACGCGCTCGCCACCGATGCGGTGCGCTATGTGGGACAGGCCGTCGCCGCGGTGATCGCCGAAACCCGGCTGCAGGCCGAGGATGCTGCGGAGCAGGTGATCGTGGAATACGAGGAACTGCCTTCCGTCACGACGCTCGAGGCCGCCACGGCCGAGGGCGCACTGCAGCTGTGGCCCGATGCTCCGGGCAATGTGGCCGCGCAGATGCGGTTCGGCAAGCGCGACCAGTGCGATGCTGCCTTTGCGGCCGCCGCCCACGTCACGAAGATTTCCTTCATGAACCAGCGGCTGGTTCCGGTGAGCATGGAACCGCGCGGCACGATCGCCGAGTTCGATCCCGCCACCGGCCGCTACACCGTGCGCACGAGCTGCCAGAACCCCGCCGGTCTGCAGAAGACGCTTGCCGAGAACCTGCTCAACGTGCCCGCGGAGAAAGTGCGCGTGATCGTGGGTGACGTCGGCGGCGGCTTCGGCATGAAGACGCAGCTGTATCCCGAAGATGCCGTGTGCGCCTACGCCGCGAAGAAGACGGGGCGCCCCGTGCACTGGCGGGCGTCGCGGTCCGACGAGTTCCTCGCCGGCAATCACGGGCGCGATCAATACGACGAGGCGGAGCTTGCGCTGGATGCGGACGGAAAGATCCTCGGTTTCCGCGTGAACATCGTCGGCAACATCGGCGCGTACGCCATCGGCCCGGGCGCGATCATCGTGGTGGCCGTGGGGCCCAAGGTGATCACGGGCGTGTATCACGTGCCGGCTCTGGACCTGAAGGGAACGGCGGTCATCACCAACACGAACGTGGTCGGAGCGTACCGCGGTGCGGGGCGTCCGGAAGCCATCTACCTGATCGAGCGCCTCATGGACCAGGCCGCGGCGGAGATGAAGATCGATCCGGCCGAGATCCGCCGGCGCAACCTCATCCAGCCCACGGCAATGCCCTACAAGACGCCCATGGGCGAGAAGTTCGACAGCGGCAATTTTCCGCACATGCTGGATCGCATCCTGGAGCTCGCTGACTGGAAGGGTTACGCAGCCCGCAAGGAAGCATCGAAGGGGAAGGGCAAGCTGCGCGGCCGCGCCATCTCGACGTTCCTGGAATGGACGGGTGTGGTGCACGAGGAAGCGGTGCGCATGGAGGTGACGGGCGATGGCAAGGTGATCGTGTACACCGCGATGCAGGCGATGGGCCAGGGGATCGAGACCAGCTACGTGCAGATCATCGCCGAGACGCTGAGCGTGGATCCGGACCGGATCGTGGTGGTGCAAGGCGACAGCGACGTCGCCCAGGGTATCGGCAGCATGGGCAGCCGGTCGCTGTATATCGGCGGCTCGGCCATGATGACGGCGTCCAAGGAAGCCATCCAGAAGGGCCGCGAACTCGCCGGCGATGCGCTCGAGGCGTCGGCCACGGACATCGAATACAAGGATGGCCGCTTCACCGTTGCGGGCACGGACGTGGGCATCGACATGTTCGAACTCGCGGGACGCCAGCCCGAGAAGCGCATCGCGATCGCGACGCTGCAGAAGGTGGACGGTCCGTCGTGGCCGAACAGCTGCCACGTGTGCGAGGTGGAGATCGATCCGGACACGGGCGTCGTGGAGATCGTGAAGTATACGACGCTGGACGACGTGGGCCGCGTGATCAACCCCATGATCGTGGCGGGCCAGGTGCACGGCGGCATCGCCCAGGCGATGGGGCAGGCGATGCTCGAGGACACGCGCTACGACCCGGACAGCGGCCAGCTCCTGTCGGGTTCGCTGCTCGACTACTGCATACCGCGTGCGGACGACCTGCCTGACCTGGTGCAGCACTGCGACGAGTCCACGCCCTGCAAGATCAATCCGCTGGGGGCGAAAGGTGTCGGAGAACTGGGCACGGTGGGCGGAACGCCGACGATCGTGAACGCGATCGTCGACGCGCTGCGGCCTTTCGGTGTGACGAACATCGAGATGCCCGCCACGTCGGAGCGCGTATGGAAGGCGATGAAGGCGGCGGCGTAACCGTGATGTCCCCGGCGCGAGGCCGAGGCGGGGCGCCAGGGGCTGTTGCCTCGCGCGCAGGCCGGCGGTGTCTGCTGGCAGTACTGGCGGCGGTGGCGGCCTTCCCGGCGTTGGCACAGGCGCAGTCCGGATCCGACCGCGCGGCGATCATCGCGCGCACCAAGCAGTCGGTGGTGGCCATCGGCACCTACGACCGCCTGCGCAAGCCGCCTTTCCTTTTCTCGGGCACCGGCTTTGCGATCGAGGACGGATCCGTCGTCGCGACCAACGCGCACGTGCTCCCGGCGAACGTCAACGCCGAACATCGCGAGGCGCTGATCGTGGTGTTGCCCAATGCCGGCAGCTCCAGCGATCAGTTCCGGGCGGTGAAGGCGGTGAAGGTCGACAAGGACCGCGACGTGGCGCTGCTGTATCTGCAGGGCGGAAAACTGCCACCGCTCAAGCTGGCGGCGGCGAACCGGCTCCCTGCCGAGGGACAGGAGCTGCTGTTCACCGGCTTTCCCATCGGCACCGTGCTGGGTTTCGTTCCCGCCACTCACCGCGCCATGGTGTCCGCGCTGACGCCGCTGGCCATGCCCGAGCCGGACTCGTCCAAGCTCGACCCGGCACGGATCAAGCGTCTGTCGGGACCGCCGCTCACGATGATCCAGCTGGACGCCGTGTCGTACCCCGGCAACAGCGGCAGCCCGCTCTACGATGCCGCGACCGGCGAGGTCGTGGGCATACTCAATTCCACCTTCGTCAAGCAGTCGCGCGAGGCGGCCATCAGCCAGCCGAGCGGGATTTCCTTTGCGGTTCCCGTGCAGTTCGTGACCGAGATTCTGGAGGACAGGCGGTAGGGGACCGGGCAACGGACACTATCAGGCTCTGGACCCTGGACCCTGGACCCTGGACCCCCACCCCCATCCTGTCCTTCCCCCTGAAGGGGAAGGGACCTGCTGCAAGCATCCTCCGGACTCGCCGGAAAGCGCCGAGCGCCGGACCGAGAGGCGGCTCTCCTTCAGGGAAGAGACTCGCTGCAATCTCCGGTCTCGCCGGGAGCCATCACGTGTCGATGACCGAGGGGTTCCTTTTCCTTCAGGGAAGAGACCTGCTGCAACGGCCGGGACTCGCCGGGAACCATCGCGTGTCTGTGACCGAAGGTCCCTTCCCCTTCAGGGAAGAGCTGCTGCAACGCGGGACTGCCGGGGGTCGGGCGGGTCCCTTCCCCTTCAGGGAAGAGATCTGCTGCAACGGCCGGGACTTGCCGGGAACCACCGCGTGTCGGTGACCGAAGGTCCCTTCCCCTTCAGGGAAGAGATCTGCTGCAACGGCCCGGACTCGCCGGGAACCGTCGCGTGCCGGTGACCGAAGGGTCCCTTCCCCTTCAGGGGGAAGGACAGGATGGGGGTGGGTTGCTCCAGTACGCCAATTCCCAGGATCCCAACGCCCGGCACCTCTATGCCTTCGCCAGCTTCTCCCCCACCATCTTCGCGATCGCCAGCGATGCGGTGAGTCCCGGAGACTCGATGCCGAACAGGTTCACCAGCCCGGGCACTCCGTGATCCGCCGGACCGTCGATGCGGAAGTCGGCGGGAGTCTCCGTCTTGGACGAGATCTTCGGCCGGATGCCTGTATACCCCGGTTGCAGCGCTCCCTCTGCAAGATTGGGGTAGTAGCGCCGGATGGCTTCGTAGAACAGCGGTTCGCGCGAGTGATCGAAGCTGTAGTCGACCGAATCCACCCACTCGATGTCCGGGCCGAAGCGGACCTGGCCGCCCATGTCGATGGTGACGTGCACGCCGAGCCACGAGCCGTGTCCCACGGGATAGACCAGACGTCGAAAAGGCGGCTTGCCGGCGAGCGTGAAGTAGTGCGCCTTGGCGAAGTACTGGCCGGGGATCCGATCTGCCGGGATGCCCTCGATCGACCGCGCGACCTGCGGTGCATACAGTCCCGCGCTGTTCACGACCGTGTTGCAGAGTATCTCCATCGGTTCGTCGCCGCCGACGCGCAGCAGGATCCCGTCCGGCGTCACCTGGCCGGAAAGTACGGGGCTGCGGAACACGAACATGGCGCCCGCGTTCTCGGCATCGCCCATGTAGCCCAGCATCAGCGCGTGGCTGTCCACGATGCCCGTGGAGGGCGACAGTACCGCGGCGACTGCGATCACCTCCGGCTCCATCTCGTGCACCTCGGCGAGATCCAGCTGGCGCAGATCGTGAACTCCCGCTGCGGCAGCCGTGGGGATGTAACTCATCACCGCGGGGATCTCCTCCTCGCGCGAGGCCACGATGATCTTGCCGCAGTTGGAGTGCGGGATTCCGTGATCGCCGCAGTAGCGGTAGAGAAGCTGCTTGCCCTCCACGCACAGGCGCGCCTTGAGCGAGCCCTGCTTGTAGTAGATGCCTGCGTGGATCACTTCCGAGTTGCGCGAACTGGTGTGTTCGCCAATCGAGGCTTCGGTCTCGAGGACGAGGACCTCGCGGCCCGCGAGGGCGAGTCCGCGGGCGACGGCGAGGCCCACGACTCCGGCGCCGATCACGACGCAGTCGATACGTTCTGTCATTCTTCTGGACGGTTGTGGCTGTGGATTCCGGGGGGCCAGGTCACGGGGAACCGGGCGATTCCCGCGAGTCTATCCAACGCGGGAGTCAGCGGCGATAGCCGCGTCCGGTTGCTGGCACGTCGAACGAGCTTCCCGCCATCGCGGTGCCCGGGTAGGCTTGCACTCCCTGCGTGGAGCCTCCCGTGCCCCCCGATATCTGGAATCACCCCGCGTTCGCTGCGCTCACCGCGTTGTTCGACCCGGCAGCGCTCGATCGCGCCTCCGGCACGCCCGCATTGCAGCGCCTGATGGAGACCGTGCCCTGGCCCGTGGTCAATGCATCAGGCCGGCGGCTGCGTCTGGTGGAATCGGGGGCAGTCGCAGCTGCTGACTACGAGCGTTCCGTGGATGGCGAAGGTGTGCTGAAGGTCCACGCGGCGTCGTGGCACGACCGGTTCAACGCCTGCGCGTGGGGCCTGTTTCCGCGCACGAAGGCCGCCATCAGCGCCCGGCACGCCAGAGAGCTGGAGCAGGCCGGAGCTGGCGCGAACGGGAGGACACGCGTGCGGGATGCCCTCACCGTCTTCGACGAGGACGGCATCGTGGTGGCAGCGGCGGATCCGCTCGTCGAGGACGCGATACGAAACTTCCAGTGGACGCGCCTGTTCGTGGAGTCGCGGGCGGTGTCGCGGGCGAAGATGCTCTGCGTGCCGATCGGCCATGCGCTCATGGAGAAGCTGCGGGATCCGTTCGTCGGACTCACCGCCAAGGCCGTCTTCGTGCCGGTCGACGACGCCTTCTTCGGTCTGCCGTGGAACGAGAAGCTGCGGCATCTGGATGAACGGTGCGTGGCGCGCGTGGACGAACTGGTCACCCCCAGGGACCTGTCACCGTTGCCGGTATTGGGTATCCCCGGCTGGTGGGCCGCGAACGAGCGCCACGACTTCTACGATAATCGCGAATACTTCCGCAGCGGACGCCGTGGTGTCCGGTGACAAGCCCATTTCCATAGAGATGATCGACATGTCCCGCAACGTCTTCGACAACATTCTCGGCACCATCGGCGACACGCCGCTCGTGCGGCTCAACCGCATCACGGCTTCCATCGACGCCACGGTGTACGCCAAGGTGGAAACCTTCAATCCGGGCAACAGCATCAAGGACCGCATGGCGTTGCGGATGATCGAGGATGCGGAGCGGCAGGGCCTGCTCAAGCCTGGGGGCACGATCATCGAAGGCACCAGCGGCAACACCGGCATGGGGCTCGCCATCGCGGCCATCGTGAAGGGCTACAAGTGCATCTTCACCACCACCGACAAGCAGTCGCCCGAGAAGGTCGATGCGCTGCGTGCCTTCGGCGCGGAAGTGATCGTGTGCCCCACGGATGTGGACCCCGAGGACCCGCGTTCGTACTACTCGGTGTCGTCGCGCCTCGTGCGCGAGACCCCCAACTCGTGGAAGGCCAACCAGTACGACAACCTCAGCAACTCGCAGGCGCACTACGAATCCACGGGCCCGGAGATCTGGGAACAGACCGAGGGCCGCATCGATCACCTGGTGGTGGGCGTCGGCACGGGCGGGACGATCTGCGGTACGGGCCGGTACCTCAAGGAGAAGAAGCCGGGCGTGAAGATCTGGGGTATCGACACGTACGGCTCGGTCTTCAAGAAGTACAAGGAGACGGGCGTCTTCGACAAGAACGAGATCTACCCCTACGTGACCGAAGGTATCGGCGAGGACTTCCTGCCGCAGAACGTGGACTTCTCCGTCGTCGACCACTTCGAGAAGGTCACCGACCGCGATGCGGCGATCTTCACGCGCGAGATCGTCAAGCAGGAAGGCATCTGGGCGGGCAATTCCGCGGGATCCGCCATCGCGGGTCTGCTGCAGCTCAAGGACAACTTCCGCAAGGGCGAGACGGTGGTGGTGATCTTTCACGATCACGGCACGCGCTACGTGGGCAAGATGTTCAATCCGCAGTGGATGCGGATGATGGGCTACGAGACGGTCGAGGGTCCGACCGCCCGCGACCTGGTGAAGAACAAGCGCGCCGCCGGGCTGGTTTCGCTGGAGACGGATGCCACGGTCGATCACGCCATCCGGTGCATGAGCGAGAACGACTTCTCGCAGATTCCCATCGCGCAGAACGGCCGCATGGTCGGCTCGCTCAGCGAGGCTTCCGTGTACGCAGCGGTGGTCAGGGATCCGAAGATCCGCACGGAGCCGGTGAAGACGCTCATGCAGAAGCCCTTCAGATTCGTGGACATCGAAACCCCCGTTTCCCTGCTGGCGCCGATGATCACCCCGGAGCATCCGGCCGTGCTGGTGCGGGATTTCCCGGCCGACCGCACGTACATCCTCACGGGCTACGACGTGCTGAAGGCGCTCTGACGCCGGGGAGGCGGTCGGGCGCGCATTCCCCCGGGCTTGCATCCGCCCGGCCCCCGATTCCGTACAAGCGTGCATTGCAAGGAGGTCCCGCATGCATGCGTCTTCATCGTCGGTGTTCCACGGGCTGATCCGCTGCGCGGTCTTCTCGTCCTGCCTGGGCGCTTCCGCCGGCATCGCCGCCGTGCCGGCCGGGTCGCCGGCGGTCTGCCACGCCGAGAGCGGACATGACCGCCTGACGGTGCTGGAGCTCTACACGTCGGAAGGATGCAGCAGCTGCCCGCCCGCCGACCGCTGGCTGTCGCGGGAGTTCGGGACGGCGCAGGTGGCGCACGGCGCAGTTCCGCTGGCCTTCCACGTCGACTACTGGAACCGGTTGGGCTGGCCCGACCGGTTTTCCCGCGCCGAGTTTTCCGCGCGCCAGCGGGAGATCGCCGCGCGGCAGCGATCCGCAGTCATCTACACGCCCCAGTTCGTCCTCGACGGGCGGGACGTCCGACCGTCGAGTCTGCCAGCGGGCGCGGGAACGGTCTGGAGAACGGATTCCTCCGGCCCTCAGGCCCATATCCGCATCGCGACGGGCGCACCGTCAGCGGCCACCATCCGTGTCGAGGGGAGCGTCGAGGTGGCGGACCCGGACCTCCGGGCACGGGCCGCGGTCAGGGTCGCGCTCACGCAGAGCGCTCTGGAATCGCAGGTGACGGCCGGCGAGAACGGAGGAAGACGTCTGCGGCACGATCACGTGGTGCGGGCATGGGCCGGTCCCTACACGGCCGATGCGACGGGGCGCATCGACTTCGACGTGCGCCTGCCTCGGCCCGCCGAGTTCCGGCTCGAGCACGCCAACGTGACGGTCCTTGCGGAGGACACCCGCACCGGCCGCACTCTGCAGGCGTTGTCCGTTCCGGTCTGCCGGGAGTGACCGCAACGGGCCTCATCGGGGACGGGCATCACGCGGGGACGGAAACGCGGTAACCTCGCGCCCCTGCCGACGGCGATCTGCGCGTGTGTCGGACATTCCATGACCCACCGCAACGACGCCTCGTTCCGAACCCTGTTCCTGCTGGCCCTCGCCGGGTTCGTCTCCGGCGCGTCCATGCGAGTGGCCGATCCGCTGCTGCCCACGCTGGCGTCCGAGTTCGGCGCCAGGGTTCGCGATGCCGCCTACGTGCTCACGGCCTTCACCGCGGCCTACGGTGTCTTCCAGGCCATCCACGGTCCGCTCGGCGATCGATTCGGCAAGTTGCGGGTCATCTCGCTGGGCATGATGGCGGCGGCACTGGCAGCGGCGGGCTGCGCGCTGTCCGCCCATCTGCCGACGCTCATCACCTTCCGCTTTCTCACCGGCATGACGGCGGGCGCGGTGATTCCCCTGTCGCTCGCCTTCATCGGCGACAAGGTCAGCTACGCGGGCAGGCAGGCGCTGCTCGGGCGCTTCATCGCGGGCACGCTGCTTGGTCAGAGCTTCGGGCCGCTGATCGGTGGCGTGCTCTCCGACACGCTTGGCTGGCGCGCCACCTTCGTGGTGCTGGCCGTGGCGTTCCTCGTCGTGGGCGTGATGCTGGCGCGTGAGCGGCACGCCATCGGTGACAAGGGCAGCGGAACCTACACGCCGCCGTGGCAGCGTTACGGCGCCATGCTGCGTTCGGAAAAGGCGCGACCGGTGCTGGGCACGGTCGGCATCGAAGGCTTTCTCTTCTTCGGCGCGTTCGGTTTCGTGGGGACCTACCTCAAGCAGCAGTTCGGCCTCAGCGACACGCTGGCCGGTCTCGTCGTCGCGGGGTTCGGCGTGGGCGGTCTCACGTACAGCTTCGTCGTCGGCCGCCTCGTGCGACGGCTCGGTGAAACGGGGCTGGTGCTGTACGGCGGCATCACGCTGCTGCTTTGCTTCTTCTTCACGGCGGTGGCGCCGAGCGCATGGCTCGCCGCGCCGTTCGTCGTGGTCATGGGGTTCGGCTTCTACATGTTGCACAACACGCTTCAGGTACGCGCCACCGAAATGGCGCCCGAAGCGCGCGGCTCCGCCGTGAGCTTCTTTGCGCTGTCCATGTTCGTGGGTCAGGCAGTCGGTGTGGCCGTCTACGGTTGGCTGGGTGAACACGCAGGCTATCGGGGACCGTTCGTCGTCACCGGCGTGGCGCTCCTGTTGCTGGCCCTGCGGTTTCGCACCCGGCTCATCCGGCTGGGTACGGTCAGAAGATAGAAAGGGAACGGAGCAGCGCGGGCGCCGGAACCCGCCTGCGCGGGCGTGATGCCCGCGTTCGGCGGCGAGAGCCCTGTGAGTGCGGTGCACCAAGCCTGCCGTCGGCAATGCGGATCGACCGCCCCCAGAAAAGCAGAACCCCGCGGCTCGGCGCGGGGTTCGGTTGAAAGATCCTGTTACAAGATGGGCCGCAGGGACACCGTTGCAGCACCGTCTGCAGCATTCCGCTGCAGACCGCCGGCGAAACCGCTCAGGCGTGAGCGGGCAGGTCGTGCTGCGGTGTCTTGGCGGCTTCCTGCCGCTGCGGCACGTACCGGGCAGCTTCTGCCGCCTGTTGCGCCTTTTCCTCTCGTTGCGCTTTTTCCTGGGCGATCTGGGCCCAGTACAGCCACTCGAATTCGAAGCACATGGTCACCTCCTAGCGTGGGTGGGTGCAGGACCCCAAGGCGGTAACCACCCGCCTTGAAATCCATGCTACGCCCGGGCTGCGATACGAGACAATAGGAATCGATGGTGCGTCGCAATAGCCTTTGCGCGACCGTCCTACCCTGTTTCGAGGCGTCCCCGGAGGACGGAGTTCCCATGCTGGAAAGCATTGTTCGATTCGTGCACGTGCTTCGCCGCGCGGGCATTCCCGTGGGCACGGACCAGGTGCTCGCCGCGCTGCGCGCTGTTGCGCTGTGCGGAGTCGAGCGGCGGGAGGACGTCTACTGGTGCCTCGCGGCGTTGTTCGTTTCTCGCCGCGAACACTTCGACGTGTTCGGCCAGGCGTTCGATCTCTACTGGCGAACGCGCGCGCATCGAGCCCGGCCAGCGCCACCGACGATCTGCTCCGCGATCCCGATGCGCTGGAACACGAGGACGGAATCCTGCGCCGGGTCATGGAGGCGCTGGCGGCCGAATTGCCGGCATCCGACGAACTGCCGGTCGCGATGCGCGAGCACGAGACCATCGCTCTGGCGCCCGCGGCCAGCGAACGGCTGCAGAAAAAGGATTTCGCGGCCATGTCCGCCGACGAGCTGGAGGAAGTGAAGCGGACGATGGCGAACCTGCGTCTGCCGATTCCCGAGATGCACACGCGTCACCGCAAGCCGGCACCGCGCGGTCCCCACGTGGACACGCGGGCAACGCTGCGCGCGACGTTGCGGGGCGCCCGCGAGTTGATGCTCCTGCGGCGCAGCAGCACCCGCACCCGGCACTGTCCGCTGGTCGTGCTGTGCGACATCTCGGGATCGATGCAGAGCTACACGCGCATGTTCCTGCACTTCCTGCACGCCGTGACCAACGATCGCGACCGCGTGCACGTGTTCCTGTTCGGAACGCGGCTCACGAACGTCACGCGCCAACTGCGGCACCGCGATGTCGACAAGGCGCTGCGAGGCGTGACCGGGGCCGTGGAGGACTGGTCGGGTGGCACGAGGATCGCCTCCAGTCTTGGCGAATTCAATCTCCGCTGGTCACGCCGCGTGCTGGGCCAGAACGCCGCCCTGCTGCTGATCACCGACGGGCTGGACCGTGACGAGGACGGGTCGCTCGCCTTGCAGGCGCAGCGGCTGCGCAAGTCGTGCCGGCGCATCCTGTGGCTCAATCCGCTGCTGCGTTTCGCGGGCTTCGAGCCCAGGGCCGCGGGCATCCGCGCGCTGCTGCCGTGCGTCGACCGATTCCTTCCGGCGCATAATGTGACGAGTCTCAGGCAGCTGGGCGAGGTCCTCGGTTCGAGGGCACGGCCGCCCGCAACGCCTTCCCTCTCCCCCGATTCGATTCGAGCTGCCGTGGCGGCCTCGGGCGGGATCTGATCGACGCGCGGATCGTCTCGCCGTCGAACAGAGGCGAGGGCAGCGCGTCGGGCGAAGGCCGGCGCGGACGCGCATCCCGGCAGCGGGAGACCCATCACACGTTTCTCAAGGAGTTCCATTCGATGGAGATCACGGGCGAGCAGGTCATCGCGCTGCCGCAACAGGCGGTGTGGGAAGCCCTCAACGATCCGGAGGTGCTGAAGCAGTGCATTCCGGGCTGCGAAACCGTGGACAAGCTTTCGGACAACGACTTCACCATTGCCATGGTCGCGGCCGTCGGTCCCGTGAAGGCCAGGTTCACCGGCAAGTTGAAGATTCTCGAACCGAATCCGCCCGATTCGTACTTCCTGTCCTTCGAGGGCTCCGGCGGCGTCGCCGGTTTCGGCAAGGGGCAGGCCGAAGTCATCCTGACCATGGAATCCGACACCGTCACGGTTCTCACGTACAAGGCCAATGCCACGGTCGGCGGCAAGCTGGCGCAAGTGGGGTCCCGTCTCATCGACGGCGTGGCGCGCAAGATCGCCGACGCCTTCTTCGAGCGGTTCAACCAGGCGCTCATGCCGGCCGCGGAACCCGAAGCGGGAGCCGCCGAGGACAAGCCGGCGAAACGCTGGAGCCTGTTCGGCCGGCGGAAAGACGAATCGCCGGAGCCGGAAAAGTAGGACTGCGCATGCGGCCGCGCCACGCAGGTGCGGTGCGCCTTGCGTGACGTATCTCTTCCGTGGGCGTCACGCAAACACGCGCCTGCCATCGCATCGATGACCCTGTCCGGCTGGATTCCGCTGCTGCTTGCCATCCCCGTCCTGCTGCTGGGCGAGACCCTCACCCGGCGCGTGGGATGGCTCGGCAGGTTCCACATTCCTTCCCCTGTGGTGGGCGGCCTGCTCGTGTCGTTCGTGCTGCTCGCAGGCGCCTTGTCCGGCGTGGGCCGCGCTGATTTCGCGTCCAAGGTGGACACCCCGTGGTGGACCTGGCTGGTCACCGTGGAACCGCGCTGGCGGGAATCGCCCGCCGTGAGCGCCACGCTGCCGCTCATGGTGGCTTTCTTCACCTGCATCGGTCTCAATGCGACGTGGGACGTGGTACGCAAGGGAAGCGGGCAGGTGTTCGCCTTCCTCGGTCTGGGAATCGGCCTCGCGGTCCTGCAGAACGCCGTGGGCGTGGGGATGGCGCATCTGCTCGATGTCGACCCCCTGCTGGGCCTGGTCTGCGGCAGCGTCACCATGACGGGCGGCCATGGCACCGCCCTGGGGTTCGCGCCCGTGCTCGAGCGTGAAGGTCTGCAGGGCGCGCCCGTGCTCGGCGCGGCGGCCGCGACGCTCGGGCTCGTGGCAGGCGGACTCATCGGCGGGCCCGTGGGCGTGCGGCTGATACGGCGGTTCGGCCTGCGCAATCAGGCCGATCGTGCCGTGCACCTGGAGATGGACAGCGCCACGGAATCCGGCATCGTCAACGATCTGCGCGCGTTGTGGTCGGCACGCCGTGTGGCCCTCGCGCATCTGGCGGTGGTGCTGGTCTGCGTCAAGGCGGGGGCGTGCGCCAGCCACTTCATGGAGCTCACCGGGCTCAAGATTCCGCCGCACGTGGGCGGGATGATTCTCGGTGTGCTCGTCCGCAACGCGCTGGAGTTCGGCGGGCGGCGGTGGATACGCTCCGGAGACGGTGGATCTGCTCGCGTCCATCTTCTTCGCGTTCTTTCTCACGGCCGTCATGATGAGTCTCAACCTGAGGGAACTCGCGCACGCCGCGCTGCCCATGCTGGCGATCCTCGGCGTTCAGGTGGCCCTGATGGCGGCCTTCGCCACGTGGATCACGTTCCGGCTGATGGGCCGCGACTACGACGCGGCCGTGATGGCGGCGGGCCACTGCGGGTTCGGGCTGGGCGCCACCCCCAACGCCCTCGCGAACATGAAGGCGCTGGCGGACCGGATGGGCCCGGCGCCGCGGGCGTTCCTGATCGTGCCGCTCGTGGGGGCTGTGCTGATCGATTTCGGCAACATCCTCAACATCACGCTCTTCCTGAATCTGCTCAGGTAGGTTCGGTTGTACGGGGTCAACGGCAGGGCGATCCCGTAGAATCGCGGGTTCCGAACGGGCAGCGTCCTGCCCGGCCAATCGCAGAGGGGAAAAGCATGAACAAGCTCGACATGGCGGGCAGGTCCGCCATCGTGACCGGAGGAGCCTCGGGAATCGGACTCGCCATCGTCCAGCGCCTGGCCGCGTCCGGCGCCAACGTCGCGATCTGGGACATGAACGATGCTTCCATGGCCGCGGCGGCGAAGACCGTGTCCGGCGTCAAGGTCCACACCGTGAACGTCGACGTGACGAAGTTCGAGGCCGTCGAAGCCGCGTTCAACTCCACCGTGGCCGCCTTCGGCAAGGTCGATGCGATGGTCAACAGTGCCGGCGTCGCCGGCCAGAACGCGACGGTGATCGACTATCCGGTGGAAGAATGGCGCCGCGTGTTCGACATCAACATGCACGGCGTCTTCTACTGCTGCAAGGTGGCCGCCAAGCACATGGCCGCGAACAACTACGGCCGCATCGTGAACATCGCGTCCATCGCCGGCAAGGAGGGCAACCCCACGGCCTCCGCCTACAGCGCGTCCAAGGCCGGCGTGATCGGTCTCACCAAGTCCCTCGGCAAGGAACTCGCCAAGAACAACATCACGGTCAATTGCGTGACGCCCGCCGCCGTGAAGACTCCCATCTTCGACCAGGTGGCCCAGTACCACATCGACTTCATGCTCTCCAAGATCCCCATGGGCCGGTTCGGGCTGGTGGAGGAGATCGCCGCGATGGTGTCCTGGATGTGCACGGAAGATTGCTCCTTCACGACCGGCGGCGTGTTCGACCTGTCGGGCGGAAGGGCGACGTACTGATCTTGGCCCTAGTCCCTAGTCCCTAGACCCTGGACCCTAGGCCCTGGACCCCCGGGGGCTGCCTCGGCCAGCGGCCGCGGGTCTTCGAACGGACCGGGCCGCCTCAGGCGGCTCAGCCCTCCCCCGGCCCGGGGTACGGGCCTCGGGACCGGGGTCCGGATCCCCGAACCTCTCCGCCTTCTCCGTCATCACCGGAATCTCTCAGATGAAGATCAAAGCCGCCGTCATCCGTCAGATGGGTCTGCCGCAGCCGTACGCGCAGTCCCGCCCCATGTCGATCGAGGAAGTGGACCTCGCTCCACCGCAGCAGCGCGAAGTGCTGGTGCAGGTGAAGGCGGCGAGCCTGTGCCACTCCGATCTTTCCACCATCAACGCCGACCGGCCGCGCCAGATGCCCATGGTGCTGGGGCATGAAGCGGCAGGCGTCGTGGTCGAGGTGGGACCGGGAATCACGGATCTCGAGCCGGGCGATCATGTGGTGATGGTGTTCGCGCCCAGCTGCGGCGAATGCGTGGCATGCAAGGAAGGCCACCCCGGACGCTGCGAACCCGGACAGAAGTCCAATGGCGCCGGAACGCTGCTGGGCGGCGGCATCCGCCTGTCGCAGAACGGCCAGGTGGTCTATCACCACGTGGGCGTGTCCGCGTTCGCCGAGTACTGCGTCGTCAACCGCGGATCGCTGGTCAAGATCGACAAGCAGCTGCCCTTGGACGAGGCGGCCATGTTCGGTTGCGCGGTGCTCACGGGTGTGGGAGCGGCACTGAACACGGCTCAGGTCTTTCCCGGTGCCCGTGTGGCCGTGGTCGGTCTCGGCGGCGTCGGGCTCAACGCGCTGTTCGGCGCGCAGGTCGCGGGCGCGAGCCAGGTCGTCGCGATCGACATCCACGACGACAAGCTCGAACTCGCCAAGAAGCTCGGGGCCACGGACGTGGTCAACGCGAAGGATCCCGACGCGGTGCAGAAGATCAAGGAGATCACCGGCGGCGGCGCGGACTTCGGTCTGGAGATGGCCGGATCCGTGCAGGCGATGGAGCTCGCGTATCGTGCCACGCGGCGTGGCGGCACCACCGTCACGGCCGGTCTGCCGCACCCCGACGCCCGCTGGCCGCTGCAGCACGTGAACCTCACGGCGGAAGAGCGCACGGTGAAGGGGAGCTACGTCGGATCCTGCGTGCCGCCCCGCGACATGCCGCGCTACATCGAGCTGTACCGCAAGGGCATGCTGCCCGTGAACAAGCTGCTGAGCGACCGCATCACGCTCGACCAGATCAACGAAGGGTTCGACCGGCTGGCCTCCGGACACACCGTTCGACAGATCGTCATGATCTGAAGCGGCGCATTCCATGTATTCCGCATCATCGCTCGTCGAATTCGGTTCGCGTCTCCTCGACGCTGCGGGGATGGACCCGCACAAGTCGCCGGTCATCTCCGAGGTGCTGGTCGAGGCCGACCTCATGGGGCACGATACCCACGGCCTCAACCTTCTCGCCCCTTATCTCGTGGATATCCGCAAGGGTGCGCTCAGGACCCACGGAGAGCCGAAGGTGGTCGCCGACTTCCCCGCCGCGGTCACGTGGGACGGTGACCGGCTGCCGGGCACGTGGCTCGTCTCCAAGGCGATCGAGCTGGCGATACCCCGTGCGAAGGAAGTCGGCACCTGCTCCGTCGCCATCCGGCGCGGCCACCACATCGCGTGTCTGGCCGCCTATCTCAAGCGCGTGACCGATCAGGGGATGGTCATCCTGCTGATGTCTTCCGCGCCGGAGAATCAATCGGTGGCGCCCCACGGCGGACGCACGGGCGCCATCACGCCCAACCCCATCGCGGCCGGCTGGCCGACGCAGGAAGGGCCGGTGCTGATCGACGTCTCCATGTCGATCACCACGAACGGCATGGTCGGGCGCCTGGCCAAGGAGGGTGGCCGGCTGCCGGGTCCATGGCTCGTCGACGCCCAAGGCAATCCCACAGACGATCCGACCGTGATGTCGGCCGAACCGAAGGGCGCGCTGTTGCCCATGGGCGGCGTGGAGTACGGACACAAGGGCTATGCACTGGGCCTGCTGGTGGAGGCGATGACCCAGGGCTTTCCCGGGCATGGCCGCGCGGATCCCATCGAAGGATGGACCGGCGAGGTGTTCCTGCAGATTCTCGATCCGGCCCTGTTCTCTGGCGTCGAGGCCTTCACCCGGCAGACCCAGTGGGTGGCAGACGCGTGTCACCGGTCCGTGCCGCGGCCCGGCGTCGCCCGCGTCCGTCTGCCCGGCGAAGCGGGCCTCGCACGCCGCGAGCGTGCGCTGGCCGAAGGCGTGAACCTGCACCCGGGCATCCTGCCTCAGCTGGAACCCTGGGCGCGCGAACTGGGTGTGCCGTTGCCGCAAGGCGAACCGTGAACCACGCGGCATCGCATCGCCTCGGCATCGTGCTGATGGTCGGGGCGACGGTCTGCTGGGCACTCGCCGGCATTCTCGTGCGGACTCTCGCGCTCAAGGATGCGTGGGAGATCACCTTCTGGCGTTCGTTCTTCATGGCCGTGTTCCTGCTCGTGGTGCTGGGCATCCAGTACCGCGGAGAGCTCGGCGCGCGCATCCGGGCCACCGGCCGCGCCGGCGTGGTGTCGGGTTTCCTGTGGTCGCTCATGTACGTGTGCTTCATCGTCGCGCTGTCGCGGACGACCGTGGCGAACACGCTGATCGTCTGCAGCATCTCGCCGTTCATGGCGGCCGCGATGGGTCGGGTGTTCCTGCACGAGCAGGTTCCCACGCGCACCTGGATCGCCATGCTGGTGGCAGTGAGCGGCATCGTGCTGATGTTCGCCGACGGTGCGGGCACGGAGGGCATGTCCGGCATTCTTCTGGCCCTGGTGATCCCCGTCGCGTTCGGTCTCAACGTGGTGCTGAACCGGAAGATGCACGCGCGCGTGGACATGGTGCCCACCGTGTTCCTGTCCGGCCTCTTCTCCTGCCTCATGACGCTGCCGTTCGCCTGGCCGCTCGAGGCGGCGGGGACCGATTTCGTGAATCTCGTCACGCTCGGCGTCGTTCAGCTGGGGCTCGGCTGCCTGCTGATGGTCATCGCATCCCGCCACCTGCGGGCAGCGGAAGTGGGTCTGCTGGCGGAACTGGAAACCGTGTTCGGCGTGGCCTCCACCTGGATCGTCGTCGGCGAGGAGCCCAGCCGCGCAGCGCTCATCGGAGGCATCGCGGTCATCGCGGCGCTCACGGTCGATACCGCGATCGGGCTCCTTCATCGAAGCAGGGCGCGTCCCGCGACGGCTTCCTGAGATCCGCGGCCGGCGGCGCACGGCCTATACTCGACCCGCCACTGCGTCGGCGCTCCGCGGCAACGCCGCATCGGTCTTCGATCAACCCCAGATAGCGTCAGGAGCGCCATGATTCCCGATCCCGCCGATCTTTCGGAACGTCTCGAAGCCTGTTACGCCGCTGCAGTCCATGACGTGCTTCGCGGCATGGGGTATCCGAACTGCGTTCTGCCGCCCGAGATCCGGGCGCTCGACCCGTCCCGCAAGCTGGCCGGCGAGATCTACACGGTGAGCGGGCACGTCGACAACACACGCGATCCGCACGAGACACTCCTGGAATGGACCGGGCTGCTTTCCCGGGCGCCCTCCGGCAAGGTGCTCGTGTGCCAGCCGAACACGCATGCCATCGCGCTCATGGGCGAACTGTCCGCGGAGACACTGCACTTCCGCGGCGTGCGCGGCTACGTGGTCGACGGCGGCTGCCGTGACACGGAGTTCATCCTGAATCTGGGGTTTCCGGTCTATTGCAGCTTCAATACGCCCAAGGATATCGTCGGGCGCTGGGTGCCCGACCGGTTCGGCGAGCCCGTCACGATTGGCGACGTGACGGTGTCCGCGGGCGACTGGCTGCTGGCGGACCGCGATGGCGTGGTGGTCATTCCCGGAAGCATCGCGGCGGAAGTCGTGACGAAGACCGAGGAAGTCCTGCAGCAGGAGAACAAGGTCCGCACGGCGATCCTGGCGGGGATGGACCCGCAGGAGGCCTACCGGAAGTTCGGCAAATTCTGATCAGGCACGCCGCTGTCATTCCGATCGAATAAGATAGGTGTCCAGATCGCCAGGGTGGTGCCGTTAAGGCGATGGCGCGTTCCCGGCTCGGGCCGGGCCGATGTGTCTTTCCTCTCCATGAGAACAAGAGTGCTCGAATGAAGAAGATGTCGTTTGGACGTGCGGCGGTCGCCGCGGCGTTGGTAGCCGCCCCGCTGATGTCTCATGCTGCTGGCGACAACGTGGGTGCCTGCGGACCCGGTTCCCGGCTGTTCGAAGGCCAGAGCGGCATTGCCCCTCAGGTGCTCGCAGTGACCACCAACCAGTTCGCCGGCATCAACACGTTCGCCATGTCCTCCGGCACCTCGGGCTGCTCCCAGGACGGCAAGGTGAGCAGCAACTGGAAGACGGCACAGTTCATCGACGGCAACAAGGACCGTCTGGCGCGCGACCTGTCGCGCGGCTCGGGCGAATCCCTCGATTCGCTCGCTCAGCTCCTGGGCGTCACCGAGCAGGACAAGGCGGCCTTCGTGCGCACCGCGCGCGACAACATGGCCCGCATCTTCCCGAGCGCCCGGGCCTCGACGGAGGAGATCCGCACCGGCCTGCGTGCAGTGCTGGCCGCCGACGCCTCCCTCGCCGCCTACGCCGCGCGCGTGTGAACTCGCGCCGTCCGAACAGAACGTATTCAATCAGGAGTCAGCACATGAAGCGATTTTCGCTGAGCGCAGTTGCAGTCGCGGCCGCCATGGCCGCTCTTCCCGTGGCCAGCCAGGCCGCCGGCGGCGACGACGATGTCGGCAGCTGCGGCTGGGGATCCAAGGTGTGGGAAGGCCAGGGCGGTCTCGCCGCGAAGGTGCTTGCCGTCACCACCAACGGCACTTCCGGCAACCAGACCTTCGCCATCACTTCGGGCACCTCCGGCTGCACGCAGGACGGCACGGTCAAGTCCAATTGGAAGCTTTCGTCCTTCATCGAGGACAACAAGTCCAAGCTTGCCCGCGATATGTCGCGGGGTTCCGGCGAAACGCTCGAGGCCGTCGTCCAGCTGATCGGCGTGTCCGAGCAGGACAAGGCGGCCTTCGTTCGGTCCACGCGCGACAACATGGCACGCATCTTCCCGAGCGCCGAGGCGTCCACCCAGGACATCCTGGCCGGTCTGCGCGATGTCCTCGCGTCGAACGAGAAGCTCGCAGGCTACGTCGCGCGAATCTGATCCCGCGACTCGCAGCGATCCGCACCCGGTGCGCAAGCACCGGGTGTTTTTTCGTCAGGACCGCGCTGCTCGCGCTTCTGCTGGCCCAGCACGTCCCCGCGCATGCGCAGGACTACGCCGAGACGCTCGTCGCCAAGGCCCGCGAACTTGAGCTCGCACAGTCCCGCGAATGGCTGCGGCTGGGCCACTACCGGAAGACGGTGTTCGGTGGGCTTCGCAGCGAGGCCGACGATCCCGAATTCTTCAACGCCCCGACCGGCAAGACCGATCCCCGGGCCGAGCTCGAAGCCACGTTGCGCGCGTTCTTTTCCGACCGGCCCGAGACGGACAAGCAGCAGAACCCGCAGTGCCAGTTCGTCGCGCGGTATCGCTGGCTGAAAGCCCGCCTCCAGTTCGATCCATCGCGCCTGCCTGAGCAGCCCTGTCCGCGCTTCGAGCGCTGGCGCAACGAACTCGATCCACAATCGGTGACGCTGGTGTTTCCGGCCGCGTACATCAACAGCCCCGCTTCGATGTACGGGCACACGTTGTTGCGCCTGGACGGCCGGGCCCAGAGCGACCGCACGCGCATCCTCGACTACGCGCTCAACTTCGCCGCTCACACGGGCAACGATGGTGGACTGTCGTTCGCCTACAAGGGGCTCGCCGGCGGCTATATCGGCCGCTTCTCGCTGACTCCCTATTACCTGAAGATCGCCGAGTACAGCGACATCGAAAGCCGCGACATCTGGGAGTACCGCCTCGCGCTTGCCCCCCACGAAATCCAGCGGCTGCTCGAACACGCGTGGGAACTCGGCTCGACGCGGTTCGACTACTACTTTCTCGACGAGAACTGCTCGTACCAGCTGCTGTGGCTGCTGGACGTCGCGCGCCCGTCGCTCGATCTGGTCGAACACTACCCGGCCTGGGTCATCCCGGCGGATACGATCCGCTCTGTGGTCTCGGTGCCGGGCCTCGTGGCGGACATCCGTTTCCGTCCCTCGCGCAGTACGCAGCTTCTGCATTTCGGGCGCACGCTGCCGCCAGCGGACGTGGCCACAGCGCGGGCGCTTGCCGACAACCGGCTCCAGCCCGACGATCCGGCGCTTGCCCGGCGCCCCGCAGCCGAGCGCGCGCGGGTGCTGGACCTCGCCTTCGAGACGCTGGACTTCGAGCGGCTGTCGGGCGAGCGGCGCGGCGATGCCTCCGCATCACGTTTGCGTGAACTGATGCTGGCCCGGGCCACGGTCGATGGTCCCGAGCCGCCCCAGCCGCCCCCGCCCGACACGCGTCCCGACGAGGGGCACGGCTCGGCGCGGCTGGGAATCGGCGGTGGCACCACGGCGGGCAACGGGTTCCAGGAGATCCGCTTCCGTGGCGCATATCACGACTTGAGCGATCCGGTCGCGGGCTACAGCCGCGGCGCCCAGATCGAGTTCGGCAATCTCGTGGCCCGCCGCGAGAACGCGGAAGGACTGCCTTTTCTGGAGAAGGCGACGATCGTCGACGTCACCTCCATCAGCGCCCGCACTCCGCTATCCCGTTCGCCTTCCTGGCGTCTGAACTTCGGGTTCGAACGCTCGCGTGGACCGGCGAACTCGCGGCCGCTCCTGTTCCAGATCTCCGGGGGCGCAGGTATCGCCTTCGATGTGTCGCCCCGGCTGCGCTGGTATGCCCTGGGCGAACTGGGCGCGTACGCGTCCGGGCATCTGGAGCAGCGTGCGAGCGTCGGAGCAGGGGATCGGACGGGCGTGCTGTTCGACTGGAATGACCGCTGGCGGGTGCATGCCGTCGCACAAGGCCTGCGGTATCTGGACGGGCCATCTCCGTCGCGCAGCGGCGCGGCACTCGTCCTGGACCATTCGCTCACGCGCGAGTGGAGCCTCAGAGTGGAAGCCGACGTGCGGCGCGAGTTCGGCACGCGGTGGAGTACCGTGGGTGCCTTTGCCCACTTCTTCTTCTGATTCGATGCGGCGCGCACTGCTGGCGTGGTTTCTCGCGATGGCTCTGGCAGGTTGTACGGGGCTGTTCTTCCAGCCCATGAAAAGGCTTGTGCGGACGCCTGCGGACCTGGGGCTTGCGTACGAGGACGTGAACCTCGTTTCGACGGACAAGGTGGCGCTTCACGCGTGGTTCCTGCCTGCGCGGAATCCCAGAGGCACCGTGCTGTTCCTCCACGGCAATGCGGAGAACATCAGCACGCACATCGGTTCCGTCTTCTGGCTTCCCGAGCACGGCTATCAGGTCCTTCTGCTCGACTACCGCGGCTACGGCCGGTCCGCCGGAACGCCGACGATGGACGGAGTGCAGCGGGACATCGACGCCGCGATGCGCCACCTGCTTTCGCGCCCGGACGTGGATCCGGGCCGGCTCGTGCTGTTCGGCCAGAGCCTCGGTGGCGCGCTGGCCGTGTACTACGCGGCCCACGGTCCGGAACGCCGGAAGTTGCGTGCGATCGTCGTCGACAGCGCGCCTTCGGGTTTCAGGGATATCGCCCGGGAGAAGCTCGACATCCTCTGGTGGACGCGCTGGCTCAAATGGCCTGCCGGGTTCACCATCGACGACAGCTTCAGTCCCCTTGGCGCAGTGGGTGAGATCGACGCGATACCCAAGTTGTTCCTGGCAGGGGGCAAGGACGTGATCGTGCCGCCGCACCACGGCAAGCGACTGTTCGACGCAGCCCGGGCACCGAAGACACTGTGGAACTTCCCCGACGCGGGGCACATCGCCGCGCTGTCCCAGCCGGAGGCCCGGATCCGTTTTCTGGAGTGGCTCGGCCAGTCGCTGGGAGACGGAAACGCCGGGGGCGCCGAGGAGGCCGGGGACGCATCGACGGGCATCCGCGACAAATAGGGGCCGGTACGTGAGGGCCTCGGCGAAACCCCGCGCAGCGGTACCTCCGGTCTCCTGGGTGTGTGGCCGCTCAGGGAAGACGCAGAGAGGCCAGATCCACGTGCGAACCGGGCCGGTAAGGAATCTCCGCGAGCAGCGGTGCATGCAAGCGGGAACGCAGCGTCGCAGCGTTCTCCTCGTACCTGTCCATGTCCGGAACGACACGGTTCGCCACCCATCCCGCCAGTTCGAGACCGCGGCGCTCGATGGCTTCGCACGTGAGCAGCGCGTGATTGATGCAGCCCAGGCGCATGCCGACCACCAGAACGACCGGCAGGGCGAGCAGGGCGGCGAGATCGGCGAAGCTCTCGTCGTCGTTGAGCGGGACGAGAAATCCGCCCGCGCCTTCCACGATCACCACGTCCGCACGCGCCGCCAGCGCCCGATAGCGTGAGACCAGCGTCGGCAGATCGATCCGGATGCCCTGCGCACGGGCAGCCAGGTGGGGCGCGATGGGATCGCGGAAGACGTAGGGATTGATTTCCGAATCGGGTGCTTCAACGTTGCTCGCGTTGCGCAGGTTCTCGACGTCGTCGTTGATCCACCGGCCGTTCGAGAGCGTGCAACCCGCTGCAACGGGTTTCATGCCGACGGCGCGAACGCCTGAACGAACGTACGCCCGCAGCAGCGCCGAAGCGACGACGGTCTTGCCCACCCCCGTGTCGGTGCCGGTGACGAAGAAGCCGTGAGACATCGAGCGCTGGGAGAGGTCCGGTTGAACGGCGGGATCGCGGTGCAGGTCTGTCACATCGCGAATGCGGCGTCCAGAGCGTGCAGGGTCGAATCGACCAGCAACGCGAACTGCTCGTCGTCCATGACGTAGGGCGGCATGAAGTAGATCGTGCGTCCCAGGGGCACGACCAGAACGCCTTTCCGCAGAGCCGCGGTCTGGAACCGGCGCGCGAACCCCTTCGGCGCCTCGGGTACGTCAAACGCCCAGATCATCCCCGTGCGCCGGAAATGCGCGGTGCGCGGATCGCTAGCGAGCGGCGCTGCAATAGCGTCGAAACGGGCAGCTTTCAACCTGTTCTGCGCGATCACGTCGTCGTCGCGAAAGATGTCCAGCACCGCGAGCGCCGCACGGCAAGCGAGTGGATTGCCGGTGTACGAATGCGAATGGAGAAAGCCGCGCGCTGCGCTCTCGTCGTAGAAGGCACCGTAGATCGCGTCGGTCGTGAGCACGACCGAAAGCGGCAGGAACCCGCCGGTGATGCCCTTGGACAGGCAGAGGAAGTCGGGGCGGATGCCGGCCTGCTCGTGCGCGAACATCGTGCCGGTCCGTCCGAAGCCCACCGCGATCTCGTCGGCGATCAGGTGCACCCGATGTCTGTCGCAAATGGCGCGCAGCTGCCGCAGATACGCGGGATCGTGCATCGCCATGCCGCCCGCGCACTGCACGAGCGGCTCTACGATGAGCGCTGCCGTGTCCGTGCCGTGGGCTTCCAGATGCCGGTCGACGGCTTCGGCCATCCGCAGCGCAAAGGCCATGGGCGACTCTCCGGGTTCCGCGAGACGCCAGTCCGGCGAGGGCACGGTATCCCCCGCACGCAGCAGCGGTTCGTACGCGCGGCGGAACAGCGGAACGTCGGTCACGCCCAGCGCCCCCATGGTTTCGCCATGGTAGCCACCGCTCACGCAGAGGAAGCGGTGCTTGGAAGGGTATCCCGCGTTGCGCCAGTAATGCGCGCTCATCTTGAGCGCGATCTCGGTCGCCGAGGCGCCATCCGAGGCGAAGAATGCGTGACCGAGCTTTCGTTCCGTGAGTTCCGACAGCGCTTCGGCCAGCTGGACGACCGGCTCGTGCGTGAAGCCCGCAAGAATCACGTGCTCCAGCCGGTCGAGCTGGTCGCGGACGGCCGCGGCGATTCGCGGCTCGCGGTGGCCGAACAGATTCACCCACCACGAACTGATGGCGTCGAGATATCGGTTGCCGTCGGCGTCGCGGAGCCACACGCCGTCGCCGCGGACGATCGGCAGCAGAGGCAGGCTCTCATGCGCCTTCATCTGCGTGGCCGGATGCCACACGGCCGCGCGGCTGCGTTCCGCGAGCACGATGTTCGGCGAAGTCATCAGGCGGCTGCGCGGTTTCCGGTCATGTCGGCCGCGACGGCACGGAGACCTTCGACCAGCCGGTCGATGTGTTCCGGCGTGTGAGCCGCGGAAAGGGAAATGCGCAATCGCGCGGTCCCGTCCGGCACCGTGGGAGGGCGGATCGCGGGGACCCAGACACCCGCCTGCCACAGGCGTTCCATGAGGGTCAGGGACGCCCGGTTGTCTCCCACCATCAGCGGCTGTATCGCGGTGTCCGAAGCGAGCAGCGGCCAGGGCAGCTCGCGCAGGCCGTCGCGCAGCCGTCGCGCGTGATCACGCAGCCGGGTCCGCCGCCATTCGTCGGCAGCGATGGCGTCGACCGCTGCACGCACGCCCGCTGCGAGCATGGGCGGCATGGCCGTCGTGAAGATGTACGTCCGCGCGCGCTGGATCAGCCACTCGATGAGCTGCGACGCGCCGGCGACGAAGGCCCCCGCCACGCCGGCTGCCTTGCCCAGTGTTCCGAGGTAGAGGATGCGGTCCGACTTCACATTGCAGTGAGCCAGCGTTCCCCGGCCCTCGGCGCCCAGCACACCGAAACCGTGAGCGTCGTCCAGCAGCAGAAGGGCGTCGTGCCGCTCGCACAGTTCCACGAGCCGGGCGAGGGGCGCGATGTCGCCGTCCATGCTGAACACTGCATCGCTCAGGATCAACCGGCGTCTCGCGCTGCTGCGAGCCAGTCGCTCATTCAGAGCGTCCATGTCGCCGTGGGGAAAGACGTGCACGTCTGCACGCGAAAGCCGCGCCCCGTCGATGAGGCACGCGTGATTGAGCGCATCCGAGAAGACGGCATCGCCCCGTCCGGCAAGCGCGGGCACGATGCCGCTGTTGGCCATGTAGCCGGAAGAGAAGAGGAGTGCACGAGGCAGACCGACGAACCGCGCGAGTGCGTCCTCGGCGCGCTCATGTTCCTCGTGGTGACCCGAGATGAGATGCGATGCACCGCCGCCCACGCCGCAGCGCTCGATGGCTTCGGCGACAGCTCGCGAGATCCGCGGGTCAGACGCCAGACCCAGGTAGTCGTTCGAGGCGAAGGCGAGCATCGGTTCGCCATCCACCTCGAGCGTGGCGCCCTGCTTGCCCCGCACGACACGCCGGCGTCGCAGGAGCCCGGAAGTTTCGAGCTCCTCGAGGCTCTGCGCAAAGTCCTGCATCGCTCAGAGCGGGCTCATGCCCAGCTTGGCCAGCAGCTCGCGGTCGCGCGCGGCCTCCGGGTTTCCCGTCGTGAGCAGCTTGTCTCCGTAGAAGATGGAGTTCGCACCCGCGAGGAAGCACAGCGCCTGGCCTTCTTCCGTCATGGCGGAGCGACCGGCCGACAGACGCACGAACGCCTTGGGCATGGTGATGCGGGCGGCGGCAATCATCCGCACGAAGTCGAAGACGTCCACGGGAGCCTGCCCGTGCAGCGGCGTGCCTTCCACCTGCACCAGCGAATTGATCGGCACGGACTCGGGGTACGGATCGAGATTGACGAGCTGCGCGATCAGTCCGGCGCGGTCCGTCCTGCTCTCGCCCATGCCGACGATGCCGCCGCAGCACACGTTCATGCCCGCGTCGCGGACCCGGGACAGCGTGTCGAGGCGGTCCTGGTACTGGCGCGTGGAGATGATGTCCTGGTAGAAATCGGGTGAGGTGTCCAGGTTGTGGTTGTAGTAGTCGAGCCCCGCATCCCGCAGCTGTTCGGCCTGACCGTCCTTCAAGAGGCCCAGGGTCGCGCAGGTTTCGAGACCCAGGGATTTCACCGAGCGGACGAGTCCGAGGACCTGCTCGAGTTCCCGCTGCTTGGGCCCGCGCCACGCAGCCCCCATGCAGAAGCGGGAGGCACCTGCCGCCTTGGCGGCCCGCGCGGCTTCCAGCACCGTGCCTTCGTCCAGCAGGGGCTCGTCTTCCACGCCCGTGGAGAACCGCCGCGACTGCGGGCAATAGGCGCAGTCTTCGGGGCACCCGCCCGTCTTGATGGACAGCAGGGTCGAGAGCTGCACCTTGGCCGGATCGAAATTCTCACGGTGAACGGTCTGGGCGCGATGGAGCAGCTCGGGCAGGGGCAGCGACAAGAGCGACTCGACGGCTTCGACCGTCCAGCGCGTCCGGCCCGGCGAGGCCTTGGCGGACGATGCGTCTGCGGCGGAGACGGACGGATGATCGGGGGCGGGGGAATCCAGAGGGGTCATGGGCTCGGACCACTTGTCAAATTGGCTCAATCATATCGTTTGACTGCCGTCCGGGAAACCTCGGTCGGGTTCGTCGGGCGCCGGCCCGGCTGACGACGCGGTCACGTCCCCGGCGAGCCCGGCCGGCCAGTCCTGCGGCCCTGCGGCCCCACATCCCGGGTCAGCCTTCCCAGTCCGGCAGAACGGAGCAGGCCAGCTCGGTTTCCCTCGCGAGATGCGTGCCGCACAGGTCGGCCATCACTCTGCGGCAACGTTCCAGGACCGCACGGGCCTCGTCGTGGTCGCCCACCCTGGCGTGACAGAGGATGAGCCGGCGGTACAGCACCTCGGACCACGGCTGCACTTCGACGGCGTGCTGGTACAGCCCGATGGCCTCGTGCAGCCGGCGCTCTTCCTCGAGGGCCGTGCCGGCGCCGAGGACCAGGCGCCGGATCTTTCCGGCGAGGCGTTCCCGGGTGGCGGTCATCCACGGCTGGGGATCGTCCAGCTGCAGAAAGGCGCCGCGATACCGGCTCAGTGCATCGAGCGCCGCCCGGTGACGTCCCGTGGTGTCCACGATGCGGTCGGCCGCACCGATCAGGCGCTCGACGCTCACCAGGTCCACCCAGCAGACTTTGGAGTTGATGCTGAGCTTGCCATCGTTGATGCAGACGGCATCGTCGCGCCCGAGCAGGCGACGCAGCCGCAGCAGTGCCACGTCGAACGCCTTGCGGGCCGCATCGCCCTCGGCATCGGTCCACAGCGTTTCGATGAGGATGTTCACGGCGATGTCGCGGCCTCCGAGTGCGATGGCCGCCTTGAGCAAGTCGAGGGGCTTCTTCTGCGCCTTCCCCTGGAAGGCGAGATTGACCCCGTCTGCAAGGATGGAGAAGCGCCCGAGCGTGTAGACGCGCAGGGGCCATGGCCAATGCTCGAGGCTCGCCGAAGGAGGCAGCAGGTCGCGCGCGCGAATCCACCGGTGGACGTATTCCCGTTCGAGATCCAGTTCGAGGGCGCGGGCCGCGAGCCGGGCCTGGGCTCCGGCTGGCCACCAAGGATGGTTGTCGGTCGCGCCCATCTGCGCGCCCATGCGCACGGCCTCGGCGAGGGCTTCGTCCGCGGCCTCCGATGGGCCGAGGTTGCAGAGACAATGCGCTCGCCAGAGCTGGATCTGCCAGCAGAGAAAGTCCGCGCGGATTCGCCGGGCGAGTTCCAATGCCTCGTCGAATTGGTCCAGCGCCTTGCGGCATTCGCGTGCGAGCGAATGCAGCTGTCCTCCCCTGAGGTTGAGACGGGCCAGATTGAGGGGTCCGCCCGAAGGCCGCTCGTCTTCGACCGCCAGAACCTGCACGCGGGAAGCTTCGAGAAACACGCCGCGTTCGACGAGTTCCGCGATGCGGCGTTCGAACAGGGCCTTGCCCGCGAGGCCGGGGGGCGGATTGCGATCGGCGCGGGTAGCGAGCACGTCGAACCCCAGGGGCAGCAACGCCGGGCCGAGCACGGGCGGATCCACGAACAGTTCGAGGATCCGGCGGTCCCCCTCCTTGAGTGAGAGAGCGGACGCGCTGTCGCGTGCCCGCCGCCGGCCGGGCGCAGACGGGACCAGATGGTCGACGATCAGCGCGCACGCCAGCGACGCGGTGTTCCGTTCTTCGGATGGCGAAGCGGTGCCCAGAATGGCGGCTGCCTGGGCCACATCGCCTTTCCAGTAGTGATAGCCCGCACAGAACAGGGTGAGCTTCTCGGCGACACCGGCGTCCTGTACTTCGCAGCGCAGTTCGAGTGCGCGTGCCACCCAGTGGGCCAGGGCAGGATGGCCGAAGCGGCGTCGCAGCACCTCTGCGCCGTGGGAGAGGATGCGTGCCTGCGTCGCGGCGTCCGCCTTGTCGGCGCCCGCTTCCCAGGCGGACAGGAGCCGGTCCAGCCACAAGGGCAGAGTGTCGGGCAGCTCCCGCGATTCGAAGTGGCAATCCAGACGAGCCGCGCAGACGAGCGCCTGGCCGATGGCATCGGCGAGGGCACTGAACTTGTTCCAGGCCGCCTCGAAGAGTGCCTTTGCGTCGGCGGGATCGATGCGTGCCCTGGCCATCCCAAGCCAGTACTGCAGCCACGGATGCTGCGGCTGACCGCCGGGCAGCCGCTGGATCCAGGCCACCAGCTCGTCCATGCGGTCACCTGCCACGAGCACCGGGGCGAGCGCCACGAGGTTGATCTCCATCTCGGGCCAGGTTTCGATTTCTTCGCGAAGGCGCAATGCGTCCTCGCGATCGCCCTGGTTTTCGAGCCAGACCGCGGCTCTGGCGACGAGGTCTGTCCGGGCCGGCGCTCCCAGTGTGCGGCGAAGCCGTTCCTGCAGACTCGACCGAAGGAGCGGGTGCAGCTTGAAACCGCCGGCGGCGTCGTCGGAGCGCTCGACGAACCACTCTCGCGCGGCCAGGGGTTCCACGACTTCCCCGATCCGGTCGTCGCCCGTCACGTGCAGCACGAACGATTCGCACACGCGCGGCGCCAGCGAAGCGCATGCGAGCCAGTCGCGTTGCGGAGCAGACAGTGCGGCGAGTACGTGACGTTCGAAGTAGGGCGCCAGCAGCGTCGGTGCGCCGCCGTTCATGTGGCCCCGGCGGGCGTCGCCTTGCGCCAGAAGCAGTTGGACACCGGTGATCCACCCCGCTGCCGAGGCCACGACCCTGCGGACCTCCTGCGCGTCGTGCAAACCCTCACGCACGCACAGGGAAGTCATTTCATCTTCGGTGAACCGCAACTGCTCCCAGCCCATGCGTGTACACCTGCGGTAGGCGAACAGATGCGCGTATCCGTCCTGCGGCTCGGCGCGGCCGGTGATGACGAGCCGTGCCTCGGCAGGAACGGACTCGACCAGCGCGAGGATCATGGGGTCGAGCCGGTCCGGGTCGGCGTGATCGTAGGCGTCCAGCACCAGCAGGGCGGGCCAACGCGCGAGACTCATCACCTCGTCGAGGCGGTCCAGCGTGGAGGCAGTGCCCGGCGTCGACGTCACACCGAGCGCCTGGGCAAGAGAAAGGACGAAGCGCTCGGGCTGCGAGTCGTGCTCGTCGAGCCGGAACCAGTAGACGGGCGAGAGGCGGGAGGCTGCGAATTGCGCGGCTGCAGCGCTCTTGCCGCAGCCTGGCGCGGCGGCCAGCCAGAGGATGGTTCCCCGGTCGATGGCCTCCGCCAACAGGCCCATCAAGCGAGGCCGGGGCAGCAGCCCGCTCGTTTCAGGAGGCCGGTACTTGGCCCGTGTGGTCTTCCCTCGTGCCGGACGACTCGATGTGCGCTCGAGTTCTTCCATGGTGTCCCCCGATTCGGTACTTCGTGATCGGATGCCGCCTTTTGTGCCGAGAGATTACCGGTTTGCCAGGCCGTTGCATGTGAACTATTCACATTCTTACAGTCGGCGCAGGGCAAATCGTAGAGGCCGGGCCTGGAAGAGGATGAGGATCGGCCATCGGCGAGAACTCAAGGAGCGATCCGCGCATGCCGAAAACCGGAGGATCGGAAGGCGGGCTGATCCGTTGGGATCCCCTTGCCCGATTTCTGTAACATCCGGGCGTTACCCTCGGGCGGATCCGATGGATGTGGCTGGTCGCGAAGGAAGACCGGCTCCGGCGCAATTTTTTCGCGCCTTCCTCGGGATTTCCCTGGACGGCCCAATGACAGGAGGATCGGATTGATGAAGTCTGCTTTGTGGGGCTTGAGCCTTTTCGCAGTGGCCGTGGCAGGTATCGCCCAGGACAAGCTGCCTGCAGGTGTCGTCGCCCGCATGGGTGATGCGGAAATCAAGGTCGAGGAACTGAAGGCCATTCTCGACGGCGCCACGCCGGAGGCCAAGGCCCAGTTGACCCAGTCGCCGGCCGAACTCAACCGGATCATCCGTGCCGAACTCCTGCGCAAGGCCCTGGCCGTGGAGGCTCGCACCAAAGGCTGGGAAAAGCGGCCCGAGGTGATCTCCCAGATGGAACGGGCACGCGAGCAGGTGCTGGTGTCCAGCTACATGAACAGCGTGGCGCGTCCTCCGGAGAGCTATCCCTCCGAATCCGAGATTCGCGCCGCCTACGACCAGAATCCCACTGCGTTCATGGTGCCCAAGCAGTTCAAGCTCGCGCAGATTTTCGTGCTCGCACCTGCGGAAACCGACAAGGCTGCGTTCGCCAAGGCCCAGGCCAAGATCGCGGATCTCGCCGAGAAGGCCAAGAAGCGCGGGGCCGATTTCGCCGCACTGGCCAAGGCTTCCTCGGAACATTCCGAAAGCGCCAGCAAGGGCGGGGAGATGGGCTGGGTTGCCGACCAGAGCCTCATACCGGAACTGCGAGATCCCGTTTCCGCGATGAAGAAGGGCGACGTGAGCGGACCCATCAAGACTGCCCAGGGCTGGCACGTGATCCGGCTGGAGGATGTCCGCGAGAAGGGTGCGCGGCCGCTGACCGAAGTGCGCGATCAGATCTCCAACGCGCTGCGGCTGCGCCGCGCGCAGGAAACCGAGCAGGCCTATCTCACGTTCATGACGAACAAGACGCCCGTCAACATTAACGAGGCGGAACTCACGAAGCTGCAGGGGACGAAGTAGGTCTTGGCGGGACAGACCCCGGACCCCGGACCCAGACCCCGGACCCCGGCCCCCGGACCCCGGACCCCGGACCCCGGACCCCGGACCCCGGACCCCGGGGGAGAAGGGACCCCTGACCCGAGACCCCAGACCCCAGGACCCCAGACCCCGGGACCCCAGACCCCAGAGAAGCGCCGGGCCGTCCCATGCTGTCCTTCTCTGAAGGAGAAGCGAGCTCCTGCAGGAGATTCGCGCGGTCGCCGAACGGACGCGTGGATGCGACCCGGCGCGCACGACGGATCACTCCAGAAAAGGCGCCGGGCGATCCCAAGCTTATCTCTGACACCGAGGTACGCTGGTTCATCCGGCGTTTGAAGTCGACCCGCACGGTCGCGCGAACGACGAATCTCCGGCCTTCGTGCACGTGCGACGCGAAGCATCGCGTACACCGAGGACGACGAAGCGTCTACCGGTTGTACACGTCCTCGAACCGCACGATGTCGTCCTCGCCCAGATAGCTGCCGGACTGCACTTCGATGAGCTGAAGCGGGACGAGTCCGGGATTCTCCAGGCGGTGCTTGGAGCCGAGCGGGATGTACGTCGACTGGTTCTCGGTGAGCAGGATCTCCTCGTCACCGCGCTGGACCTTGGCGGTACCGCTCACGACGATCCAGTGTTCCGCACGGTGATGGTGGAGTTGCAGCGACAGCTTCTGCCCCGGATTCACCGTGAGCCGCTTCACCTGGTAGCGGCCGCCTGCGTCGATGCCTTCGTACGCACCCCAGGGGCGGAATACCTTGCGGTGGAACACGTGTTCGCTGCGGCCTTCCGACTTCAGCTTGTCCACCAGCACCTTCACGTCCTGCGACGCCTTGTGGCTAGCCACCAGCACGGCGTCGGCCGTCTCCACGATCACGAGTTCCTCCACGCCCACCGCTGCGACCATCCGCTGCTCGGCCTTGATGAACGTGTTCTTGACGTTGGAGGCCACCACGTCGCCGTCGAAGACGTTGCCTTCGGGCGTCTTGTCCTGGATCTCCCAGAGCGCATCCCACGACCCCACGTCGCTCCAGCCCATGTTCACCGGGACCACCGCGCCCTTGCGCGTCTTCTCCATGACTGCGTAGTCCAGAGAGATGGAGGGGCAGGCGGCGAAGGACTCCTTGTCGAGCCGGCAGAAGTCGAGATCGATCTTTGCCGCCTCCATCGACTTGCGCACTGCCGTCACGATGGCAGGCGCATGGGTGTTCAGCTCTTCGAGGAAGGAACCGGCCTCGAGCATGAACATGCCGCTGTTCCAGTAGTAGTCGCCCGACTCGATCATCTTCTGCGCCGTCGGGGCATCCGGCTTCTCCACGAAGCGCTGGATCGCGAACGTGCTTTCCAGCCGCGGGACGGTTTCCCCGCGGTTGATGTAGCCGTAGCCCGTCTCCGGCGCGTCCGGAATGATGCCGAAGGTGGTGAGCATTCCGCTGCCGGCCGCAGTGGCGGCGAGGCGGATCGCGCGGTGGAACGACGGAATGTCCTTGATGACGTGGTCGGAGGGCAGCACCAGCATGAGCGCCTTGGGATCCTTCTTCGCCAGTGCGATCGCAGCCGCCGCGACGGCAGGGGCGGTATTGCGGCCCATCGGTTCGAGCAACAGCAGTTCCGGTTTCGCGCCGATGGACCGCAACTGTTCCGCGACCAGGAACCGGTGCTCTTCGTTGCAGATCACGACCGGGGCGGCCACGTCGCCGAAGCCGTCGAGCCGCTTGAGCGTCTCCTGCAGCATCGTGTGCTCCGATGCCAGCCGCAGGAATTGTTTGGGATAGGCGCTGCGCGACAGGGGCCAGAGGCGGGTGCCTGAGCCGCCGCAAAGAACAACTGGATGAATTTTCATGGGGTTGCGTTACGCCGGGCGCGGGCTGTATCGAAGAGACGGATCGTTCAGCAAGGCCTGTTCCAACGCGCCGTCCGGCAGGAGGGGGCGGCGTCATGCGATGGAGGGCCCTAGGCCCCAGTCTGTGATGCTCCCGCGAACCCTGCCAGGGTGTCCTGAAGGTCTTTCAGCCGGAACGGCTTGCTGATGAATCCGTTCATGCCGGCGTCGAGGCAGCGTTCGCGATCCGCCGCGAAGGCGTTCGCGGTGAGCGCGATGATGTGTGGCTGGCGCGGCAGCGGCATGGCGCGGATCTTCCGGGTGGCTTCGACTCCGTCCATGCCCGGCATCTGCATGTCCATGAAGACGAGATCGAAGTCGCCTTGCGAGACTTTCTCCACGGCTTCGTGTCCGTCTTCCGCGAGTTCGGGCTGCATGCCCATCCTTCGCAGCAGTGCGAGCGCCAGCATCTGGTTCACGCGGTTGTCCTCGACGACCAGGACACGCACGCCGTGCTGCGGCGGGCGGTCGCCGGCAAGCGTGAGCGTCGTATCGAGCGGGGCCTTGCCGGGAGCCAGCCTGAGCGTCACGGTGAAGGTCGTTCCCTGCCCGGGTTCCGAGTGCACGTCGATTCCGCCGTGCATGGCACGGGCGAGCCGCGCACTGATGGTGAGTCCGAGCCCCGTGCCGCCGTAGCGGCGGGTCGTCGACGCGTCGATCTGGGTGAAGGCCTCGAACAGGCGCCCGATGCGGTCGCCGGGAATGCCGATGCCGGTATCGCGCACCACGATCTCGGTCAGGACAATCCCGTCCTCGCGTGCGGTCCGGCAGGCGACATGCACCTTGCCGGCGTGCGTGAACTTCACGGCGTTCGACAGCAGGTTCGCCACGATCTGGCGAACGCGCACGCTGTCGCCCCTGACGTAGGGGTCCGCGGCCGTGTCCAGCGACAGGGTGAGTTCGATGCTCCTCGATTGCGCGAGGGGCCGGTAGAGCGCGACGACGGCGCGCAGCTCCGCCCCCACGTCGAAATCCCTCTCCTCCATCTCCAGGCGGCCGGCCTCGATCTTGGAAAAGTCCAGGATGTCGTTGATGAGCACCAGCAGGGTGTCGCCGCTGGAGCGGATGGTTTCCACGTACTGACGCTGCTCGGCGCTCAGTTCCGACAATCCGAGCAGTTCGGCCATGCCCAGCACGCCGTTCAGGGGCGTGCGGATTTCATGGCTCATCATGGCCAGGAACTCGCCCTTCGCCTGCACTGCGGCTTCCGCCCGATCCACCGCCTGTTTCAGTTCGCGGGTCCGGTCGGCGACCTGGCGCTCCAGATCGCGCGCGGCCTTGCGCAGGTTCTCGTTGGCCTCGTACAGATCGAGACTCTTCTTCTCCAGCATCCGTTCGGCTTCCTCCCGCGCGATCCGCTCGCGGGCAAGCCGACGTTCGAGGCGGCCGACGCGGTCTTCCGCGCTTTCGCTCATTCGGTCCGGCGCAGGGAGAACACTTCGCCACCGTCGTGCGTGGTGGTCCGGTCGATCGAGACGGGCTGCCCGTAGTGGGCGATGCAGCCGTCGATCAGGCCTGCCGCGAGGTCGCCCATGCCACGGGGCGAGCGATAGACCATGGTCATGGAATCCGCGCTGTCGCGGTGGATCTCGAACCTGGGTAGTTCCGCATCCGGATAGAGCTTCAGCACCTCGACGTGGATGACGTTCTCGATGCGTTCAAGGAAGTCCAGCGCACCGGTGATGCCGGTGAAGAATCCCGGATACAGCTCGACGAAGCGTCCGAACAGGTGCTGTCCGAACGTGTGAAGAAGCTGCGGGACGGGAACGCCCGACCGGCGGGACAGCGCCACGACCATCGCCACGATTTCGCCGTGGTCATAGGTGCCCACGGCCGTGTACGCGCCCCCCGAAGGCGGGTCGGCGTCGTCGATGATGTCGTCGGCCATGTCGGGCGAGAACTTCGCCCCGACCATGTCCAGGAATTCGGTGAACACGACGCCCTTCATGGGTTCCTCCGGAATACGGTTGCAGGGAATGGCCCATCGAAGCGGGCACCTTCGACATTATCGACCTGGAAAAAACACCACTGAACCCCGCTTCCGATGTTACTGCGGGGGGCCGCGAACCGGAGAACCCGGCGGGAATGTCGCGATCTGCGGTCAGGCGGTGATCAGTCGAGCGTCTTCCAGCCGGGTGGCACGCGATCGGAAGGGCCCAGTGCGCTGTCGAGCACGGATGATTCGTCCAGCGCGGTTCCCTCTTTCCACGGCAAGGTGGAATGATAGATGTCCCAGCGGGCAGGCGAGGTGCGTCGAGCCAGGCTGATCTCGAAATCAAGACAGGCCCGGCGCTCGCCGCTGTCCAGACCGTCCAGCAGCGTGCCCAGGCTGGGCGCAGGAGAGAGTGCGCAGTCGCGCGGCCGGACACGCATCGCGAAATCCCCTGTGGCGAAGAGCCATGCCGGCGGCGTTCCATTGGCGCTCTCCAGCGCCGCCCACGACCCGACGCTGGAGGGTTGCCGTTCCCAGATCTCGAAGTAATCCTGCTCCACTCCGTATTCCAGCATCCGGTCGGGTGATTCGAATTCGATGCGCCCCACGTCGCTGAAACCCGAGGGTGGCTGATAGTCCACGCGGCGATGCCAGCGGCAGATGTCGTTCTCGACCGTCGTGACACCGGCGAATCCCTGCTGCGATGCCAGAGAACGCCAGGCCGCATCGCCCAGCATCTCCAGCGACCGTGCGCCGCCGATGTCCCGGTTCGCCGGCACGCGGATGTCGGCGTGCCAGCGCGGCGTCTGCAGCCAATACACGGTGGACGTCGTGTCGTCGCCCGAGGGCGTGCGCAGCAGTGTTCTCTTCCAGACGCCCAGGTACGGCGCCGGCACGGTCGCCTTCATTTCTTGAGCAGCGCCTGGATGAACTGGGTGTTCATCGTGTCCTCGCACTTGGGCAGCTTGGGGATCTGCTTCTTGGACAGCAGGATGTCGGCGATGGCCGCGCACGCCGTATAGAACGATTCCGGTTTGGGCGATCTGGTGAACGCCGTGAGCATCTCGGGCAGGGGCAGCGCGTGGATCGCCTGCTGCTGCTCCAGCACCTCGGCTTCGCTGATTCCCAGGGCCTTGCCGATCACCTTGGCGGCTTCGTTGGGTTTGGTGCGGATCATCTCCAGCGCGTCGAGATAGCCCCGCATCACGGCCTTGACCACTTCGGGACGGGTCTTCATCGCCTTGTCCGTGAAGACCAGCACATCCGACAGCAGCCCGGGCGCCTGCCTGGAGGAATAGATCACGTGGAACTTCTTGCCCCCTTCCATGGAGGTGATCTGCGACACCATCGGCTCGTAGGTCACGCCCACCTTCACCTGACCGGACGCCATGGCGGAAGGAACGGCTTCCGGACCGGCTCCGACGGATTGAACGTCGCTGTCCTTGAGCCCGTGCTTGCGCAGGGCGAAGGCGAGCAGGAAGTCCGAGGGAGACAGCGGCGCGTACGCGACCTTCTGCCCCTTGATCGAGGGAATGTCCTTGATGTCCACCGATGCCACCACGGCGTCGCCACCGTCGGAGAAGTCGAGCGGCATCACGGTGCGCATGGTGTCGCCCTTGGCCACCTGGCCCACCAGCTGGTCATAGGTGATGAGTCCGCCGTCGAGCGCGCCGCTCATGATGGCGCCCGGGAGGAGCGCCGGATCGGTGAAGTTCTGCAGCTGCACCTTGAGTCCGTACTTCTTCCACAGGTCGAGCGACTCCGCGATGTAGAGCGGTCCATAGCCGATCCAGGTGACCACACCCAGCTTGATCTGTTTGACGCCCTGGGCCCACGATGCCGCTGGTGCCGCGAGCAGAAGGAATGCCGCCAGTGCGGCCAGAGACTTTCCAACGAGACGGAACATGGAGGACTCCTTGCGATTCAGGGGGAAGAGGGAGAAAGCCGGGACGCCTGCCGCTTCTGGAATCGATCCCTCAGTGCCACTGGCTCGCCGCCATCGTTCCGGCCCAGAAGGCCAGGTCGTGGTTGGGCCAGAGCGAAGCGCCGGTTTCCCGGGCGAGGGTCTTCAGCTTGCGAATGCTGCCGAGCGCGAGATCCTCGCGTTCGCGCCAGCACAGGCCCGGCGCGATCTCGTGCTCGATGTTCTCGGTGAGATCGGCGGCATCGCCGCACAGCAGAACGGGCGGGCCCTTCTGCAATTCGACGAACAACGACATGTGGCCCGCCGTATGGCCGGGCGTGGCGATGGCCCGGACTCCGGGTGCGACGTCGTACTCGCCTTGCATCTCGCGAAAGCGGTGTCCGCCCGCGAGATCGTCGGCGAAATAGCCCATGTCCTCCCCCGCCCGCGCCGATGCCAGTTCGTCGGCCTGCACGTGTACCTCGCAGCCGGGCAGATCGCACAGGCCGCCGGCGTGGTCGAAGTGAAGGTGTCCGACGAACACGACATCCACGTCGGCCGGGGTGAGTCCCAGCTGCGACAGGTGCGAGGACATGCGCTGCGACTCCTCCATGTCCGGTGCGCCGTAGGTGAAGGCGTCCGGGGCGAAGTACCGCGCCCGCTTCGCCGGGTCGGCGATCTTGGAGTAGTCGCAGCCCACGTCGTACAGGATCCGTCCGTTCGGTGTCTCGACGAGATAGGCGAGGATCGGCGCGCGGATGATCACGCCGCTGCCGCGGTTTCGCGTCGAGAGCGTCTTTTCGTAGCGGTGGGTGCCCGTGAGCAGGGCGGTCATGCGGTTGCCGCGCATCTCAGCTTTCCCCCAGCGCCGTCACCGCTTCGTCGACACACGCGACCCGGCCGAACACGCCCCCTTCCACTTCGATGATCCGCATCGATGCCTCGTGCAGGTCGGGGTAGGCCGACGCGCAGGCATCGCGCAGCGTGGTGCAGCGGAATCCTCGGTCGATGGCCGTGCGCAACGTGGAACTCACGCACACCTCCGTCGTGATGCCGCAGATCAGCAGCGACCGGATGCCGCGTGCGAACAGGATCGCCCCCAGGGGCGTTCCTTCGAAGGCGGAAAAGCCTGGCTTGTCGATGACGATCTCGTCCGGGGCCGGGGCAAGCTCGTCGACGATGCCGCTGCCGTGCTCGCCCCGGATCAGCAACCGGCCCAGCGGACCGGGCGATCCCACCCTCGCACCCGTGCGTTCGGTGGCCTCGAGAAACGCGGGCGGCACATCGGAAAGATCCGGTGCGTTGGCTTCACGCGTGTGGACGATCGTGATCCCTGCCTGGCGTGCTGCGGCCAGAATGCGCGCCACGCCCGGAATGGCCCCGCGCAGCATGTCGATGTCGAGCCCCGCCTGAGCGGCATACCCGCGCGCGTCGAGGAAGTCCCTTTGCATGTCGATCACCAGAAGCGCCGTGGTGGCCCGATCGATCTTCATGCGGCGGCTCCATAGGGCGTGCGGAACTGGGCGAGGCATTCGGAGGCGAGCACGCCTCCCACGAGTTCCATGGGCTCCCCCGAGGCTGCATTCATCGTTTCCACCGTCAGGGAGAGCTCGCGCTGGTCTTCGCACAGCGCCTTCACTTCTTCGATCCTGCAGCCGTACACGATGCGGGACATCCGGGCGAGCCACGCGGCCGTAAAGCACATGGCGCACGGCTCCGTGGTGGTGTACAGCGTACAGCCCGTGAGATCCGGCCCCGCCACGCGGCAGGCGGCCCGCACCGCTTCGATCTCGGCATGAAGCGATGGATCGTGCCCGGAGACGGTTCGCTCGTGGGCTCGCGCGAGGATCCGGGCCGTGGCATCGACGACGACGGCGCCGAAGGGCATTTCGCCCATGAGCGTCCCGCGGCCGGCCTCGGCGAGCGCTTCGCGCATGAAGGGTTCGTCGACAGCCAGCATCATCTCCGCCGCCTCGCCCGTCGCTCTCGCGGCGTGCTCAATCGAATTCCTTGTGCACCGCCGCCGCGATGCGCTCCGTCAGTTCCTCCACCATCAGCACGCCTTTCTCGCGCGAGGCGGCCCGGGCCGACGAGAGCACGCCCGAAGGCGGGACCCACTCCGTGTGCGGCGGATAGGTCTCGTAGGGCGGAAAGTCCGCGGGGCCATCGTCCGGAATGAGATCCAGGCGGACGAGGTCCGGGTGGTAGTGGAGCATCATTGAGGTTTCCAGCACCGCCGCGTGCTCCAGCGCGTAGCCGGGGAAACCCTCGGGGAAGATCTTGGCGAGTGTCGGCGCCGTGAAGAAGTCCCAGTAGTCCATCCGCATGACGGACAGCGGCGGCTTGCCGCCGAACTCCCGCATCGCCAGGTCGATACCCTCGATGAGGAACCACTGGTTCTCGTAGTGCCCGTTGCAGAGGACCAGCTTCTTCACACCGTGCCGCGCGAACTCGCGGATCGTGTCACGTACCTGTCCGATGAGCGTTGCGGCATCCAGGCTCGTGGTGCCGCAGAAATGCTGTCCGCCTCCGCACTTGGGCTGGGACTTGTAGCCATAGGCCAGCGGAGGCGCGACGATCCCGGAAACCGCGGTCGCGACGCTCTGCGCGACGGCCGTGGCGAGCAGGTGGTCCGTCCCCAGCGGCAGATGCGGGCCGTGCTGCTCGGTGGCGCCGCAGGGGAGAAAAACCACCGACTCGTCGCGCTGCACCCGGTTGCGATAGTCGGTCCAGCTCATCCGGTTCATCAGTGTTTCGCGTGCGCTCATGAGGTTCGGGCTCCCGTGAACCGGCCGGTCGTGCCGGTGTTTCGTTCGACTGCGATGAGAACCTTCGCCGCGGGGGAGAGGTTCATGCGTGTTCCAGTGCCGGAGGCGCGGAGCTGCCGCGCGCCTCGATCAGGGCGGCGATCACGATCAGAGCGGCGCCCGTCCAACCGAGCGCATCCAGACGCTCGCCGCCGATCCACAGTGCCGTCACAACCGCGGCGAGCAGTTCGAAGAGCACCAGCACGGACGCCCGGCCGGATTCGAGATGGCTGGCTCCGTAGGTCTGCGTCCACATGGCGGCGACCAGCCAGATCAGGGCGAACGCCAGCAGTGCCAGTCCCAGCGCAACGGAGAGCACGGGGCGTCCTACGCCCGTGAACGGCAACAGCAACGCAGCGACGCCGGTGCACCCCACGAACGCCATCAGCATCTTGGGCAGGACCGGTGTCCGGTCCGAAGCGCGCGCGCACAGGTTCTGGGCGGCGTAGAAGAAGCCTGCGCCGATGGCGGCGAAGTCGAGCAGACGCGGTGCCGACGAAAGTACCTCCGGTCCGCCCAGGACCAGCAAGGCGCCGGCGATCGCCATGGCCGCCGCCAGCGACCGTGGGGCGGTGATCTTCTCGCCGAGGAAGAGCCACCCCCCCAATACGCCCCATACGGGGACGAGATAGAAGAGCAGCATCGCCCGGGCGACCTCGCCGAACATCATGGCGGTGGTGAAGCAGGCGTTGGCGAGTCCGCAGAACATGCCCACCCCCGCCACCAGACGCCATTGCGGCAACCAGGCGGCACGCTGACGGAACATCCAGGGGAGGGCCGCGGCGCCGACCAGCCCGTACGCACAGAGCGTGACCGTGATGCCCGTGAGGCCCTGCGTGGCGAAGTACTTGAGCGGCATCCACGTCGTGCCCCACAGGAGTCCGCTCAGAAGAAGGGCTGCGACCGCCATCCGCGCGTTTCCGTTCCGTCTCACGTCACACGACGGTCAGGAACGACACGCCGTGCGCCCCCACGAAAGCATCCGCACGCCGCACGCAGGAACCCACGGAACCGTAATCCGCGTCGAGGATGCGGCGCAGGCGGTTGCGATGAAACGTGCCCAGCAGTTCCGACAGCGGCATCAGCTCGCGTGAGGCCTCGCCATACAGTTCCGCATTGAGCGCGGGGAGCCGGTACCACGGCACGGCGGCACGTTCGTGATGCGCGTTGTGGTAGCCGAAGTTGAGCGTGAGGAGATTGAGCCACGGGAAACGGCGCGACACGATGTTGGAGTACGTGTGAGCCTGTTCGTACGCGCGGTCCCGCCCGTTCATCGGCACGGTGACGTGCTCGTCGTCGGTGAAATACTGCTCGAACGTGTGGTGGAACGCATCGAAGAAATTGAGCGTCGTGAGCAGAAGCCAGTAGGCGATCGCATAGCCCAGGAGGGCCCAGGGCGAGAGCGCGAACAGCGCGGCGAAGAGGGCGAGACGCGTCAGGAGCATGAAGACGATGCGGCCACGGCGGTCGCGCTCTCGCGGCCGGGTGAACGGGCGGAGCATGAGTTGTCCGTGCATCAGCAGCTCGACCGCGGGAAGGTGGGCCCACTCCAGCACGTAGACCACGCGCCGCAGCAGGGGATGGCCACGCAGCAGCGACTTGTAGTCGAACACCGTGACGTCCGCCCGGTCCCGGTGGTGGCGGATGTGCATGTGCCGGATGCGCTCGAACGACGCGTAGGCACCCCCGCAGATCCACGAGACGATCTCGCCGATCACGCGGTTGTGGGTGGCATTCCGAAACAGCGTGTAGTGCGCGGCTTCGTGGATGAGATAGGCAGCGATCACCATGGTATGCGCCGTGAGCAATATGCCGGCCACCACCGCGATCCACGAAGATTGCACGAGCAACGCCAATCCGAGGACGTGGCCCCCGACCGCGTAACCCAGGGCGAGCGTATTAGGAACGATCCCCTCGCGTTCCCGCATCAGGCCGCGGTAGCTGGCCTCCTGCATGGCTTCCGACATGGTGTCTCCCGGTGTTGCGTACGTTTCACGGAGGGCGTAGCCTCCGTTGTGAAAGGAAAAATACCTGTAAAAATGTATGCAAATATCGTTCCGTCCCGCGCCGTGACGGACGCGGAAGCGCCATGGCTCTGACGCGTCAGGCAAAGGCCGCCCGGATCGCGCTAGCGCGGCGCGAAGGGGGTGCGCCGGGAGCGGGCAGACCTGGTGCACCGCGTGCGTCGACGCGTTCCGTTTCGGTGCGTGAGGACGACAGGCGACGGCGCTTCCTGCAGGGTTTGCGCGAGCTGGACGAAGCGTGGGTGGAGACGTTCGGGGAGACGGGTCTGTCGGACATCTACTTCTCGCGTCTGTTCACCGAACTGTGGCTGCGGGGTGATCGTCCGGTGCCCAAGACGGACGCCTATGGCTACGTCAAGGGCGTAGGGGTGCAGACTGCGATGAAGTACGTGAAGCGGGCGATCGACGAGGGTTACCTGGAAGAGATCGACAATCCGGAGGATGGCCGTTCGCGGTTGATCCGCATGTCGGATCACCTCAAGTCGAGTTTCGAGGCGCTGATCGATCGAGCGTCGGCAGCGTTCGGAATGGGGGCGTAGACCCCGGGACCCCGGACCCCGGACCCCGGACCCCGGACCCCGGACCCCGGACCCCGGACCCCGGACCCATCCTCATCCTGTCCTTCTCCTTGAAGGAGAAGGGACCTGCTGTTCGAGTTCGCGAGGCCATTCGCAGAATCACGCTCCGCGGACCCCGCGGGGCCGCGCCACCACGAGAAGAAAAAGCGCCGGGCCGTCCCAAGCTTTTTCTCTGACTGAGGGTTTCGCGGGTTCATCGGGTTTGAAGTTGATTCGCGCGGTCGCGCGAATCAATTCCCGGCGTTCGTGCACGTGCGACCCGCAGGGTCGCGTACACGAACGACGAATACTCCCGGCCGAGGTGCACGTGCGATGCGGAGCATCGCGTACACCGAGGACGTTGGATCACTTCCCGGCGTTCGTGCACGTGCGACCCGCAGGGTCGCGTACACGAACGACGAATACTTCCGGCCGAGGTGCACGTGCGATGCGGAGCATCGCGTACACCGAGGACGACGAATCACATGCTGGCGCCCCCATTGGCCCCCAGCACCTGCCCGTAGAAAAAACTGGCTTCGTCGGAGGCGAGGAACAAGGCGGTCGCGGCGATCTCTTCCGGCCTGCCCACGCGTCCGGCCGGGATCGCTCGTTCGGACTCGAACACCTCCGGGCTCATGTGGTCGAGGGACAGCATCGGAGTATCCACGGGACCCGGTGCGATGGCGTTCACGCGGACGGCAGGCGCAAATTCGCGGGCAAGGGATCGCGTCAGGCCCATCACTCCTGCCTTGGCGGCACAGTAGGGTGCGTATTGCGCGCGGCCGAGGTGGCCCAGTTCCGATGCGATGTTGATCACGTTGCCTCGCCCGCGCGCTGCCATGCCGGCCAAGACGGCGCGGCAGCATACGAAGATACCCTTGAGATCGACGCCGACCACGAAGTCCCAGTCCTCGTCCGTCGTCTCGAGGAACGGCTTTTCCTGGATGACGCCTGCGCTGTGCACCGACACGTCCAGCGGGCCGAGGTCCGCTTCGACGTGCCGGACCATCCGTCCCACCTCCGCGGACGAAACGACATCCGCTTCCACGGCGATGGCGGTGCCGCCGCTCGACCGGATCGCGGCGACCACTTCGTCCGCCAGCGCGTCCTGTCGCAGATGGCCGACCGCCACGCGCATGCCCGCGCGTCCGAACGCCAGCGCCGTCGCGCGGCCGATGCCGGTGGCTGCTCCGGTGACGAGCGCCACGCGCCCGTCGAGTGAAGGGTAGGGTCGTGGGGAAGGTTTCATCGGCGTACGTGGTTCGCGTGTCAGTTGGGAGCGGCGATGGCAAGGCAGGATGCGAAGGGGAGGATCAACATCTCGTGGAGTCGACCGCCGCCAGCGCGTGTTCGCGGCACGACGACGTGCGGCGCAGGCTCCCGCGGGCCCGGAACTTAGCGTCATTCGCCCGCCGGATCTCCCTTGCAACCACGCACATCGATCGGATCTTCCCTGGCATCAGTGCATCAGCTCCCCGTTGCTGACGACCAGAGACTGGCCCGTGATGCTTCGGGCGTCGCGGGAGGCCAAGAAGAGATACGCGCCCGCGATGTCCTGCGGCTCCAGCAGCTGCGGGAACGCCTGGGCTGCGAGGATTTCCTGCAACACCGTGTCCTCCGGCAGCCCTCTGTCCTTCGCCATGGAAGCGAGAGAGCGCATCGAGGCCTCCGTGCGAACCCATCCCGGGCATACCGCGTTCACCCTGATCCGGCGCGGCGCCAGCTCCCAGGCGAGCGACCGCGTCAACCCGAGGACCGCGTGCTTGCTGGCCACGTAGGCCGAGAAGCCGCCGACCGCGGAATGTCCCCAGATGGACGATTGGTTGATGATGCTGGCGCCGTCCTCGATGCAGGGGAGAAGTGCACGCGTGATGCGCACCATCGACGTGAGGTTGTTGTCGATGAGCCATTGCCAGCGCGATACCGCGTCGGGGCCTGCATCGTCCAGTGGCGTCGGATACTCCGTTCCGGCGTTGTTGACCAGCACGCCGATCCGTCCCAAGGCCTTCTCGATGCCCTCCGCCACCCGGGCGACGTCGCCGGCATCGGTGAGATCGGCGCCCAGTCCCGACACTGGCGCATGCCGCGAAAGCGACTCGGCCGTTTCGGCAGCTCTCGTGGCGTCGCGATCGACGATGACGACCCGCGCCCCCTGACGAGCGAACGCTTCGGCGATGCCGCGGCCGATGCCGCTGGCGGCGCCCGTCACGACGACGGGCACGTCTTCGAGTCCATATCGGGGAGCGGCGTGCGGCATGGGAACGCGGTGGCCAATCGGCCGGTGCGGAGCGTGACTGTCAGACGGCCGTCAGGAACGACACGCCGACCGCGCCCAGGAAACTGTCCGCCTTGCCTGGCCCGTCGCCCACTTCGCCATAGTCTCCGGAGGTGATGCGCGAGATGCGGTCGCGGTGATAGCCGCGCAGCAGATCGATCATCGGGATCACCTGGCGGTAGTCGCCGGGATAGAGCTGGGCATGAAGTTCGGGCAGCTGATGCCACGGGACGATGGGCCGCTCGTGATGCGCGTTGTGGTAGCTGAAGTTGAGCAGCAGCAGATTGAGCCAGGGATGCGCCACCGATACGAGGTTCGAGTAGGTGTTGGCCTGTTCGTATTCGCGGTCCCTCACCTTGTCGTTGGGGATCTCGCCGCCTTCCAGCACGGCGACGGCGTCGTACGTGTGCTGGTAGGCATCGGCGAAGCGCAGCGCGTGGATCATGATCATGTAGGCGACGGCATAGAGGAGCACGGCCTTCACGCTCACGAACGCGAGCGCCGCAAAAGCCGCGGTCCGCACCGCGAGAATCGCCAGAAGACGGCCCCGGTCCGCCTTTCGTTCTTCCTTGAGAAACGGCAGGGCCATGACGTAGCCGTGCATGATGAACTCCACGGCCGGGACGTACAGCCATTCGAGGGCCAGCACCAGCCGGTAGACCCACCGCGGCGAACGTTCCAGCAAGCTCTTGTAGTCCAGCGTCACGACGTCGGCGCGGTCGATGTGGTGGCGCATGTGCTTGCGGCGCAGGGCGTCGAACGTGGCGTAGCAACTCCCCGTGATCCACGTCATCAGAATGCCCCAGCGCGTGTTCGCTTCCGCGGACCGGAAGATTGCCTGGTGGGCAAACTCGTGGATGTAGTAGGCGGCGTAGACGAGCGTGTGCCCGGTCAGCAGCACGCCGGCGAGATTGGCGAGCCAGGCATCGACCGTGAGCAGATGGATTCCGCACACGTAACCGAGCAGGGTGTAGGACAGCGCCACCGTGTTCGGCAGCGCGCCACCGGGATATCGGAAGATCTTCATGGCGAGCGTGGCGATGGAGTGCGGGAACGAGGGCCTGGAGACGCGGATTTCAGGAGCGACCGCCGGCCGCGCGCGCCCCGGCACCGGTGCGCGCAATGGCGGCGAGCCCCCTCACGCGGTGCCGGCACGATGCGGACGTCCCGACGGAAATCCGGACGCGTTTCACTTGAGGAGCGAGGTGGCGATGGACGGATCCATCGTGTCTTCCGTCTTCGGGATGGACTTGATCTCGCCCTTGGCCTTGAGGATCTTCGAGATGACCGCGCCGCTCACGTACAGCGATGTGGTCTCGGTGCTCTTGTTGAAGACCTTGGGGAACTCCTGGAGCGTCGGGTTGTACACGCCGCTCATCTGCTCCATGACCTCCTTCTCCGAGACGCCCATGACCTTGCCGATGAGCTTGGCCGCCTCGGCCGGATTCTTCTTCATGTAGTCGAGCCCGTCGATGTAGCCCTGGATCAGTGCCTTCACGACCGCCGGGTTCTTCTTGATGTATTCCGCCTTGAAGATCAGCACGTCCGTGATGAGGCCCGGCGCATCCTTCGAGGAGAACACGACGTGGAACTTCTTGCCCCCGTCCATCGCCACGATCTCGGACACGCTCGGCTCGTAGGTGACGCCGATCTTGACCCCGCCCGATGCCATCCCGGCGGGCACGCCTTCGGGGGGCATGTTCACCGGCATGACGTCCTTCTCGGACAGCTTGTTCGTCTGCAGCGCGTAGGAGAGCAGGAAGTCCGACGGTGACAGCGGATTGAAGGCGATCTTCTGACCCTTGAACTGCGCGATGGACGTGATGTCCTTCGTGGCCACGATCGCGTCGCCGCCGTTCGAGTAGTCGATCGGCATCACGACCTTCATGGTGGAACCCTTGGCGACCGAGCTGATCACCTGGTCGTACGTGACCATGCCGCCATCCACCGATCCGCCCGTCACCGCGGGTGGAATCAGTGCGGGATCGTTGAAGACCTGCATCGTCACCTTCACTCCGGACTTCTTGAAGAGATCCAGCTGATCGGCGACGTAGAACGGACCGTATCCGATCCAGATGACGGTGCCGATCTTGATGGGGGACGCGGCCAGCGCGGCGGCGGTGAACAGCGTGCCGGCAATGCCGGCGGCGAGTGCGCCGGCGCGGCGCAGGACATGGGAAAGACGATGCGACATGAGCGGCTCCTGGTTTCCGGATCGGGAAAAATGGGGAGCCGTCTCGCTCTCCCGGGCTTTTCTCCCTCCGTGGAGCCTTGCGCCGCAAGGCCGGAACGCTCTCGGACCAGACGTCTTCCGTATCGAAGACCGGAACCCTAGCTTTCCTAGACGAAGTCGCGCAGGCATTCCGCGAGACCGCTCACCGTCTGCTGTCGTGTTTTGCAAGGGCGGTGCCATCTCCCCCAGGCAGTGTGACGGACCGTGCGGACTAAAGAAATCATGGGGTTGCGCGCCGTTCCCCATCGGGCCGCGTTCGTCTGGGCGCACCGATCGAGAGCGTCCCGGCCCGGCGCCGCGCGATCGTGGTGCCTCGAGACGGCGCGGAGAAGACCGCTTCTCCGTTGCAATGCAGCATCAGGATTTCTCAAGATCGTCATGAACGCGGCGTAAACGATTGACGTCCCGGGCAATTCAGGAATGGCTATGATCATGGCCATGCGGTCCGGACGAAGGGAGGGTGTCGTCATGGAAGCGATCGGGCAGATGAAGGTCGAGAACGCTCCGGGGGAATTGCGTCTCCGGGATTCCGCAACGGGCTTGCCGACGCCGGACCTGTTCATGGACAGGGTCGGCCAGGCCATCCTTGCCCAGGGGCGGGGCAGCGTACCTCTGTCCGTCGCCGTGCTGGACATGGAGACGGACGAGGGTGGAGCGGCTCAAGGCCGGCCATGCGATGCCGACGCCATCGCCAGGCAGTTCGCCGGACGGCTCGTTCATCTCGCGCGGCGCTCCGACTCGGTATGCCGGCTGGGCCCGCGAACCTTCGCGTGTCTGCTTCTGGGCACTGCCACGGCAGAAGGTACGGCGGCCTTTGCCGAGAAGCTCATATCGGCCCTGCGTGCCCCGCTTCTTGTCGATGGCGTTCGTGTACCCGCCGGCGTGACGATCGGCGTGGCGATTCATCCGCAACACGGAGGCGATGGTCCTGCCCTGCTGCGCAATGCGCAGCGGGCCCTCGGCACTGCCAGGCATTCCCGGCGCGGCTTCGAGATCGGACTGCACGACAGTGCGGATGCGCAGACCGAACGCGCGCCCGTGGTCTCCGCCTCCCATATCCGCGACGCGCTGTCGCGCAACGAACTGCATGTCCAGTTCCAGCCCAAGGTGGATCTCAGAACGCGCGCGGTGGTCGGCGTCGAGGCGCTGGCACGCTGGCAGAGCCCCGGCTTCGGGCTGATGCTGCCCGGCCAGTTCATTCCCGCGGCCGAACGTCTGTCGGTCATTTCGCCCGTCACCTTCGCGATCCTGGACATGGCCCTGGATCAGGCCAGGCAGTGGGCTTCGCGCGGACTCGAACTCCCTGTGTCGGTGAACCTCTCCAGCCGCATGTTCGAAGACGAGCGCCTGGTCGAGAGGATCGCGGCTGCCCTGGACAGCCGGGCCATGGACCCGAAACTGCTGACGCTGGAGATCACCGAAGCCGCGTTGTGCGGCGAGCCGGCGCGCGTGCGGGAACAACTGCACCGGTTCATGCGGGCGGGCATCGGGGTGTCCATCGACGACTTCGGCACCGGCCGGGCCTCGCTGCAATCGCTGCGCGATCTGGAAATCGCCGAGATCAAGATCGACCGCCTGTTCGTGTCGCGCCTGGAGCGAAGCGGCCGCGACGCTTCCATCGTCCAGTCCATCGTGTCGCTGGCAAAGGGGCTCGACGCCCGTGTCGTGGCCGAAGGCATCGAGGAACGCAGTGCCTGGAGCGTGCTCCAGGCATTGGGGTGCCAGTACGGCCAGGGCTACGACATCGCACGTCCCATGACCGCGCCGGTACTCGAGGAGTGGATGGAGGGCTGGAAGCGCATGGCCTCGGCCGCCCTCAGCACTTCACCGGAAATGCACTACGCCTGATCCTGCGCCGTCCGGCGCGTGCGACGCACCGCGCCGGCACCGGACTTGTGCGCATCCGCACCGAAGCGGTGCCGAGGGTCGGGGGCCATGCGCGCGGGGTGAGCCTTTCGCCCGCTCGAAAGCACGCCGCCGCCCCTCAACCAAAACAATGTCTTGTGATCGCTGCGGCCCGTGGTGGCGGCAGAGTGGGGCCGTGGCACGCCCGTTGCGATCCAGGAAGCCAGAGAGGAGCGGACACCACGACGCTCTTGTCGTTGTCGGCTAGGGTTCCGGGCGCGCAGCGCTGACTGGTCCGAGAGCCGACGGTCCCGTGCAGGACGCGGGGCTCCACGGAGGGACAAAAGCCCGGGAGGCCGAGTGGTTCGCAGGTCCTCTCGCCTTTGCCAATCCGTCTGGAGAACGCGATGCGTCCCTTCCGCCACATCCGCCGGCTGCTCGGTGCAGCCCTTGTCACCGTCTGCGCGTATGCGCCCGTCAGCGCTCTTGCCGAAGTGAAGGTCGGCTACAGCGACTGGCCCGGCTGGGTCGCCTGGGCCATCGCCGAACAGAAGGGCTTCTTCAAGAAGCACGGCGCGAATGTGAAGCTCGTCTGGTTCGCGAACTACAGCGATTCCATCGCCGCCCTGTCGTCGGGACAGGTCGATGCGAACTGTCAGACGTGGTCCGACACCATGGCGCCGATCGCCAAGGGCGTGCCGTTGAAGGCCGTGCTGGTCAACGACAACTCGGCCGGCAACGATGCCGTGATGGCCGGCACCAAGTTCAAGAGCCTCAAGGACCTCAAGGGCAAGACCATCGCGCTGGAGGAATTCAGCGTCTCGCACTTCCTGCTCGCGACCGGGTTGACCAAGGCCGGCATGAAGCCCGCGGACGTGAAGATCGTGAACCTCTCCGCCGGGGATGCCGCCGCCGCCTTCTTGAGCGGGCGCGTGGATGCCGCCACGGTGTGGAACCCCTGGGTCAACAAGATCGAACTGTCGGGCAAGGGCAAGGCGCTGTTCACGTCCAAGGAGATTCCCGGGCTGGTGCCGGATCTGCTGGTCGTGCAGGAAAAGTCGCTCGCCGCCAATCGCAAGGATTTCGTCGGCATGGTGAAGGCCTGGTACGACGTGGAGAAGTTCATCCGCGAGAACCCCGACGAGGCGGTGAAGATCATGTCGAAGATCGTCGGTCTCACGCCCGAGGAGTACAAGGTGTTCCTGCCCGGCACCCGCTTCTTCGGTCCCAAGGAAAACCTCGAGGCGTTCGGTACGGACACGTCCACCTCCAGGACGCTGCTGGGCGCGGCTCCGACCATCGTCAAGTTCCTCGAAGACAACAAGCTCATCGAAGGCAAACCGGAGTTCGCCAAGGCGCTCGACGGTTCTCTGGTCAAGGAAGTCGCAGGCAAGTAGCCGGAGGAATCGAGATGTCCAGAGCAGCTTCGGCCGCGAAGCCCGGCTTGTGGTCGATACGCGGGCCGATGACGCAGCGGCGCTATTGGGTGTTCGCGTCCGTCGGCCTCATCGCTCCGTTGCTCGTCTGGTGGCTGGTGGCGACGTCCGGCATGGTCGAGAAGGTGTTCATGCCGGCGCCGGGGTCGGTGTGGTCCCGCACCTTGCTGTGGCTCGACGAGGACCATCTGCTGGGCGACATGGCGATCAGCATCTACCGCGTCACGGCCGGCTGGGGGCTGTCCGCCGTCATCGCGCTGCCGCTCGGCCTGATGATCGGCACCTTCCGGCCCGTTCAGGCGCTGCTGGAACCGCTCACCGATTTCATCCGCTACATGCCGGCCGTCGCGTTCATTCCTCTGGTCATGCTGTGGGTGGGGATCGACGAAGGATCGAAGATCGCCATCATCTTCATCGGGACGTTCTTCCAGATGGTGCTTATGGTGGCGGAAGACGTCCGGCGCGTCCCCACGGCGCAGATCGAAGCGGCGCAGACGATGGGCGCCACGCGCTCGGAGATCATCCAGCTCGTGCTGCTTCCGTCGGCCAAGCCGGCGCTGCTCGACACGATGCGCGTGACCATGGGGTGGGCCTGGACCTATCTCGTGGTGGCCGAGCTGGTGGCGGCCAACTCCGGGCTGGGCTACGCGATCCTGAAGGCGCAGCGCTTCCTGCAGACCGACAAGATCTTCGCCGGCATCATCCTCATCGGCCTCATCGGGCTCGTCATCGATCAACTGTTTCGCTTCTGCCATCGCAAGGCGTTCCCATGGATGCATCTCAAGTCGTGAGCATCACTCCCAAGATTCGCATCCGCGGTCTGGGCAAGGTGTTCGAGGGGGCGCAGAAGGTCGTGGCGCTCGACAACGTGGATCTCGACGTGCAGGACAACGAGTTCGTCACGCTCGTCGGCGCCTCGGGCTGCGGCAAGTCGACGCTGCTGCGGATCATCGGCGGACTGGAGTACCACACGAGCGGCGACATCGTCGCGGGCGGCAAGAAGGTGAGCGGTCCGGGCGCGGACAGGGCCATGGTGTTCCAGCACTACAGCCTGTATCCCTGGCTCGACGTGATGGACAACATCCGCTTCACCCGCCGGCTCAAGGTGAACCGGGAGAACCTCACGTCCGCCGACGTGGAGCGCGCGAGCGGGCGCGCGGACGCGCTGCTCAATCTCGTCGGTCTGTCGTCCATGGCGCACGCCTATCCGAGCCAGCTCTCCGGCGGCATGCAGCAGCGGGTCGCCATCGCGCGCGCCCTGATGCCCAAGCCGGAGATCCTGCTCATGGACGAGCCCTTCGGGGCGCTCGATGCGCAGACGCGCGAGGTGATGCACGACCTCATCCTGCACGTGTTCAAGCTGGAGAAGGCGACCATCGTCTTCGTGACCCACGACGTGGAGGAGGCGATCTATCTCGGGCAGCGGATCGTCCTGCTGGCGCCGCGCCCGGGCCGCATCGACACCATCTACAAGGTGCCCTTCACCGGACCGCGGCACCAGGAACTCAAGCACACGCGCGAGTTCCTCGACATGAAGCGGGAGATTCTCGAGCGCATCCGCGAGACCTCGGGGATGAAGACCGACACCGACCTGCTGGATCAGATGTCCGCGGGCTGAGAGCCGCGGCGTATCGCACCACATGGAGAGCTGAAGTGAAAGCCGAAGATCTGCCCGGCGTCGAAGCGCTGAGGGCAAAGCTGGCCGAACAGGGCGTGAAGTATGCGTTGGCGAGCTTCGCCGACATCCACGGCGTATCCAAGACCAAGATCGTCCCGCTGAACCATCTCGGCCAGATGATGCGGGGATCGGAGCTGTTCACGGGCGCGGCGCTGGACGGCGTGCCGCAGGAAGTGAGCGATGAGGAAGTCGCGGCGCACCCCGACGCGGGCTCGTGCACGATCCTCCCCTGGAACCGGGAGATCGCCTGGTTCGCTTCCGATCTGTGGCTGCAGGGAGCGCCGTTCGAGGCATGCTCGCGCGGCATCCTCAAGCGCCAGCTCGCGGAGTGCGCGAAGCTCGGCTACCGGTTCAACATGGGCATCGAGACCGAGTTCTTCGTGCTGAAGGAAGGACCGGATGGCAAGCCGGTGCCGGTGAGCGAGCGCGACGTGCTGGACAAGCCCTGCTACGACCTGCGCGGCTTTCTGGACAACTATTCGTTCCTGGACGAACTCGTGCAGGCCATGAACGACATGGGGTGGGACGTCTACTCGTTCGACCACGAGGATGCGAACGGGCAGTTCGAGACGGACTTCATGTACAGCGATGCGCTCACCATGGCGGACCGCTACACGTTCTTCCGCATGATGGTGAGCGAGCTTGCCCATCGGCGCGGCTGGTTCGCGACCTTCATGCCCAAGCCGTTCCGAAATCGTACCGGCTCGGGGGCGCACTACAACATGTCGCTGGCGACCCCCGACGGCAGCCGCAACCTCTTCGAGGATCCGCAGGACCCGCGCGGCTGCGGCCTGTCGACGCTGGGATATCAATTCATCGCGGGCATCCTCCGCCACGCCCCGGCGATCTGCGCGGTGATCGCGCCGACGGTGAACAGCTACAAGCGGCTGGTGAAGCAGGGAAGCATGTCCGGATTCACCTGGGCGCCCGTGTTCGTCTGCTACGGCAACAACAACCGGACGAACATGCTGCGCATTCCCCTGGGCGGCGGCCGCGTCGAGTGCCGCGCCGCGGACATCTCGTCGAATCTCTATCTGGGCGCGGCCATGGTGCTGGCGGCCGGGCTCGAAGGTATCCGCGAGGGTCTGGATCCCGGCGAGCCCAACGTCGAGAACATGTATCTCAAATCGGATGCGGAACTGCGCGAGCGGGGCATCACGTGGCTGCCGCGGACACTGGACGAGGCCGTGGACGCGTTCGAGGCGGATCCGCTGTCGAAGGCGGTCATGGGCGAGCGGATGTTCCGGACGTACGCGGACTTCAAGCGGAGGGAATGGATCGACTACCACACCGAAGTATCGGAGTGGGAACTGAAGAGGTACATGAAGCTGTTCTAGGGGTGGGGCCCCGGACTCCAGGCCCTGGTCCCTGGGCACGGGGGAACCCACCCCCATCCTGTCCTTCCGATCCACCCCAGAAAGTCTCTGACTTTCCGGGGGCCCCGGACTGAAGGGGAAGGGACCTGCTGCGGGCGAAGTGAGGGGTGATCCGGGAGGCGCGAAGCGCGGGCAACTCCTCTTGCCGCCGGGTCGGGGCCCCTCGAAAGCCGCGAGACGTCATGGGGTGGAACAGAGGGGCGGGGGTGAGGGTGGGCAGTCCGGGATGCGCGCAGCGCAGGCAACTCCCCTCTCCTTCGGGCCGGGGCCCCCGGAAAGTCGCAGACTTTCTGGGGTGGCGTAGAGGGGCGGGGGTGAGGATGGGCAGTCCGAGACGCGCGCAGCGCAGGTAACTCCCCTCTCCTTCGGCGGGGCCCCCGGAAAGTCGTGAGACTTTCTGGGGTGGCGTAGAGGGGCGGGGGTGAGGGTGGGGTTCAAACAACCGCACAAAGCGATACATCACGGAGCATCGATCATGTCGAACACAACGAATCCACCTGCGGGCGAGATCCTCTGGGAAGAAACGGTGCCGGGTGGTTGCCATTGGTCCGGGGTCGTGCGCCGCGGCGTCGCGCTGCGGCTCACCGACGCGGACGGCGGCGCCAACTGCGCCATGCTGCTTTTCAATCACGAGGAGCGGTTCGAGCGCTACAACATGCCGGACACGCTCAAGGCGCAGCACACCGCCTTCCTGACAAAGGGCAACGCCCTGTTCACCGATATGGGCCGGGTGATCGGTTCCGTGATCGAGGACACCTGCGGCTGGCACGACACCGTCTGCGGCGTGATGGACGATGCGACGCTCGATGCGCGCTACGGCCGCCGGCGCTATCAGGAATTCCGCAACGACATGACGCGCAGCGGGCGCGAAGGGCTGCTGAAGGAACTCGCGCGGCAGGGACTCGGAAAGCGGGATCTTCATGCCAACCTCAACTGGTTCAGCAAGGTCACCGCGGATGCCGATGGCGGCCTGCACTTCGACCGTGCGCATCGGGCGCCCGGACAGTTCGTCGACCTGCGTCTCGACATGCACGCGCTGGTCGTGCTTTCGACTTGCCCGCACCCGCTCGACGATGCGGCCGGATGGGCGCCCAAGCCGCTGAAGATCACGGCGTGGCGTTGCGGTCTGGCCGGTGCCGCTGACGTGTGCCGCCGCCACAGGGCCGAGAACGGCCGGGCCTTTGCCAACACGGAGCGCTACTTCGCCCAGTGAAATTTCGCGCGGGCCGCGCACGCGGCAGCGCGCCTGCGGCCCGCGATGCGAGCCACCGACACGGAGAATCGAAGAACATGCTGACCGAAAGCACGCTGAACCCGGCCAAGGCCGTGATCGACGAGATCTGCCCCGCGGGCGAGCCCTGGATGAAAGTCATCCGCCAGGGTCAGGTCTTCCGCATCCTGGATCTCGAAGGCAACCAGGCCGTGGACACGCTCTTCTACAGCGCGGCGGATCGCGAGGAGCGATACAGCGCGGTGGACACGATCCAGCGCAACCGCAATCTGTACCTCACGGTGGGAACCACGCTCTATTCCACCGAAGGCAACGCGATGCTCACGATCGTCGCGGACACCTGCGGCCGGCACGACACGCTGGGAGGCGCCTGCGCACAGGAGAGCAACACCGTGCGTTACGCGCTGGAGAAGCGCTTCATGCACGCGTGCCGGGACAACTTCATGCAGGCCATCACGCATCACCACGAGCACGGTCTCGAGAAACGCGACATCACACACAACATCAACTTCTTCATGAACGTGCCCGTCACGCCCACCGGCGGACTCACGTTCGAGGACGGCATCTCCGCGCCCGGCAAGTACGTGGAGATGCGCGCTGAGATGGACGTCATCGTCCTCATCTCCAACTGTCCGCAGCTCAACAATCCCTGCAACGCCTACAACCCGACGCCTGTGCGCTTGCTGGTGTGGGACGGCGCGACGGCGTGATCGTCCGCCGTCGGTCGCGGGTGCCAGGTACACCCGCACGTCGAAACGTCAATACGGGATAGGGCAGGTCATCGATTCATGTTCAAGAAAGTCCTGATTGCCAACCGCGGCGCCATCGCGTGCCGCGTGATCCGGACCCTGCGCAGGATGGGCGTCGGGTCGGTCGCGATCCACTCGGAAGCCGACACGGCTTCGCTGCACGTCTCGCAGGCCGACGAAGCGGTGTGCGTGGGAGCGCCGCCTGCCGCTCAGAGCTATCTGCGCGTCGAGCGGATCCTCGAAGCGGCACGCGAGAGCGGTGCCGAAGCGATTCATCCCGGTTACGGCTTCCTGTCCGAGAACGCCGACTTCGCACAGGCCTGCCGCGATGCCGGCATCGCGTTCATCGGGCCCACACCGGAGCAGATGCGCGCGTTCGGACTGAAGCACACGGCACGGGAACTCGCCGAGCGTGCCGGCGTTCCGCTGCTTCCGGGTTCGGGCCTGCTGGCCGACATCGGCCATGCCCGCGCCGAAGCCGCCCGCATCGGTTACCCGGTGATGCTGAAGAGCACCGGGGGCGGGGGCGGGATCGGCATGCGGCTCGTGTGGAGCGAGCAGGATCTCGCGGAGGCCTTCGAGGCCGTCGGGCGTCTGGCGCGTGCGAACTTCAAGGATGGCGGGATGTTCCTGGAGAAGTTCGTGGCGGAAGCGCGCCACATCGAAGTCCAGATCTTCGGCGATGGCCGGGGGCACGTGGTCGCCCTGGGCGAACGCGACTGCTCCGCGCAGCGCCGCAACCAGAAGGTCATCGAGGAAACGCCCGCACCCGGGTTGGCGCCGGCGACCCGAAAGCGCCTTCTCCAGACGGCCGTCCGACTCGGCGAAGCGGTGGGATACCAGTCGGCCGGCACCGTAGAGTTCGTGCTCGATGCGCAGACGGGCCAGTTCTACTTCCTCGAGGTGAACACGCGCCTGCAGGTGGAACACGGCGTCACGGAGGAAGTCACGGGCGTCGATCTGGTGGAATGGATGGTCCGGCAGGCGGCAGGGGATCTCGATCTCGCCGGCTTTGCCGCAAGGCCGCGAGGGGCGTCCATACAGGTGCGTGTCTACGCCGAGGATCCGGCCAAGAACTTCCAGCCATCGAGCGGCGTGCTGACCGCGGCGGAGTTTCCCTCCGATGCCCGCGTCGAGACTTGGGTCCAGCGCGGGATGGAAGTCCCTCCCTATTACGACCCGATGATCGCCAAGATCATCGTGCGCGGTCGGGATCGCGCGGCGGCCATCGCCACGCTGCGGGACGTGCTGTCGCGCACGAGCGTCGGCGGCATCGAGTGCAACCTCGAATACCTGCGGCAGGTGGTCGCCGAACCGGTGTTCACCGAAGGCCGCGTCACCACGCGCCATCTCGCAGGTTTCGACTACAGGCCCGCGACCATCGACGTGCTGGAGCCGGGAGTCCAGACCACGGTCCAGGACTGGCCGGGTCGCGTGGGGTATTGGGCCATAGGCGTTCCGCCGTCGGGCCCCATGGACAGTCTCGCGCTGCGGCTCGCGAACCGTTTGCTGGGCAATGACGAGAATGCGGCGGGCCTCGAATGCACGGCCAGCGGACCGACGCTTAGGTTCAACTGTGCGACCACCCTCGTGCTCGCGGGTGCCGCCATGACGGCGGAACTGGATGGCAAGCCGCTTTCGTTCTGGCGCACGCATCGGGTCGAGGCAGGAAGCGTTCTGCGGCTCGGACGCATCGCCGGCCCGGGGCTCCGGACCTACCTGGGCGTGGCGGGCGGCATCGCCGTTCCGCAGTACCTGGGGTCGCGCTCCACGTTCACGCTCGGGCAGTTCGGTGGTCACGCGGGCCGCACCTTGCGCGCCGGCGATGTCCTTCCATTGGACGCCAAGGCGATACGGCCGCGCGATGCCGTCCTGCGTGACGATCTGATACCCCGCTACGAGGAATGCTGGGAGATCGGCGTGCTGTACGGTCCGCACGGAGCGCCCGACTTCTTCACGGACAGGGACGTGGAGACGTTCTTCGAAACCGACTGGGAGGTGCACTACAACTCCAGCCGCACGGGCGTGCGACTCATCGGACCCAAACCGCAGTGGGCGCGCAGCGATGGCGGCGAAGCGGGGCTGCACCCGTCCAACATCCACGACAACGCGTACGCCATCGGCGCCATCGATTTCACCGGGGACATGCCGGTGATCCTCGGGCCCGACGGTCCGAGCCTCGGGGGCTTCGTCTGCCCGGCCGTGATCGCGGATACGGAACTCTGGAAGACCGGCCAGCTGAAGCCTGGCGACCGCGTGCGTTTCGTCCGCGTGGACCAGGCCTGGGCGACCGGTCAGAGCGCCATCGCTGCAAGCACGTTGAAGACCCTTCGCCGGCCGGCGCGCATTCCTGCGGCGCGCCCGGACCGGTTCTCCGCGCCGATTCTGGGCCGGCTCGCCGCCGAGGGCGCGCGACCCGACGTCGTCTACCGGCAATCGGGCGATCGCTGGCTGCTGGTGGAGTACGGCGAACTCAAGCTGGATCTGAATCTGCGCTTCCGCGTCCACGCGCTCATGACGTGGCTGGAGGCGCGGCGGGTTGCCGGCATCGTCGACCTCACGCCGGGCATCCGTTCGCTGCAGGTTCATTTCGACGACCGCACGCTGCCGCTCGAGCGGCTGCTGCGTCTGCTCGAGGAAGCCGAGCGGGAGTTGCCGGCCGTGGAGGACATGGTGGTGCCCACGCGCACGGTGCATCTGCCGCTGTCGTGGGACGACTCCGCGACGCGCCTCGCCATCGAGAAGTACGTGCAGTCGGTGCGCAAGGATGCGCCCTGGTGCCCCAGCAACATCGAATTCATCCGGCGCATCAACGGGCTCGACAGCATCGAGGACGTGAAGCGCATCGTGTTCGACGCGTCGTATCTGGTGATGGGTCTGGGCGACGTCTATCTCGGCGCACCGGTGGCCACGCCGGTGGACCCGCGTCACCGGCTCGTGACGACGAAGTACAACCCGGCGCGCACGTGGACCCCGGAGAACGCCGTGGGCATCGGCGGCGCCTACCTATGCGTGTACGGGATGGAGGGTCCGGGGGGATACCAGTTCGTGGGGCGCACGGTGCAGATGTGGAACCGGTACCGGCAGACCACGGACTTTCGCGATGGCAAGCCTTGGCTGCTGCGCTTCTTCGACCAGATCCGCTTCCATCCGGTGAGCGAACGCGAGCTGCTGCGCATGCGGGAGGACTTTCCGCTCGGGCGCTACCGTCTGCAGGTCGAGGAGGGCGAGTTCCGCCTGGGCGAATACAACCGCTTCCTGGCGGAAAACGCCGCGTCCATCACCGCCTTCAAGGAGCGGCAGCAGGCGTCTTTCGAGGCCGAGCGCGAGCGCTGGCGTGCGAGCGGACAGTCCGAGATTGCCACGGACGTCCAGGTGGCGCAGGCGGCGGCGGACAGCGAACTCGACCTGCCGCCGAACGGCCGCGCGATCGCGACGCACGTGGCGGGCAACGTGTGGCGCGTGCCGGTGCAGGAAGGGCAGCGCGTGGCGGCGGGCGACACGATCGTGATCGTGGAGTCCATGAAGATGGAGATCCCCGTGCAGGCGCCCGCGAACGGCACGGTGGTCCGCCTGTTCTGCCGGGAAGGCGGACAGGTGTCGGCGGGACAGGATCTCGCCGTACTGGTGGAAGACTGAACGACAAGGAAGGAACCATGGCAAAGGGCATCGACCTTAGCATCGCCGCGCTCTCCGAGCGCTATCGCAGCGGCGGCTTCACTCCGGTGGATCTCGTGGAGGCGCTGATCCCCCGGCTCCATGCCGAAGACGCTCACCGGGTCTGGATACACCGTCTTCCGGAATCCCGGCTCCGCGCCTACGCGCAGACGCTCGCGGGCAAGGATCCTTCTTCGCTGCCCCTGTACGGCATTCCGTTCGCCATCAAGGACAACATCGATCTGGAAGGAACGCCGACCACGGCGGCGTGTCCGGCCTTCGCGTACACCCCGTCAGGCAGCGCGACGGTCGTGCAGCGGCTGATCGCTGCCGGCGCCCTTCCGCTGGGCAAGACCAACCTCGATCAGTTCGCCACGGGGCTCGTGGGCACGCGCTCCCCGTATGGCGCCTGCCGCAACGCGTTCGATCCGGCGTATGTGTCCGGAGGGTCCAGCGCCGGTTCGGCGGTGGCCGTGGCCATGGGCCTCGCGAGCTTCAGCCTCGGCACCGACACGGCGGGGTCCGGACGCGTTCCGGCGGCATTCAACAATCTCATCGGCCACAAGCCCACGCGCGGGCTGCTGTCCGCACAGGGCGTGGTGCCGGCCTGCAGATCGCTCGACACGGTCTCGGTGTTCGCGCTCACGGCGGCCGATGCGTCTCGCGTGATGGCGGTCGCGGCGGCGTTCGACGAGGCGGACCCCTTCTCGCGGCCCGCCGGACCCGGCGGGTTCCCGCTCGCCGCCGGATTCCGCTTCGGCGTACCGGACGCCGGGGCGCTGCAATTCTTCGGCAATGCCCAGTACGAGCATCTGTTCGGGGAGGCGGTTCGCACGCTGGAGGCGCTCGGCGGTGTCGCGGCAGAGGTGGACATCCGCCCCATGCTGGAGACGGCCCGCCTGCTGTACGAGGGGCCCTGGGTGGCGGAACGCTACGCGGCGATCCGCGCGTTTTTCGACTCCAACGAGTCGGAACTGCACGATGTCACGCGACAGATCGTGGGCAAGAGCCGCGATTGGCGGGCGGCGGATGCCTACGACGCCTTGTACCGCCTGATGATCTTGAAGCGCACGGCCGACAAGGTGTGGGATGGCGTGGACGTGATCGTGACGCCGACGGCCGGCTCCCACTACCGGATCGACGAGGTGGAGGCGGATCCGATCCGGCTCAACTCGAACCTCGGCTACTACACGAATTTCATGAACCTGCTCGACTACTCGGCCACGGCCGTGCCGGCAGGTTTCACCCCCACGGGCATGCCATTCGGCGTGACGCTGTTTGCACCGGCATTCAGGGACGACGCCCTGCTGGGCCTTGCGGGACGGCTGCAGGCCGCGAAGGTCGAGACGGGCGGTGCGACCGGCCATGCACTTGCTCGCGACGCGGCGGCCGTGCCTCGAATCGCCGACAGCGGCCTGGTGCGCGTGGCCGTGTGCGGGGCACACATGTCCGGGCTGCCGCTCAACCCCCAACTCACGTCGCGCGGCGGAAAGCTCGAAGCCGTGGTCCGCAGCGCGCCCTGCTACCGGTTCTATGCGCTGCCGGGCGGGCCCCCGAAGCGGCCGGGCATGGTGCGTGTCGCGCAAGGCGGCGGAAGCGTCGAGATGGAGATCTGGTCGTTGCCTGCCACCGCGTTCGGCAGTTTCGTGACCGGCATTCCGTCACCCCTGGGCATCGGCACGGTGCAGCTGGAGAACGGCGGTTCCGTGCACGGGTTCGTGTGCGAGGCGGTGGCGGCGGAGGGCGCGGAGGACATCACCCATCTGGGGAGCTGGCGGGCTTTCGTGAATCGCGCATCCTGACGGGTCGAACCCCGGGGCCGATGCCGTACGATTCGGCCCCATGGAAAACCCAACGGCGCGGCGGCAGGACCACTGGACGGGCAGGCTCGGCTTCATCCTGGCCACCATAGGATCGGCCGTCGGCCTGGGCAGCATCTGGAAGTTTCCCTACGAGGTCGGCGCCAACGGCGGCAGCTCGTTTGTCCTGTTGTATCTCCTCGGACTGGTGCTGATCGTCGTGCCCCTCATGTTCGCCGAGTTTGCGCTCGGGCGCCGCGGCCAGGGGGATCCCGCGACCGCGTTGAGTGTGCTTGCTGCGCGGCACCGCGCCAGCCGCCGGTGGACGTGGATCGGTGTGGTCGGCGTGGCCACCGGCTTTCTGGTGCTGAGCTTCTACGCGGTGATCGGCGGGTGGACACTCGGCTACGCGCTGCAGACCGCGGTGCAGGGCCTGCCGGGCACCGAACCACAACGGGTGGCGCAGCGCTTCGACGAGTTTCTCGCCTCGCCGCTTTCTCTCATCGCCTATCAGGCCGTGTTTCTGGCGCTGACGGCGGCCATCGTGGCGCGGGGCGTCGTCCGCGGAATCGAGGCGGCGTCGAAAATCCTGATGCCGTTGCTGGCCGTGCTGATGATCTTCCTCGCCGGCTATTCGGTCGTGGAGGGCGACGTGGCGCGAACCGTCGACTTCCTGCTGCGCTTCGATCCCGCGGGTTTCAACGCGCGCAGCGCGCTGGATGCGCTCGGGCTCGGGTTCTTTTCCATCGGCGTCGGCATGGGGCTCATGATCACGTACGCGGCCTACGGTGGCCCCGAGGTCGATCTCCGGCAGGTGGCGGTCGTCTCGGTGCTCGGTGACACGGCCATCTCGTTTCTTGCCGGGCTCACCGTGTTTCCCATCGTGTTCGCCAACGGACTGGATCCGGCGGCCGGTCCCGGCCTCGTCTTCGTGACCCTTCCGCTCGCGTTCGCGCGCATGCCCTTCGGCACGCTCGTGGCGGTGGCCTTCTTCGTGCTGCTGCTGGTCGCCGCGCTCGCCTCCGCCATCTCGATGCTGGAACTGGTGGTGGCTCCGCTCGTGCGGCGTTTCGGCTGGACCCGCCCTCGCGCATGCCTTGCTGCATCGCTCGCTTGTTTCGTTGCGGGGCTGGCCACCGTCTTCTCGTTCAACGAGTGGGCGCAGTGGCATCCGCTGGGCATGGTGTCGGGGTTCGAGACCGCCACCGTCTATGACCTCGTGGACCACCTCACGTCGAACGTGATGCTGCCGCTCACGGGCCTCGCGATCTCGATCTTCGCCGGATGGGTTCTCCCCGCAAACGTTCTCGTCGACGAGCTCCGCCTGGGCGCCGCTGCCTCGCGGGTGCTCGTTTCGCTGCTGCGCTATGTCGTTCCGCCTGCCATCCTTCTGACGGCCCTCGCGCCTGTCTTCGTCTGATGTCCCTCACTTCGCGCGCGGCACTGAGCTGCCATCCCTCGACCCCGGAACCGGAGGTGGACTCCATCGAGGCCACCGTCTCCCTGCAGGACGACGGATCGCTCGCACTGGTTTACGTGCTATGCGGGCGGACCGATTCGCTGGACATCCCTCGGCTGAGGCCGCCGGTCTTCCGGGACGAGCTCTGGCGCCGCACCTGCTTCGAGGTCTTCCTCAAGCCCGATGCGGGACCCGCGTACCGGGAGTTCAATTTTTCGCCCTCCGGCGAATGGGCGGCCTACGGTTTCGACGATTACCGGGTCCGCAACGCATGGCGCCCGGACGGCGAAGCGGCCACCGTCTTCGAGCGGGACGGCGACCGTCTGTGGTTGACGGCGCGGTTGCCCCACGCGTTCTTCGCGAAGGCGGCCGGGAGCCCGCAGATGCGTATTGCGCTGTCCGCCGTGGTGCAGAATTCGGACGGCCGGCTGTCGTACTGGGCGTTGCGGCATCCTGCAGGCAAACCCGATTTCCATCATCCGCAGGCGTTCGCTGCCGTGGACGATGCCCTCATCTTCTCGAAGGAAGGAACCGGCACTTGAAGTTCGGAATCGATCGACTGCTCGACGATGCGGCGCTGCGCCGGCCGCTGGAAAACCGCCGTGTCGCGCTGCTCGCGCATCCGGCGTCCGTGACGGCGGACCTCACTCACTCGCTCGACGCGCTCGCCACGCTCCCGGGGTTGAACATCACCGCAGCCTTCGGCCCGCAGCACGGCCTGCGCGGCGACAAGCAGGACAACATGGTGGAATCGCCCGATTACGAAGATCCGGTCCACGGCGTGCCCGTGTTCAGCCTGTACGGGGAGGTGCGCAGGCCGACCGCGGCCATGCTGGACAGCTTCGACGTCATGCTGGTGGATCTGCAGGATCTCGGATGCCGGATCTACACGTTTGTCACCACGCTGCGCTATGTGCTCGAGGCCGCCGCGGCGACCGGCAAGAGCGTGTGGGTGCTCGATCGGCCCAACCCCGCCGGGCGGCCCGTCGAAGGGCTCCGTCTGCGGCCGGGCTGGGAGAGCTTCGTGGGCGCCGGTGCGATGCCGATGCGCCACGGACTCACGATGGGAGAACTCGGCCACTGGTTCGTCCGGACACTCGAGCTCGATGTGGATTACCGCGTCGTGACGATGGAAGGGTGGCAGCCGGAGGCCGCGCCCGGATTCGGCTGGCCGCTGGGCGGGCGCACGTGGGTGAATCCGAGCCCCAACGCGCCGAATCTCTCGATGGCGCGCTGCTATGCGGGCACCGTGATGCTCGAGGGAACGACGCTGTCGGAAGGGCGCGGAACGACACGGCCGCTGGAACTTTTCGGTGCTCCCGACGTGAACGCGCGCCAGTGGATCGGGCAGATCCGGAAACTGGGAAACGTGGCGGGCTGCCGGCTGCGCGAATACTGGTTCGAACCGACCTTCCACAAGCATGTGGGCAAGCTGTGTTCGGGCGTGCAGGTGCACGTGGAAGACGGCGCGTACGACCACGCGGCGTTTCGTCCCTGGAGGCTGCAGGCGATGGCGTTCAAGGCACTGCGGATGCTGCAGCCCGGCTATCCGCTGTGGCGGGACTTTCCGTACGAGTACGAGCGCGATCGCCTGGCCATCGATCTCATCAACGGCAGCGAACTCCTGCGCACGTGGGTCGACGATGCCGGGTCGACGCTCGCAGATCTCGATGCCGTCGCGTCTCCGGACGAGCGCAGTTGGGAGGAGGAGAGGATGAGCGTGCTGTTGTACTGACCGGCGAGCACGCGCGCCCCCGCGTTCCGCCCGCCTTCGCGCCGTAGCGCGGACGGCGCTTTCCGAGGGATGGGAATCCTCAGTTCTCCGCCCACATCCTCAGCAGGTTGTGATAGCAGGACGTGAGACGCACGACGGCATCCGTCTCTCCGTCCGCGGCGCGCAGTTCCATCACCGACATGTCGATGTCGAAGAGCAGGCGGCGCTGTTCCGGCGAGCGGATGAAGCTCTGCACCCAGAAGAACGACGCGACCCTTGCCCCGCGCGTGACGGGTTCGACCCGATGCACGCTCGAAGAGGGATACAGGATGAGGTCGCCGGCGGGCAGCTTCACCGTCTGCAGGCCGAAGGTGTCCTCGATCACGAGTTCGCCGCCGTCGTAGTCGTCCGGATCGGACAGGAACAGGGTGACGGACACGTCGGTGCGGACGTTCTCGCGCGTGACGGGGTTGGTCCGGACGGCGTTGTCCACGTGATTGCCGAAGAAGTTCGCCGCTCCCGTGTAACGATTGAAGAGAGGCGGGTAGATCGCCCTGGGGAGCGCGCCGGTGATGAACAGCGCGGAACGGTCCAGGGCGGCCAGAATGATCTCCCGGGCCGCCTTCGCCGCTTCCGATTCCTGCGGAAGCTGCTCGTTGTTCTTCACCTTCGCCGACTGCGTGCCCGCCGTGATCCGGCCATCGGACCATGGAGCTGTGTCGATGAGGGACCGGACGTGCGCGACGGCCTCGGCGGACAGGACTTCGGGAACGTGGAGCAGCATCCGGATCCCTCTCTCAGAACTTCACTTCGAACGTCACGCGTATGGCGCGCGCGATGCCCGGCACCGTGTGGCCCTGGTACACGCCTTCGTAGTACGACTGATCGAACACGTTGTAGAGGTTGGTGCGGACGGTGTACGACGGCTGCTCGTAGGCGACCATCGCATCCCAGCGGGCATAGTAGGGCAGCGAGTTGGTGTTGGTCGTGTTGGCGTAGCGCAGACCCGCGCCCTCGACGCCCCCGCCGAACCGCCAGTCGCCCCAGCGGTAGACGGTCCAGAGGTTGAACGTGTGGTTGGGCGTGTTGATGGGCACCTTGTTCAGCGTATTGGCCTGCTGGCCCGTGGCGGCGTCGATGTTGGCGGTCATGAAGGCGACGGCGCCGAACATCTGCCACTCGGGCGTGATGCGGCCGGCCAGTTCCAGTTCGACGCCGTCCGTATGCCGCTTGCCGGCCAGCAGGTTCTGCTCGACGGTCACGGCGAGGTCGGTGTTGCGCTCGTTGGTCTTCTCGGACCGGAATATCGCGGAGCGGACCGAAAGGTCGCCCTGAAGCAGTTCCCACTTCGCGCCGACCTCGACGTTGCGGTTCTTCTCGGGCGGGGTGTTCGCGCCGCGGTCGTCGAGCGCGTACAGCTCGCCGGACGGATTGAACGAGGTCCCGTACGACGCGTAGTACGACTCCCAGTCGGTCGGCTGATACAGCAGACCCACACGGTAGCTCCACACCTTGTCGGTCCGTGACAGCGGACCCGCGGGCGCGGGACGGTCGTAGTCGGCCGAGAAGTTGTCGTAGCGCGCGCCGATGACCGCCTTCCAGTTCGGGGCGAACTGGGCGACGTCCTGCGCGTAGATGCCGATGGTGTTGGCCTTGTACCAGACCTGTCCCGTCCGCGTGACAGGGTCGAAGTAGTTGGACGGCAGCGTGAGATAGGGATTCGGGCCGCCGACCGTGGTGGACGGGATCGCCACGGAGGATGCGTTGTTCCACCGCGTCGCGTCCTCGTGGACGAGTTCCACGCCGGCCAGGAGCAGGTGGTTCATGCCCAGTGCGTCGAACTTCGTCGTGAGGTCGGTCTGGCTCGTGAGCGTCTTCTCTTCGCCGCTGCGCCACTGCCGCTGCCGGTTGATCGTCGTGGCGTCGGTGAGGATCGTCGTGCCGCCTGCCAGCCGCGGCGCGACCGCGCGCAGGTCCCGCTTGTAGTCGGCATGCCTCAGGACGGTCCGGATATTCGTGTCGGCGCTGAAGCGATGGGTGTACGCCGCCGTGGCGATGCCCGTGTCGTTGCGCTCGTAGTCGACGTTCGCGAGACCGTAGAAGCGGTCCGTCGGCACCGGGATGGGTTTACCCTGGAAATAGGGAATGCCGAAGTCGGGAACGTTGTCCTCCCGCAGCTTGTAATAGGCGAGGTAGATCTCGTTCTGGGTGCCGGCACCCCACACGTACGCCGGGGCGACACCCCAGCGGTCCTGCGATACGCCGCTGCGGAAACTCTCTGCGTCCGTCTTCATCAGATTGAGCCGGAAGCCGCTCGTGTCGCTCAGACCCTTGTTGAGGTCTGCCAGGATCCGCTTGTAGCTGTACGTGCCCAGAGTGACGGACGCACTGTAGCGGTCGGTGGCGAGCGGCGTCTTGGTCACCTGGTTGATGATCCCTCCCGTGGAGCCGCGCCCGTAGATCATGGACGCGGAGCCGCGCAAGACCTCGATGCGCTCGAGATTGAACGTCTCGCGGTTGTATTGCGCGATGTCGCGCATCCCGTCCAGATACAGATCGCCCACCGCCGAGTAGCCGCGCAAGGTGATGTTGTCGCCGATGCGGCCGCCTTCGCCTGCGTTGAAGGTGAGTCCGGCCACGTTGCGAAGCGCTTCCTTCATCGTGTCGGCGCCACGTTCCTTCATCAGCTGGGACGTCACCGTGGTGAGCGACTGCGGAATGTCACGCGGTGCCAGCGGCACCTTGCCGACGGTGGTGGTGCCCGCCTGGTAGGTTTCGGTGACCGCCTTGCCGCGGACCTGGACCGTGGGGACCTTGAGGTCGGATTTCTGGTCCTTGTCTATCGCCGTCTGGGCCAGCGTCGGTCCGGACATGACAAGGGCGAGAAGCGCGCTCGTGCGCAGGCCGCCTCCGGCAGCTGTTCTGGATTGCATGGGTGGTGTTCCGCAGGGATTGGCTGGCGCGCGGCTGGCTGGTTGTTCGAAGGGTTCCGGGCGCGGGAACGTCGTGCCGTAGGCCGCAGCGAGGCTTCGCTCAAGCGGCGCACGAAGAACCGATATTCCGTGTCACGCGATTCAAAATGAGAGTAATTCGCGTTACGGAATGTGTCAAGAGTGAGGAAGGAATCTGGGCAGCGGCCCCTGTCCGGTCCCGCTGCCCCCTGTCGCGAACACCTAGAGAGGTGAGCGATCGCTCACCGGGAACACCTCATTCACCGCCGATCTGGTAGATCTCCTGCTCGTCGGCCTCGTCCTTCACTTCCATGATCTCGCCGGTGGCGGCGTTGACGGTGACTTCCAGATTGCGCCCGCCCGAGAGAATCGAGATCTCGTACCAGGCGCCACCGTCGGGTGAAACCTCGAACTCGACCTCGCTGGCATGGCCAGGGTGCCTGGCCAACGCCCGGTCCACTGCTTCCTTCAGCGTGAGGCGCGCGGCCGTCACGAACGCCGGATCGTCCCGCTCGACGTCCCGTTCGATCTCGCCCAGCGAACCTGTCTCGGCGCTGCATTCGACTTCCCAGGTCTTGCCGTCGATCAGCGATTCGATCTCGAACTCGTATTGCGGAATGCCGCCCTTCACCTCCAGCTCTGCCGACTTCACCTTGCCCGGCATCTTTTCCAGGGCGACCTGAAGGCAGTGCTCCAGCTGGAACTTCCTTTCCGGCAACTGCAGGCCACCCGCAAGCACGGGGGCCGAGCAGAACGCGACGAGACCTGCCATCCAGCGGACTTTCATGACGCTTCTCCTTGGTCGGTTGTACGGAAGAACAGTGCGGCAGACCCCGTGAACATTGTCAAGGTTCCACTCCACGTGGGGCGTCTGTCATAAAAACTTGATCCATCTGCAACGGCCGTGACGCGACGAGATCGGATGCTCGTTGCATCCCTAGACGATGGTCGCCGCTTGTCAGAAGAACAGCTCCCCGCGTACCGGTTCCGGTCGATCTGGATCTCGGACGTGCATCTCGGAACGCCCACCTGCCAGGCCGGGCATCTGCTCGATTTCCTGAAGCACACGGAATCGACCTACCTCTATCTGGTGGGTGACATCATCGACGGCTGGCAGCTGCGCCGCCGCTGGTTCTGGCCTCAGCTGCACAACGATGTCGTGCAGAAGGTTCTCCGCAAAGCCAGGAAGGGGACGCAGGTCACCTACGTCGCCGGAAATCACGACGAGGTGATGCGGCACTTTCTCGGGCTGGCGTTCGGCGGCATCGAAGTGCGCAGTGAATCGGAACACGTCACAGCGGACGGTCGGCGCCTGCTGATCCTGCACGGGGATCTGTTCGATGCCGTCGTACAGAACGCGCGCTGGCTCGCCTTCGTGGGCGATCAGCTGTACCTCTTCACGCTGAAGCTGAACCAGTGGCTCAATCACGTCCGTGCCAAGATCGGTCTGCCCTACTGGTCCCTGTCGCAGTTCCTCAAGCACAAGGTCAAGAACGCGGTGAGTTACATTTCGGATTTCGAGACGGCCCTGGCGCAGGAAGCGCGGCGGCGGCGTTTCGACGGCGTCGTCTGCGGCCACATCCACAAGGCGGAGATGCGCGACATCGAGGGCATCCTTTACTGCAATGACGGCGATTGGGTGGAGAGCCTCACCGCTCTGGTCGAACTGGAAAGCGGCGAGCTGCGTCTCATCGACTGGCGTGCCATCGAGGCGCTGCGCAACGGCGTCGCGACACATCTGCACGGCGTTCACGTGGCCTATCTGGCCGCCGACTGAACCGGCCGCGCGGTAGGTACCAGCCGAACGTGACCTCACCTGCAGACGTGCCGCCGCCACAGCAGAACGCATCGGGTGACGGCAGGGAAAGCCCGTTCAAGGGCCGGACCGGAATTTCTCGCATCTACCACGCGTTTCTCAATTCCCTGGCCGGAGTGTCGGAGGCGTGGCGGCACGAAAGCGCGTTCCGCCAGGAAGTGGTGCTCGTGGCCGTATTGCTTCCCATCGCGGCCATGGTTCCCGTGACGCCGGGGGAACGCGCGCTGCTCGTCGCCACGGCCCTGCTCGTCATCGTCGTCGAACTGCTCAATTCCGGCGTGGAAGCGGCGATCGACCGTATCGGTCTGGACCGGCACGATCTGTCCAAGCGCGCCAAGGATTTCGGCAGCGCGGCCGTTCTGGTGACCCTGGTCATGCTGGCGCTCGTCTGGGGCATCGTGCTGGCCCCCGTCCTTGCATCCTGAGCCCCGGCCGTCGCCAATTTCGGACATTGCGCGCCCGACGGCCGATCGGCTAACGTCCGTCTCACGACAAGACCCGGCGCGCAGTTTCGAGATGTCGACACTGCCGTGACCGGGCGGGGGACCCCTGGGAGACTCGACATGCCCTCGCTTCGCACCGTACTCAGCATTCCGGAAATTCTTCTGCTGGCATTCGCCGCCATGATCATCGGGGCCCAGTTCCTGCCCGCCGAGGCCGCGGAATTCGGCCGGAAGCATCCCACATCCATTCCCGTGCCGCCTGCGTAGACCCGGCATGGCATTGCCGGTCCACCGCCGCGGAAGTGCCTGAGCAGGACCACGTTCAGGCGGAATGCGGGGGTTGCGGACGTGCGCATGCGCGGGATCTTCGGACTGTGTCTCGCGCTCCTGTGCGCGCCGGTCCACGCCCACAAGCCCAGCGACAGCTATCTCTCCCTCCGCCTGGCCGGCGACACGGTGCAGGGCAGGTGGGACATCGCGGTCCGGGATCTCGACTTCGTGCTGGATCTCGACACGAACCGGGACCTTACGGTGGACTGGGGCGAGCTTCGTCGCCGGCAGAACGACGTGTTCGCCTATGCGCTGAGGCGGCTCCAGCTGGATGCCGGTGCAGGCGAGTGCCCCGCCGAACCGCGGTCGTTGCAGGTCGACGACCACACGGATGGCGGCTACGCGGTCATCGGTTTCGTGGCTGCCTGTCCGCGCGCGGATCGGACCCTGCGTATCCGCTATGAACTGTTCTTCGACGTCGACGCCCAGCACAAGGGCTTGCTGGATCTGCGCGTGGGCAACGATGCCCGCACTCACGTATTCAGCGCGGACTCCGCGGAACTGACGCTCGGTCTGGAGGGGCACTCGCCTCTGGACACCCTGACCGGTTTCGGCCGGGATGGCGTACGGCACATCTGGGCCGGATTCGACCACGTGCTGTTCCTTCTGTCCCTGCTCCTTCCGGCGGTCCTCGTGCGGGCGGGACGCGAGTGGCGGTCCGTCGAGCATCTCTCGACGGCGATCATCGATACGGCGAAGGTGGTGACTGCCTTCACCGCCGCCCATTCCATCACGCTGTGCCTGGCGTTCTTCGGGATCGTCCGTCTCCCCTCAGCGCCCGTGGAAGCGGCCATCGCAGCGACGGTCGTTCTTGCCGCGCTCAACAACCTCTTTCCTCTCGTCCGCGCCCACCGGTGGGGTGTCGCGTTTACCTTCGGTCTGGTGCACGGCCTAGGGTTCGCGAGCGTGCTTGCGGATCTTGCCTTGCCCGCCGGCTCGGGCGCGCTGGCATTGCTGGGATTCAACGCCGGCGTCGAACTGGGACAGCTCGCGATCGTGCTGGTGTTCCTGCCCCTGGCATGGCAGTTCCGAGGCGGCTGGATCTATCGGCGTCTCGTACTCGGTGCCGGATCGGGTGCCACCGCCATGCTGGCGGCGGTGTGGATGGTCGAGCGTTCGCTGGATCTGAGAATCCTGGGCTGACCCATGAACCATTCCCTGCGCCCGGCGATCCGCTCGACAGTGCTTCTCGCCACTCTTGTCGCGTGGGGTCTGTCCTTTGCCGCGCCGCGAATTCCACAGCGGGACGACGAACCGGTTGCGCGCCTGCCCGCGACCGTCTTCGCCGCCAGGCCGCGCATCTCGCCATCCGCCGCGCCGCAAACGTCGCGCCTTGCCGATCTCGATCGCGCGATTCGCGACGCGGGAGCGCTCGTGGAACTCGGGCGGAGAACCGGCGATCCGCGCTACGCCGGACAGGCGCAGGCCATCCTTCGGCCCTGGTGGGACGATGCGCAGGCCCCCGATGCCGTGCTGCTGCTTCGCGCCGTGCTGAAGCAGCGGAACCACCAGTTCGATGATGCGCTTGCCGATCTCGACAAGCTTCTGGCCCGCCGACCGGGCACCGGGCAGGCCCGTCTCTCGCGCGCGGTGATTCTTCAGGTCCAGAGCCGCTACCCAGAGGCCGCACAGGAGTGCGAACGGATGCAGGGTACCTTGCCAATGCCCTATGCGTTGTCGTGCGCGCTGGCGGTGAGCGGCGCAACCGGCAAGCTGCAGGCATCCCTGCGTACGCTCGAGCGATTCGTCGCTGCCACACCCGTTGCGGACCCTGCCGCCAGGGCGTGGATGCTGGGACTCGCAGCAGAACTCGCCGAGCGGGCCGGCCGCGGAAAGCGGGCGCGGCAGCACTACCTCGCAGCGTTGCGGATCGATCCCCAGGACCAGTACCTGCTCGCGGCCTATGCCGACTTCCTGCTCGACGCGGGACGGAATGGCGAGGTGCTGCCGCTGCTCCAGGAACACGTCGACTCCGATCCCTTGCTCCTGCGTCTTTCCATTGCCACGCAACGGCTTGGCACTGCGCAGGCGCAGACATACCGCACGATGCTTCGTGAACGGTTCCAAGCGAGCCGCCGCCGTGCCGACCGCGTCCACCTCCGTGAGGAAGCGCGATTCGCGCTGAGCGTCGAACGCGATGCCGCGGCAGCGCTCAGGCTGGCCACCGAGAACTGGGCGGTGCAGAAGGAACCGGCAGACGCGCGCCTGCTTCTGGAGTCGGGGCTTGCCGCCGGCGACGACAACGCCATCGGCACCGTGCGCGCGTGGCTCGCTGCAACGGGCATGGAAGACAGAAGGCTGCAACGCCACCTTGCATCGACACCACATCCGTCCCATCGCTTTCCGCGTAAACCAGCTGAACGGCTCTCGAAACTCTGAACGCGGCGTTCCCACGCCGTTGCAGGAAACCCGAACGTGCCGGACATCCACCACTGGAATCGAGGAGACGGATCCATGAACCACGCAGGACGTTTCATCACGGCGGCGTGCGCAGCGGCATTGCTGCACACGGCCCCGGCGGACGCAGCGAGCCATCGCGAGGCGCCCCTCATCGCCAACGATCCCACGGCGGATCTCACCGACGTGTACTTCTTCAGGAGCTGGCAGAACCCGGCGAACGTCGTGATGATCATGAACGTCGTGCCGGGGCAGGAACCCAGTTCGGGACCCAACTACTTCGGGTTCGGCGACGACGTTCTCTACAGCTTCCACCTGGATCTCAACGCGGACGGAAGGGCTGACGACCTGATCTACGAGGTGCGGTTCCAGACGCAGATTCGCGGAGGCCTCACGAGTCTCAAGCTTCCCGTGGCGTACGCCGCCGTGCCGCCCATCACCGCTCTGGACGGGGCCGGATCGGATGGACTCATCGTGCGGCAGAGCTATACGGTGACCGAGGTCCGCGGGGGAGTGCGCAAGAATCTCGGCACGGCATCGATGTTCGCCGTGCCTTCGAATGCAGGAAAGAAGACGATGCCGGACTACGAGGCGCTCGCAGCCAAGGGAATCTTCGGCCTCAACAACGGCGGCAAGGTGTTCGCCGGCCAGCGCGACGAGAGCTTCTACATCGATCTGGGCGCGACCTTCGACACCGTCAATCTGAGACGCAGTCCCCCGGTGCTCACGGCGGGGGAGGATGCATCAGACAGTACCAATCCCTTCGGCATCGATCACTTCTCGGGATTCAACGTCAACACCATCGCGATCGAACTCCCGATATCACAGCTGACCGCCAATCCCTCCGCGGTGATCGGCATGTACGCCTCCACGGCGCGGCAGAAGTTCAAGGTCTACAACACGACCTCCCGGCCGCTGGACAGCGGTCCCTGGGTGCAGGTGTCCCGTCTCGCGAATCCGCTGGTGAACGAGGTCGTCATCGGCACCGCGCACAAGGATCTGTGGAATGCCACGTTGCCCAGCCAGGAAGCGACCTTCCTCGACTTCTACCGCAACTCGCGACTAGGGACGGTGCTCAATCTCGTGTACGGGCTGGGCGGCACGGCCCTGGAGATTCCCACGGCCAACCGCGCCGATCTCGTCAACGTCCTGCTCAAGTATCCGGCGCAACCGCAAACGGGAACCTGCGACAGCGCGAGCCCGTGCTCGGAACTGCTGCGGCTGAATGTCGGCACGGCGCCGACCGGCCCCGATGGCCAGAAGCGGCTGACGGTGCTCGCGGGCGACGGTGCCGGTTGGCCCAATGGCCGCCGACCCAACGACGATGTGACGGACATCGCACTGCGGGTCGTCGCCGGTGCGCTGATCGGATCCCAGGCCGGCAAGCTGGCCCTGGGCGATGGCGTCAACTTCAACGTCGCGGCCCCGGGCGCGAACAGCACCGCCAACGGCATCTACCCGAACGCCGGCGTGTCGCACGGCGGCCCGGTTCCTGGCTGGGCGCCGATGCGACGGCGTCGAATCCGGCGTCGCGGCAAACGCGTTTCCCGGCGATCCCCTGCCTCTCGCCACGTCGACGGGTGGGCGCGTCGGCCACGGCGCTCGCCGACACGGGTCTTCTGGCGACGATCGCCGAGGCCGTCGGCGGATTCGATGCGGACGCTGATGCGATCGCGTCGGCCTCGTACTTCGGCGATTTCCTCTCCGGCGGTGGACTTTTCTCGCTGTCGATCGATTTCGAGAATGCGTCGGACACATCGACCGGAGCGAGCGGCAGCGCCATGCTCAAGGTGCTCTTTCTTGCGGACGACGGATTCCGCATCGAGCGGATCATCGAGCAGACAACCCGCTTCGAGCAGACGTTCGGTCTGGCCGCAGGCATCACCGGCCGGCTCTGGCTGGACCTCGTCTCCACGGCTTACGCGCCGCTGCTGGATCCCGGAATGGGCGATCCTGGATCGGCCCGTCTACCGGGCAGCGCGGCCAATGGTCTGGGCGAGGTCGCGTTTGCCGTGAATGCAGTGCCGGAACCGGGATCGGCCATGCTCACGGTGACGGCGCTCGCCCTGGTTCTTTTCATGGTTCCGCGGGCGAGAAGTCGCGTCGCCCGGGCGGGGCGCAGCACGGCGCCCCGCTCATCGGCCTGAATGCATCCGCGCAGAAGCGGTTTGCAGAACGTCGCCAGCGGCTGCGCCGTTCCAGTGCCGGCCTCGCGCCGGAGGATGGGCAGTCCGACCCGTCCGCGGGTTTGCGCGCGTCCGTTCGTGTCCGGAAGGCGCGCCACCACTGCCCAATTTTCCATGATGCGGACGCATGGTCCGGTCGCGCCGGTGCATTCGCCACATCCAGTTTCGCTCCACATGCGTACAACACGCATGACCGGCGCGCGTCGCCGCCGGCGTGGCTTCCTTCGAGAACATGGAAATCGCTGGCGACCTCATCGAAGACGTGAACATGGCGGGAGCCGAATGGCTCCAGGCCATCGCGCGCGGCGACGAGCAGGCGCTTTCGACGTTCTACGACGCCACGCTGGGCCGGTGCTACGCGCTTGCGATGCGCATCACCCGCCGGCACGAAGCGGCGGAGGATGTCGTCGCCGAGACGTATCTGCAGGTGTGGCGCGAGGCGCAGCGGTACGATCCGCTGCGCGGCCGGCCGCTCACGTGGCTGCTGAGCATCTGCTACAGCCGGGCCATCGATCACCTGCGCAGACGCGGTCCGGCCGAAGCCCATCCCGACCCCCAGGATCTGGTGCAGGAAGAGTGCGGGACCGCCGACGACCCCATGGCCCTGGCCATGGCGACGCAGGCACATACTGCGCTGCACGATGCCATTCGCGGATTGCCGACGATTGCGCAGCAGCTGCTGGGCCTCGCCTTCTTTCGCGGCATGTCGCATCAGGAGATCGCCTCGCACACCGGCCTGCCGCTGGGCACGGTGAAGACGCACCTGCGCCAGGCGCTGAAGGCTCTGCGTCAGAAATTGGAGGGCGATCACCCATGAACGTTGCCAATGGAGGAGGAACCCGGAGTACGCGTTCGCGCAAGCGCGACGAATCCGTCGGCAGTACCCGGAAGAAGATCCATGAATGAACCGAATCGGGACGACCGGTTGGACGACGCGGACATCGCGTTGCTCGCCGAGGCGCTGTCCCCCTGTGAACCCCGGCCCGGCCGCGCGGAGGCCCTCAAGGCGCGTGTGATGGCGGCCGTGCATGCGAAGCCGGAATCGGAGAGTGCCCGCGCGGCGGCTCCGGTCGTTCCGCCGTCGATCGACGGAACTGTCCTGGACCAGTTCGTCACCGTGCGCGCGCAGGACCGCCCATGGCACCGCGTGGCGCCAGGGGTCGAGATGTGCACGCTCGTGGAGGACGCCGAGCGCCGCTCGATCCTCATCCGGATGCGGCCGGGCAGCGTTCTCCCCTCGCACCATCACGAGATGGCGGAGGAAAGTCTGCTGCTGGAAGGCGACGCCTGGATCGGCAACGATCTCTATCTCACGGCGGGCGATTACCACTACAGTCCGGCCGGTGCCAGCCATCCGGTCCTGCGCTCTCCGGCGGGATGCATCGTATTCATCCGCGGCGAACGCGAATTCCATCCCAGGATCACCGGGGGGCTCGTGTGGCGGTTGCTGCAGTCCCTGGGGAGCGGCCTCATGGGGGGAGACCGGACGCGCCGCTGACCCGAGGGGAGCGGAGGACTCAGCGTTCCTGCAGCCTGGCGCGAGGCGAGGCGGCAGGTGGAGCGTCGTCGCGCAATGACTTCTCGATGACCGCTTCCGCGACCCACCGCGCGATGCGGTCCACTTCACGATTGCTCGCGCCCCACATGTCCTTGAGGATCACGTAGGGCTCGATGCCATAGACGAGCGACAACGCCTTCAGCAGCCGCTCGAACGCTTTCGGACAGAGCCGCGGCTCGAGCGGCGATGCCGCACGCGCCAGGATCTTGCGCCGGTTGCCGCGACGGAACGGCTCCTCCTGCAGCAGTCCGGATTTCTCCAGAGCCCAGTGTTCCAGGGAAAGCTGAAGCGCGGCGCGCAACTGCGGTTCGAATTCCTTGAAGCGGGGAAACGTCTTCTCGAACAGTTCGCGGATGCGCTCGGTGCCCTCCAGCGCCCGCGATTCGAACCGCCGCACGGGACCGAGGCTCTCCTCCACGATGGCGTCGACGAGCCGGCTGTGGCTCGGAAAGTACCGGTAGGCCGTCGCTCTGGAAACTCCCGCCGCAGCGGCAACTTCAGCCACCGACACGACGCTGCCATGCCGCGCCAGCTTGATCGCCTCGGCGATCAGCCGCCTGTGCGTGCGTGCACGCCGGCTCTCCGTGGCGGTGCCTCCCGCAGAGTCGGCACGACGCTCGGCCGACGGATTCGCACGCTTGACGCTGATCATGCCGCGAGTTTATGTTAGTTGCGCAAATGAGACGACCGTCTCATTTTCCACGGGCATGCAGCGCGATCGTGCTGCGGTGCTCCGCCGTGCCGGCACCCTCTACGGTGCCCTGAAACGACCAAGACAGATCGAACAAGACTAGTGCATCGCGGTAGCTGCGATGCACAACGAGTCCGGACAGCGGACCGGGAGGAAAGGTGCGGCAGCGGGCGGTGAAGTTCGTCACCTATCGTTGGGGTGGAACGCGGCACGTGGGTCAACTGGTCGATGACGACCACGAGATCCAGCCGCTGGCGCCATCGGCGCGGCTGACCGAAACGGGTGTGCTCGCGCTCGTGCGGGCGATGGCCGAAGGCGCCGGATTGCCCAGGCCGTCCGGGGTGCGGCTGCCTCTGGCAGCGGTGACGCTCGAAGCTCCCATTCCCCGTCCCGCCCGCAATCTCTTCTGCGTCGGAAAGAACTACCACGATCACGCCAAGGAGTTCGCGGGGAGCGGCTACGACAGTTCACGCGATCCCGGACGCGACATTCCCGAGCATCCGATCGTCTTTTCGAAGGTCCCGGAGTGCGTGATCGCGCACGCAGAGCCCATTCGGCTCCCGCGGGGTGTGTCCGACTCCGTCGACTACGAGGCGGAACTCGCCGTGATCATCGGCCGCGGCGGGCGCGGAATCCGGCGCGCGCGCGCCATGGATCACGTGTGGGGTTACACGCTCGTCAACGACGTCACCGCGCGCGACTGGCAATCCCGGCACAAGCAGTGGCTCCTGGGAAAGTCGTTCGACACGTTCTGCCCGATGGGGCCGTGTGCCGTCACGGCCGATTCCGTGGACGGCGGCGACTTGCGCATCCGTTGCGAGGTGAACGGCGAATTGAGCCAGGACGCCAGCACGCGGGATCTCATCTTCGACATTCCGTCACTGATCGAGACGATCTCTGCCGGCATCACGCTGCACCCCGGCGACATCCTCTGCACGGGCACTCCGGCCGGTGTGGGAATCGGATTCACGCCCCCCCGGTTTCTCCGCCCGGGCGACCGCGTTCGCATCGAGGTGGAGGGCATCGGGGTTCTGGAAAACCCGGTGATCTGACCATGGCCCAGCGCTTCGTCGACCGGATGGCAGTGGAAGTGGACGGAGACGGCGAGGCGGTCGTGCTCCTGCACGGGCTGGGCGGCACGTCCAACACCTGGACGCCCCTGATGCCGGCGCTGGTCCGGCACCGCGCAGTACGGGTGGATCTTCCCGGTTCCGGACGGTCGCAGCGGGCTTACGCGCTCGATCACGGGCCGTTGAGCATCGACGCGATGGCGGACTCCGTGATGCGAGTCTGCGGAGCGCTGGGTATCGAGCGTGCCTGGCTGGCGGGACACTCGCTTGGCACGATCGTGTGCGCTCACGTCGCTGTGCGGGAGCCGAAACGGGTGCGCGGGCTGTTTCTGCTCGGGCCGCTTCTCGCACCGCCGGACCCGGCGCGCGCCGCGATCACCCAGCGCGCCGCCAAGGCGCGTGCCGAGGGCATGGCCGGCATCGCCGATGCCCTGGTGCAGGCGACGCTCGCATCGCACACGAGACAGTCGGCACCCGTTGCGGTGGCCGCGGTGCGCGAATCGCTCATGGGCCAGGACCCCGAAGGGTACGCACGGACGTGCGAGGCCCTCGCGGAAGCGAAGGCGGCGGATGTGGCCGCGCTGGACGTGCCTGTGCTTCTGGTGACCGGAGACGAGGACCCCGTTGCGCCGCCGCAATCGGTGCGCGCGATGGGCTCGCGCTTTCCGAAAGCGCGCGTGGAGGTGCTCGCCAGGTGCGGGCACTGGACGACTTACGAGAAACCCGCCGAGTGCCAGTCCCTGCTCGGCGATTTCCTGCGAAGCGCCCGCTGAGCGCGGGCAAGGAGCGATCCATGGCAGAGCTCGTGTTCACCAATGTCCGGATTCTCGACGGCACCGGGGCGCTCCCGTACACCGGGGACGTCCACGTGCAGGGCAACCGCATCGCGCGCATCGGGCGGGGAACCCGCTCCGTGGCGTCGAACGGCACCACGGTGATCGACGGCGCCGGCGCCACGCTCATGCCCGGCATGTGCGAGGCCCACACGCATTTCGCGTGGAACGACCAGCCCTCGCTCTCCGCGATCCAGAAGATGCCGCCCGAGGAGCACATCCTCTGGTGCAGCCACGTTGCCGAACGCTACCTGAGCCGCGGGTTCACCTCCTGCGTCGGCGCCGCCACCGCCAAGCCCAGGCTCGACGTGGTGATCCGCAATGCCATCGACTCGGGTCTGATTCCCGGCCCCCGCTACCTCGCGGCGACGCAGGAGATCACCGTGGCGGGAGGGCTCGCCGACGAGACGCTGCCCCACCTTCCCTTCGAGGAGCTGAACTTCGGTGCCGTCGTGAGCGGTGCGGAAGAGATGCGCAAGTGCGTGCGCATGTTCCTCAAGTACGGCGTGGACACCGTCAAGTTGAATCTTTCCGGCGAGTACCTCGCGGGACTGCCCGCCGAATTCACCCCGATGACGGACGCGGAGATCGCCACCGCGGTCCAGGAGGTCCGCCTGCGCGGCAAGCGGCTGTCCGCGCATGCGCGCTCCTCGGAATCGGTGAAGCAGTGTCTGCGGCACGGCATCGAGATCATCTATCACGCGAGCTACGCGGACGAGGAGGCCCTCGACATGCTCGAGGCCCGCAAGGACAGGCACTTCGTCGCGCCGGGCATCGCCTGGCTCATCAATACCTCCTATCACGCCGCAGAGTTCGGGATCACGCCCGACGCGGCACGGAGGATGGGCTATCACCGCGAGCTGGAGATGGCGGTGGAGACGCTGCAGAAGATGCGCAAGCGCGGCATCCGCATCCTGCCCGGCGGCGATTACGGCTTTGCGTGGATCAAGCACGGCACCAACGCGAAGGACCTCGAGTACTTCGTGAAGTACCTCGGCTTCTCGCCCATGGAAGCGCTGGTGTCGGCGACCCGGCTCGGGGGGGAGATCATGATGCGTCCGGACGAGCTGGGTCTCGTCAAGGAAGGCTACCTCGCGGATCTGCTGCTGGTCGACGGCGATCCCGTGGCGAACATCGCGATCCTGCAGGACCCCGACCGCATCCTCGCCGTGATGAAGGACGGCGAATTCCACAAGGCGCCCGACATGCGGCCCGGGCGTTCGCGACTCGGCCTGTCGGCCGCTTGAGGAGGGGACCATGGCCAACGTCCTGTTCACGAATGTACGCGTCTTCGACGGCACCGGTGCCCAGCCCTACAACGCCGACGTCCTGATCCAGGGCAACCGGATCGCACGGGTGTCCCGGACCGGGCCGGGCATGTCCACGGCCGGTCTCACGGTCATCAATGGCGCGGGTGCCACGCTGATGCCCGGCATGTGCGAGGCCCACACGCATTTCGCCTGGAACAACGCCGCCAGCTTCGACGACATCCAGCGCATGCCCACGGAGGAGCATCAGCTCTGGTGCGCGCACGTGGCGAAGGTCTATCTCGACCACGGCTGGACGTCCTGCGTCGGCGCGGCGACGGCCAAGCCGCGGCTCGACGTGGTGGTGCGCAACGCCATCGAGGAAGGGCTCGTCAAGGGGCCGCGCTACCTGGCGGCGAGCCAGGAGATCACGGTCGCCGGCTCGCTGGGCGACGAGACGCTGCCGCACATCCCCTATCCGGAGTACAGCTTCGGCCAGATCGTGAGCGGCCCGGAAGAGATGCGCAAGTGCGTGCGCATGTTCCTCAAGTACGGCGTGGATTCGATCAAGCTCAACCTGTCGGGCGACAACTTCGTGCCCTTCGCCCCGGCAGAGACCACCTGGATGAGCGACGAGGAAGTCGCCATGGCCGTGAAGGAGGCGAAGGTGCGGGGCAAGCGGGTGTCGGTGCACGCGCGCTCGTGCGAGTCGGTCAAGCAGGCGCTTCGCCATGGCTGCGAAGTGATCTACCACGCGTCCTTCACCGACGAGGAGGCGCTGGACATGCTGGAGGCGAACCGCGACCGCATCTTCGTCGCGCCCGGGTTGTCCGTGCTCATCAAGCTTCTGTACGAAGGCGACGCGATCGGCGTATCGCATCAGAAGGCGAAGGAGATGGGGTACGAGGTCGAACTGGAAGCGGCGGTGAAGAGCCTGCGCGAGATGCACAAGCGGGGCGTGCGGGTCCTGCCGGGCGGCGACTACGGATTCTCCTGGGCGCCGCACGGCACCAACGCCATGGATCTGCAGTACTTCGTGAAGTATCTGGGCATGACGCCGATGGAGGCGCTGGTGAGCGCCACGCGGTACGGCGGCCAGATCATGCGGCGGCCGGACGACCTCGGTCTGGTCAAGGAAGGCTATCTGGCGGACCTGCTGCTGGTCGATGGCGATCCGCTCTCCAACCTCGGTGTGCTGCTCGACCGTTCCCGGCTTCTCGCGATCATGAAGGATGGCGCCTTCCACAAGACGCCCGAGGTTCGCGATGCCCGGTCGATCAGAGCAGCATGAGGCGCGGCCCGTGCGGACCCAGGACTCCCCGGCATGCCGACATTCGGCGTCGTCCGGTGGGACATGCCCGGCGCCCGGGTTCCGGGACCGGGTGCGGGGCGGCTGAGGCCGCCACCGAAGGGAGAAGGGACCGGCCATGACGGCGAAGCGCTTCTGGCGATGGTTCGTGGCAGCGGTGATCGGTGTTCCCGTGCTGATGTTCGTGGTCTGGGCGCTCTTCGACAATGCACGCCTGTTCCTTCGCACCGCGCTGAACGGCATCACGCTCGCCTCGCTCTACTTCGTCGTCGCGAGCGGATTCACGCTCGTGTTCGGGCTCATGCGCAACGTGAATCTCGCGCACGGCTCGCTCTATCTGCTGGGCGCCTACGTGGGCTGGGTGGTCGGTGACGCGAGCGGGTCGTGGCTGCTCGCCGTCGCGGCAGGCTTCGGCTCGGCCGCCCTGGCGGGGCTGCTGCTGCAGGTCCTCGTCTTCCGCCACATGCAGGGAGAGGACCTCCGCCAGACCATGGTGACCATCGGCGTCTCGATCATCGCCGCCGATCTCATGCTGTGGATCTGGGGCGGGGAGATCTATCAGTTCGATCCCCCCGAAGCCATCTTCGGCCGCACGCGCATGCCCATCGTGAATGCCTATCCGACCTACCGTCTGGCGCTGCTGGCGGCCGCCATCGTGATCGGTCTGGTGCTCTGGTGGTTCCTCAACCGCACTCGCGTGGGAATGATGATCCGCGCGGGTGTGGACGACCGGGGAATGCTCGCCGCGTCCGGCGTCAACGTGCAGCGTGTGTTCGCCATCACGTTCGCCATCGGCGCGGGGCTGGCCGGTTTCGGTGGCGTGGTCGGCGGGACGGCGCTTTCCATCGCGCCGGGGGAGGACACGCGGTACCTGCTCGCCTCGCTGGTCGTCGTGATCGTGGGCGGAATGGGAAGCATCCCGGGCGCGGCACTCGGCGCGCTGCTCGTCGGGCTCGCGGACCAGTTCGGCCTTGCCTATGCACCCACGTACGGAGTCGTCTTCACGTTCGTGATCATGGTCCTCGTGCTCGCGTTCAGGCCGCGCGGAATCATGGGGAGGACGGCATGAGCGCCGCGTACTGGCGCAGAGCCATGAACGGCGAAGGCCGGAAGGAGGGAATCGTCAGCCTCCCGGTGTCCCCCGGGGCGGCGGGACCGGCTTCCGCTCCGGCCCTCGACTGGATCCGGGCGGTGCGCGCCCGGCACGTGGTGCTGATGGGGGCGCTGCTGGTCTATCCCTGGATCGCGTCGCCCTTCTTCACGTTCCAGGTCGCGGGGCAGGCGCTCGTGCTGGGGCTGATCGCCCTGTCACTCACGTTCCTCGCGGGCTACGGCGGCATGGTCTCCCTCGCGCAGATGACCGTGGCCGGCATGGCAGGTTACGCCGTGGCGATCTTCGGCACCAGCGCCACGACGGAGATCAGCCTGGGCTGGCCCTGGTGGGTCGCCGGCGGCATCGCGGTGGCGATCGCGGTCGTCGCAAGCACCTTCATCGGCTGGCTGTCGGTGCGGACCGAAGGCATCTACACCATCATGATCACGCTCGCCATCGGTGTGGCCTTCTACTACCTGTGCGAGCAGAACTACACGGTGCTCAACGGTCATCAGGGCTTCCATCATGTGCTGGCGCCAGTGGCGTTCGGCGTCGCATGGATCGAGCCTGTTCCGTTCTACTACCTGGCCCTGTTCTGGGCCCTGTTCTGGTACTTCACCGTCAAGTACGTGCTGCGCGCGCCGTTCGGTCTCGCGCTGCAGGGCGTGCGCGACAACGCGCGGCGCATGAACTCGCTCGGCTTCGATGTGACCGCGCACCGCGTGGCGGCCTACGCGCTGTCGGGCCTCATCGCCGGGATCGCCGGTGTCCTGCTCGTCTGGTACAACGGACTCGTCGCCCCCGGTTCCGTCGGGACCGGCGCGCTCATCAACATTCTCGTCATCGCGGTGCTGGGCGGCATGCGGCACCCGATCGGACCCTTCATCGGCGCGGCCGTGTTCGTGCTGCTGCAGAACTTTGCCATCGATCTGCTGGGCACGGAGTATCGCGAGCGCTTCAACCTCGTGATCGGAACCGTGTTCCTGCTGATCGTGCTGTTCTCCCCCGACGGCCTGCTCGGACTGTGGACGCGCGCGCGCATCCGCTTCCGGACGGACCGGCGGGCAGGAGCATCGACGCGGCCCTTGCCGCACAACAACGGGAGGTCATCATGGTGAGCAAACGACGTGGTCTCGCAAGAAGCATCCTGGGAGCGGCAGTGGCCCTGGCGTTCGCCGGAACGTTGCAGGCGCAGGAAGTCATCAAGGTAGGTCTGCTCGCAACGCTGGAAGGGCCCTTCGCGGCCGGCGGGCAGGACGGCATGCGCGGCGCGGAGCTGGCGCTCAAGCAGAAGAACGGCATGGCCGGGGGCAAGAAGATCGAGTTCATCAAGGGCTCGTCGGACGCGTCGCCGGACAAGGCGGTGAACGCCACCCGCAAGCTGGTGGAGCAGGACAAGGTCCAGATCATGATCGGGCCGCTGTCCGGCGACGAAGGCATTGCCGTGAAGAACTACTCCAAGACGCAGCCCGGCGTGACCTTCATCAATGGTTCCTCCGGCGCGCAGGCCACGACGCTGCTGGATCCTTCGCCCAACTTCTTCCGCTTCCACACCGAAGGCGCGCAGTGGATGGTGGGCCTGGGCGAGCATGCGCTGTCCAAGGGCTACAAGAGGATGTACCTCATCGCGGAAGACTACGGATTCCCGTATTCGCAGGTGCAGGGCTTCATGGCGAGCTACTGCGCCAAGGGCGGACGCGTGGTGGGCAAATCCTGGGTTCCGCTGGGCACGAAGGACTACTCGTCGGTCGTGGCCAAGATTCCCGACAACATCGACGCGGTGCTGGTGGTGCTGGGCGGGGCCGATGCCGTGAACTTTCTCACCCAGTACGAGCAGGCCGGCGGTGACAAGCCCATGGTGGGCGGGACCATCACCGTGGACCAGACGGTGCTCAACTTCAAGGGCAAACGGCGCGAATCGCTGGTGGGCACGCCATCGGCCAGCCCCATGGCGGATTCGCTCGATACGCCCGAATGGAAGAAGTTCGTGTCCGACTACAAGGCCAACTTCAAGGACGGATTCCCGAGCCCGTCGCTGTTCGCGTTCCTCTACTACATCAGCACGCGCGCGGCGCTCGAAGGGCTCGACGCGGTCAAGGGCGACCTGTCCGACGGCCAGAAGAAGTATCGCGCCGCCCTGCAGAAGCTGGTGGTGAAGGGTCCGGCGGGCGACGTGCACATCGACGAGAACCGCAACGGGGTCGGCACGACCTACATCACCGAAGTGGTCAGGAATGCCGACGGCACGCTGGCCAACAAGGTGATCAAGGCGGTGCCCAACGTGAGCCAGACGCTGGGGTTGTCGAAGGCGGAATTCCAGAAGATGGGTCTGGGTTCGCGCGACGTGCCCAACTGTCCGTGAGCGGTTGGGTTCCGTGAAGAGAGAGTAGGCAAAGAGTCCGGGCGCGCCTTTCACGCGGCGTGCCCGGACCGCCCCAGGGAGAATCGATGCCGAGTCCTGCCAGCACGAGCCGCACGCCGATGTCGCCGGTCGCATCGGGCGATGCGCTGGTCCTCGAGCATGTCACCCGTTCGTTCGGTGCGCTGAAGGCCATCGAGGACGTGAGCCTGCGCGTCGCCGCGGGTGAGCGCCGAGCCATTCTCGGCGCGAACGGTGCGGGCAAGACCACGCTGTTCAATGCGGTCACCGGCGACTTCCCTCCCACCGAAGGGCGCGTGTATTTCTTCGGGGAGGACGTGACGGCGCTCCCGCCGTTCGAACACGTCCGGCGCGGCCTGCGCCGCACGTACCAGGCGTCCTTGCTGTTTCGCAACCTCACCGTGAGGGAGAACCTCACGCTGGCCGTCCGCGGCGCCACGCGCGGCCGCTTTTCGCTGCTGCGCATGCGACGGAACAACCCGCTGCGGGTCGCAGTGGAACGGCTGCTCGCGCATGCGCGGCTCGAGGCTCTCGCCAGCACGCCGGTGAATGCCCTGTCGCATGGGCAGCAGCGCCAGCTGGAAATCGGCATGGCGCTCGCGGGCGCACCGCGGCTGATCCTGTTCGACGAACCCGCCGCCGGTCTGTCGCCGGCGGAGCGGCGCGAACTGGTTGCGCTGCTCGAGGCGCTGCCGAGGCACATCGGGTTCGTGCTCATCGAGCACGACCTGGACATCGCGCTGCGCGTCGTCGACCGGGTCACGATCATGCACAACGGACGGGTGCTGAAGGAAGGCACCCCGGCGGAGATCGAGCGCGACCCCGAGGTCCAGGCCATCTACCTGGGAGGGCATTGACCATGGCGATGCCGACGATGCGCGACGACACTCTGCTGCTCGACGTCCGGGAACTGGATGTCTTCTACGGCCGGGCCCACGCGCTGCAGGGCGTGTCGTTCACGCTCGGCAAGGGTGTGCTGGCGGTCGTGGGACGCAACGGCATGGGCAAGACCACGCTCTGCAACGCGATCACGGGTCTGGTGCCCAGCATGGGCAGCATCCGGCTGGGCGGGCAGGAGATCCGAGGCCTGCCGGCCAATCGCATCACCGGCCTGGGGATCGGGTACGTGCCGCAAGGTCGCCGCGTCTGGCCCTCGCTTACCGTGGACGAGCATTTGCGGCTCGTGGAACGCGGCGGCCGCGGCGCCTGGGACCTGCAGCGCGTCTATCGCACGTTTCCCCGGCTGGCGGAGCGCCGCCGCAACGGCGGGGCGCAGCTCTCCGGCGGGGAGCAGCAGATGCTGGCGATCGGCCGGGCGCTGCTGCTCAATCCGAGATTGCTGGTCATGGACGAGCCCACCGAAGGCCTGGCGCCGGTGATCGTCGAGCAGGTGTCGGAGATGCTCTCCGGCCTCGCCCGCGAAGGCGACGTGACCATCCTGCTCGTCGAGCAGAATCTCGGTGTGGCGCTCGAGGTGGCGGATACCGTCGCCGTCATGGTGAACGGCCGCATCGCACGCATGCTGCCCGCCGCGGAACTGGCGCGCGACCACGAACTGCAGCAGCGTCTTCTGGGCGTCACGTCGGGAAGCGAGGACACCGACGCCGCCGAGACCGCAGCTGCGCCGTCTGCCGAGCCTGCGCGCGTATTCACGGTCCGGCGTGCCGGGGACGATGCGTTGCCCAGGTCACCCCAGACCGAGGCACCGGGCCACGTGCGCGGATTCACTCGATGGAACGAGGCGAATCCCGATGTCGCGGCCCTCGACGTGCCGGTCCGGACCGGACGCGATGCGAAGGAAACGCTCTCACCGCCCGACGCCGATGCCACGGAGAGCGCATCCCTGGCATGGCCGGAGGCCGCGTCCAGCAGCATGGGCGATGTCGTCTACGTGGCGGGCACGTTCGACACCAAGGGCCGCGAACTCGCCTACCTGCGTAGCTGTCTCGACCGGCTCGGCGTGCGCACGGTCACGGTGGATCTTTCCACTTCCGGCAAGCCTTCGTCCGCCAACGTCGGGCCGAACGAGGTGGCGCGGCATCATGCGCGCGGGGCGCATGCGGTGTTCACAGGCGACCGCGGATCATCGGTGGAAGCGATGGCCGCTGCCTTCGAGCGGTTCATCCTCACGCGGCGTGACCTGGGCGGATTGATCTCGGCCGGGGGGTCCGGAGGGACCGCGCTTGCGACGCGCGCGATGCGCCGGCTTGCCGTGGGGGTGCCGAAGCTCATGGTCTCCACCGTGGCCTCGGGCGATGTCAAACCCTACGTCGGTCCTTCGGACATCTGCATGATGTACTCCGTGACCGACGTGTCGGGGATCAACCGGATTTCGGAACGGGTGCTCGCCAACGCCGCGCACGCCATGGCGGGCATGGTGCAGAACGCCCGGCGCATCCGCGAGCGGCCTGCGAGCAAGCCGGCGATCGGACTCACCATGTTCGGTGTCACCACCCCGTGCGTGCAGGCCGTGACCAAGGCGCTCGAGGAACGATACGATTGCCTCACGTTCCACGCCACCGGGACAGGCGGTCAGTCGATGGAGAAGCTGGCCGACTCCGGATTGCTGTCCGCCGTGCTGGACATCACGACCACCGAGGTGGCCGACGAGATCGTGGGCGGCGTCTTCTCGGCCGGACCGGAGCGTTTCGAATCCGTCATCCGGACCCGGCTGCCCTATGTGGGCTCGTGCGGTGCGCTGGACATGGTGAATTTCTTTGCCATGGACACCGTTCCGGGTCAGTTCCGCGGCCGCACCCTGCATCGCCACAACTCGAACGTGACGCTCATGCGCACCTCGGCGGAGGAATGCGCGCGCATCGGCGCATGGATCGCCGAGCGGTTGAACCGCATGGAAGGCCCGGTGCGATTCGTCCTGCCGGAAGGCGGCGTGTCCATGCTCGATGCTCCGGGCAAGCCCTTCTGGGATCCCGAGGCCGACCGCGCGCTCTTCACCGCCATCGAGAAGGAGTTCCGTCCCACGTCGAAACGCAGGCTCGTGCGCACGCCGTGGAACATCAACGATCCGGAATTCGTGTCGTGTCTGCTCGACCAGTTCCGGGAGATCGAACCGGCCGGCGCCGTGCCGGACCGGTCGCAGTCCGGTCGCTGACCGGGGAGGAATGCCATGCCGCGAATCGCGCGCGAAGCGATACTGCAGAAGTTCCGCGACATGATCGCGCGGAACGAACCCATCGTCGGGGGCGGAGCGGGCACCGGGCTGTCCGCGAAATGCGAGGAGGCGGGCGGGATCGACCTCATCGTGATCTACAACTCGGGCCGTTACCGCATGGCGGGGCGCGGATCGCTCGCCGGCCTGATGGCCTACGGCAACGCCAACCAGATCGTGGTGGAGATGGCGGCCGAGGTCCTGCCGGTGGTGCGCAGGACGCCGGTGCTGGCCGGCGTGAACGGCACCGATCCGTTCATGATCACCGACCACTTCCTCCGCCAGCTCATCGAACTCGGCTTCTCCGGCGTCCAGAACTTCCCCACCGTGGGCCTCATCGACGGCGTCTTCCGGCAGAACCTGGAGGAGACCGGAATGGGATACGCCCTGGAAGTGGAGATGATCCGGGCAGCCGGAGCGCTGGGCATGCTGACGACGCCCTACGTCTTCTGCGAGGCGGACGCGCGAGCCATGGCCCGCGCCGGCGCGGACATCGTGGTGTGCCACATGGGGCTCACCACCGGCGGGGCGATCGGCGCGGAAACCGCGCTCACGCTGGCGGACTGCGTGCCACGGATAGACACCCTGGCGCGCGCCGCGCGCGAGGAGAAGCCCGACGTGATCGTCCTGTGCCACGGCGGACCGATCGCGACGCCCGAGGACGCGCAGTGGATCCTCCGGCAGTGCCCCGGTGTGCACGGCTTCTACGGTGCATCGAGCATGGAGCGGCTGCCCACCGAGACCGCACTGACCGAGCAGACCCGCAAGTTCAAGCAGATTTCCCGCTGACAGAACCTGGGCCGGAAGGCCCCAGGCAGGAGGAGCAAAGATGACCGGCGCCGACTTCGGATACTTCATTCTCGCAGTGATCGCCATCGCCATCGTGGTGGCCATCGTGATCTGGCTGCTGCACTGGCTGTACTTGCGTTCGTCCAAGGAGCGGGCGTTCGTGCGGACGGGGCTCGGCGGCCAGAAGGTCGTGGTGGACGGCGGTGCATTCGTGCTGCCCATCGTGCACGACGTCATTCCGGTCAACATGAACACGCTCAAACTCGAGGTGAGCCGCGGCCGCGACAAGGCCCTCATCACGCGGGACAGGATGCGCGTCGACGTCATCGCGGAGTTCTACGTGCGCGTGCAGGCGAGTCCCGACGCGGTGGCCGCCGCCGCGCAGACGCTGGGCCAGCGCACGCTGCAGCCGGACCAGCTCGAACAGCTCATCGAGGGCAAGTTCGTCGATGCGCTGCGCACCGTCGCAGCCGAGATGACCATGGAGGAGCTGCACGAGAAGCGGGGTGAATACGTGAAGCGGGTGAGGGTGGTCGTGTCGGACGATCTGCTCAAGAACGGTCTCGAACTGGAGTCGGCGTCGCTCACCCAGCTCGACCAGACGGCGCTCGAGTACTTCAATCCCAGCAACGCGTTCGATGCCGAGGGCATGACACGGCTCACCGAGCAGATCGAGAAGCGCAAGAAGCAGCGCAACGACATCGAGCAGGACACGATGATCCAGATCCGCAACAAGAACCTGGAGACGGAGCGCATGGCGCTCGACATCGACCGCGATCTCGAGTACGCGAGGCTTTCGCAGGAACGTGAACTGGAGGTGCGGCGTGCGCACCAGCGCGCCGATCTCGCCCGCGAGCGCGCGGACAAGGAACAGGAAGCCGAGCGTGCGCAGCTCGCCGCCCGGGAAGCCATCGAGCGGGCGCGTATCGGTACCGAACGGGTGCTGGAAGAGGAGCGCATCTCGCGCGAACGCGATGTGCAGGCGGCGGAGATCGAGCGCCGCAGGACCGTGGAACTTGCCGAGCAGCACCGCGCGATCGCCATCGCCGAGCAATCGAAGGCGCAGTCCGAGGCGCAGGCCGCCGCGGACAAGGCGAGGGCGTTGGCCGTGACCGAGGAAGAGCGCGTGTTCACGGCGCGCGAGACGGAGATGGCGGAGCGCCGCAAGCTCATCGAGCTGGTCGAGGCGCGCAAGGAGGCGGAACGGGACGCGTTGCGGCTCCGGCTCGCGGCGGAGGCCGAACGGCTCGCGGCCGAGGACCGCGGAGAGGCGCTGCGCGCGCAGGCCCAGGCGGAGGCGGACAGCGACCGCATCCGGGCAGCCGCGTTGAAGATCCGCGCCGAGATCGAGGCGGAAGCCACGCGCATGATGAACGAGGCGCAGAACGTCCTCACGCTGGAGGCCCGCCAGTCGGCGCTCAAGATCAAGCTGGTGGAGCGCCTCGATTCGATCATCCGCGAGTCGGTGAAGCCCATGGAGCGCATCGAGGGCATCAAGATCCTCCACGTGGACGGCCTGGGTGGAGGCGGGGGCGGGGGTGAGATGGGGCCTGCGGGATTCGCCGACAGCGTCGTCAATTCCGCGCTGCGCTTCCGCGCCCAGGCGCCGCTCGTCGATCAGATGCTGCGGGAGATCGGCATCGAGGGCGGGGACATCGGCAAGCTGGCGCAATCGGTGGCGGCGGCCCTGCCGTCGCCGCCGGACATGAAGTCCGAGTGAGGCGCGTGCCGTGATCCGCGTCTACACCTCCAGCGTCATCGATGCCGGCGCCGATGCGGTGTGGGCCGTCATCCGTGACTTCAACGCGCTGCCCGCGTGGCATCCGCTCATCGCGGACTCCCGCATCGAGAACTCGCAGCCGTCCGACAAGGTCGGCTGCGTGCGCGCGTTCCGGATGCGCGATGGCGGGTTCATCCGGGAGCAGCTGCTGTCGCTCTCGGACTACGACTACCAGTGCACGTATTCCATTCTGGAGTCGCCGATGCCGATCACGGGCTACGTCGCCACGCTCAAGCTGTCGCCGGTCACCGATGGCGGGCGCACGTTCGCCGAGTGGAGTGCCGAGTTCGATTGCGAACCTGCTCGAGAACGCGAACTCGCGCAGAGCATCGGCCAGGGTGTGTTCCAGGCCGGGTTCGACGCCCTCAAGACGCGCTTCGGCCGTCGCTGACCGCGGCACCCGGCGCCGGTTCAAGGTACCGCCATGACGATGCAGAGGGTCCAGCGCTCGGCCATCATCGATGCGCCGATCGGGCGCGTGTGGGAGATCCTGCGCGATTTCAACAGCCATACGGAATGGCATCCGATCGTCGCAAGTTCGTCGATCGAAGGCGGGGAACCGTCCGACCGGGTCGGTTGCGTGCGCAGTTTCGTGCTTCGGGACGGCGCGCACGTGCGCGAGCAACTGATCGCGCTGTCGGACCGCGAACACCGTTTCACGTACTGCATCCTCGACGCCGACGTGCCGCTGGAACGGTATGTGGCAACCGTTCAGCTGAAACCGGTCACCGACGGCAACCGGACGTTCTGGCACTGGCAATCGACATTTCGGACGCCGGCGGGACGAGAACGCGAGCTTGCCGATCTCGTCGGGCGCGACGTCTACGAGGGCGGCATCGCGGGCTTGCGGCGATACCTGCAGCAGGGGGCGCGTTTCGCGCAGCCCGACGTCGCGGGCGACCGGATTCTGGAGGGAGACGCCGTCACATTCGAACGCACGGGCGGGCCTGACGTGCTGGTGATGGGCCGCGCCGCTGCCCGTCCGCCCGCTCCCGGCGAGGCGCGCGTCCGCCATACCGCCATCGGGGTGAACTTCCTCGACGTCTATGTGCGTCGCGGCAGCGTTCCGCTGGCGTCGCCGGGGATGCCTCTGGGCGTGGAGGCCGCCGGAGTGGTCGTGGACGTCGGCGCGGAAGTCGCCAATGTCGTCCCCGGAGACCGCGTGGCGTACGCGATGCTTCCTCCCGGCGCCTATTGCCAGGTGCGCACGGTGCCGGCGTCGCAACTCGTCCGTCTGCCGGATTCCGTCGACGACGTCGCGGCGGCATCGGTGCTGCTGAAGGGGCTGACCGCGGAGTTCCTGCTGTTTCGCCTGCATCCGTTGCGGGCGGGGGAGACGGTGCTAGTGCACGCGGCGGCCGGGGGTCTGGGATCGCTGGTGTGTCCCTGGGCCCGTGCCCTCGGCGCCCGCGTGATCGGGACCGTGTCGTCGGAGAGCAAGGCGCGCGAGGCGCGCGAACGCGGCTGCCACGAAGTCATCGTGACGCGCGAGTACAACTTCGCCGATGCGCTCAAGCGCGCCACCGGTGGCCGCGGTGCCGATCTCATCATCGATGGGCTGGGCGAGAAGGGGGTTCGGGACAACGTCGCCTCGCTTGCCCGGTTCGGCCACTGGATCAGCATCGGCGATGCCAGCGGTCCCCTGCCGCCCCTGTCCCCGGATGCGCTCATCCACCAGAGCGCGACGTTCTCGCGCCCCGTGATCTTCCACTACACCGAGGATCCGGTCCGACTGTCCGCGATGGCCGAACGGTTGTGGGATGCCCTGGGCAGGAGCGTGATCCGTCCCCCGCCGGGGACGACGTTTCCCTTGCAGTCGGCCGCGGAGGCGCACCGGCGGCTCGAATCGAGAGCGACGACGGGAGCGCTGGTGCTGGTTCCTTGAAGGCAGGCCCGGGTCCCTGGTCCCTGGTCCCCGGACCCGAGACCACCAGACTCCGGTCTTACGTGGAAGCTGAAGGAATGCGCCGTGGGTCCGGCATACTCGCCCCGGGCCCCGTCAGTCGCGTGTTGCAGCCGCCCGGATCAGGTTCAAGAGGGCGCCGTACTCGTCGAGCGCCGGAAACTGGGGGAAGAGCTTCTTCACGTTGTCCGGTGCGTGGAACAGATAGCCGTGATCGGCCTCGATCAGCATGGACGTGTCGTTGAACGAGTCGCCCGCGGCGATCACGCGGTAGTTCATGCTCTTGAAGGCCTGCACGGCCGCTTTCTTCTGCTCCGGAATTCGCAGCCGGTAGTCGACGATACGGTCGTTCTCCACCACCAGCCGGTGGCACAGCAGCGTGGGCATGCCGAGCTGGCGCATCAACGGCGCGGCGAACTGCTCGAAGGTGTCCGAGAGGATCAGGAGCTGGGTGAACGAGCGGATCTCGTCGAGAAAGGCACGCGCGCCGGGCAGCGGTTCGAGGGTGCCGATGACTTCCTGGATCGCCGACAGCGTGAGTCCGTGCCGGTCGAGGATGTCAAGGCGCCCGCGCATCAGCTTGTCGTAGTCGGGTTCGTCGCGCGTGGTGCGCCGCAGTTCGGGGATGCCGGTCTTCTCCGCCACGGCGATCCAGATTTCCGGCGTCAGCACGCCCTCCATGTCCAGGGTAACGATCGATTGTTTCACGGTGAGCCGCCGGGGCAGGTTGGCAAAGCGCCGAAGTTTAATGAAATGCGCGGTCGCGGGCGAACGGACATTTCTGCGCCGGGTCGCGATTCTGGGTTACCTTCGGACCGTTCCGATCTGCCGCCGGAGGAAACCACATGCGCGCCTTGATTCCCCTGATTTCCTGTTCGATTCTTTCCCTTTGCGCCCTCACGCAGGCGAGGGCGGAAGATCCCCCTCCCGCCGCCCTGCAGGAGCACCGCTCGGTCACCGCGCTCAAGACGGCGGGTGCGAAGCAATGCGGCCAGGCGCTCCAGGCCATGACGGGGGTGCTCAACTCGGAGGACGACTACCCCTACCTCAATACCTGGAATCAGGAAGACCCCAACCGGCACGCCGTGATGACCATCTCGACGACTGCGTACGCCGACGGCTCGTCGATCGCGGCCGTGGGGATGTCACCGACCACCGCCGGGAGCTGCGACGCGAGTTTCGCTCAGGTGTTTCTGCTGCGGGAGACGTGCGCACGCCTGCGGGAGACGAGCTTCAAGGACTGGAAGCACTACGCCGATCTGGGTACGACGCCGCTGCACGAGGATCCGACCTCGAGCTCTGTTGTCGCGGCCTTCGTGTCCACGCAGGAAGGCTGCCTCGTGTTCAAGGCGGGGCTGCTGTTCTTCCCGCCGGTCCAGCGGTAGCGGTCCCCAGCTCCGTCGAGGCCGACGGCTGCCGGCGCGCGGGGGCTTACTCGAGGAACGAGCGCTCGGTCCGGTGCGCGGAGCCGATGCCCAGGGCAGTCGATGCCGACACTTCGCCGGTGAATTCCTGGTAGTCGGGCGGTGTCGTGGGCGCCGTGGCGAACAGCACGGCGGCGATCAGCAGGCGCGGCGTCAGATCCGGCGACGGCGACGGCGCGATCCGGTTCTTCGTGGTGGGATCCAGGGGCATGGGCGGGCTCCAGGGCAGGCAGGACACACCCTCCTTTACGGATGTCCCGCGCCGGGCTTGAGCGACGGCCATGACGAATCGATGAGCGCCCCAGCGGACCGGGCGCGGTGCCGGCCGGAGATTCGCCCTGCCGCGATTCCGGTCGTGCATGGCCCCGTCACGACGCGCTCCCGCCGGTGGCGGAGGGATGCATCCGGAGCGCATTTTCGGGATGATGACCGTCACGTTCATCCGAAACGGCGAGAGACAAAATGAACACGCAAGCCATGGGAACGCTGGACCGTGACGCGGCGATCACTGCCGCCATGGCCGGTGCGACGGCCAACGTCGACTGGCTCACCTCCGACCGCATCGAGGCGCTGACCGGCGGCCATGGGATGCTCAACCTGCCTGTCGTGGCGATTGCCGACGCGCTGGCCGTGGAAATCCTCCGTGGCACGGACGTGAACGTGAAGTTCGCGAATGCGCAGAGGCAGCCGGTGGACGATCTTCTGGAAAAGGCCATCGGCGCGGCACGGGCGGCCGGCGCGGATTCCGCCAACGCAGCCCTGCTTTCCGCGGTGGTGCTGTACCTGGCCGGCGCGCAGGCACAGGTCGGCATTCCCGCCGGAAACCGCAAGCTCGGCGCGACTGCCCGGATGATCGCCGGCGTCGACCGCTGTGGCGTGGCGGCGATCCCCACGGGAAAGAAGAACAACAAGATCTCGGGCTTCCCCGCCGTGCAGGCCATCTACGAAGCCATGCGGGCCGGCCAGCTCTCTCCGATTTCGGGCCGCAATGTGCCGGTGGGTGTGGGGGGCGGTCCCATCTTCGGCCACAGCACTCTGGGCGAGGATGTCGTCTTTCCTGCCATGGCGGAGAACGGGGCGCGCATCGGAACTCAGGCCATGCTGGATGCGCTGGCGGGTGCGGGCATGCCCGTGGCGGGCCTGACCGCGGCCATGTTCGGTGCCGCGGCGATCCTCGAGATCATCCATCCCGATGCCGACGTGGCGGACCGTTACGGCCCCTACGGCAAGGTCACGAGCGCGTTCGTCGCCGGGCAGTCCGCTGCCCGCACGGCGGGCCTGCCGGAAATGCTGCATGTCCGGCTCACGGGGGAAGAGGTGCCGACGGCGCGGCTCATCGGCGACCTCGGACTCATCCTGAAGGACGTGGGCGGCCCGACCGTGATCGGCATGATGGCGCTCGACGAGGTGCTGCAGCTCTTCGAGGAATTCGCGCGCTACACCGATCCGCCCCTTGGGCACCTGTGCGCCGACGCCGTGGTCGCGTTCCGGTCACTCATCGTCCCGGGAGCCGACCCCAGAGATGTGGCGCGCCGTCTGGCGGACGCGCGCCTCGCCACGTCCATCGACCCGGACACCACGATCACCGCGATGAACATCGTGGCCCGCAAGGCCATGCAGGTGCGGCGGGGGCCGGTGTCCGACGCGCTGCTGGCCGCCTCGACGCCCCTGGCCACCGCTGCGCTGTACCGGCGCGCGGCCCTGGCGCACGACCGGCTTGCGGCAGGCGTTCCGCTGGCAGAAGTGGTCGAGGAACTCGACCGGTCCCGGCTCACGACCATCTGCGCTCGCCTGAGTGCCCGGCAAAGCACGGCGCTGCGCAAGAGCGTGACGATCACGGTCGATCGCGTCGCTGCCGGCGCCCGTCGCGACAGCAAGATGGCGCGCAGGTGGCTGGCGTTCGATCCTGCCATCGACGTTTCCATCACCGTCGAGGGGGTCACGACGCATCTTCGGGGCTTCGTGAACGACGTCGTGCCTGCCGTGGTGAAGGGAGAACGCAGCGACGTCGCCTGGGCGGTTCCGCTGGTGGCTCCCGCCGTGGGGGAGATCCTCGTGGCCGGCAACGTCATCACCAACGTGACGGTACCCGCGGCCATGGCGGCGGTGCTGGGCATCGAGTCCGTCGAATCGGCCGCAGAAAGCGCCGTGAACGCGGCTTTCCTGAGTGCCGGAATACCCGGCGCCAAGGCCCGCGCGGAGAGTGCCGCGACCATGGCGCGGGACATCGCCACGGCCATGGCGGGCGGCGGTCGATGAGCCGCCAGATCCTGATCCTTGCGCAGGTCGACGATGCCTCGGGCGAAGTGCTGCAGGACGTCGCCGAACGGTTGCACGGGCTGGGTGCGCGGAATCTGCAGATCCTCGCCAGCGTGGGCAAGAAGGCACGGCCTGCCCATGTCCTGCTCATCGATGCCGACGAGACGCTGGAGGAAGAGATCGCGCTGCTGCTGGGGATCGAACTGGGCCTGTGGGGATACCGGGTGCTCGAATCGCGTCATCGCCACTTCGAGATCGTCAAGGAACGCAGGCACGCCGTGGTGCGGATGGGCAAGGTCGAGGCGAGTGCATCGGTGGGCGTGAAGCGGATCAGTTCCGGCGGCCGGCTTCTGGGCCTCAAGGTGGAACACGACGATCTCGCGGCACTGCGTGACAAGCTCGAATCGTGTGGCGAGCGGGTGGCGCTCCCGAGACTGCGGGCTGCCCTGGAGGAAGGGCTGCGTGAGATCTCCGATGGTGGGCCGCTGGAAGTCAGCCTTTAGCCAACCGGGCCGGACGTGGTTCCGGAAGTGAGAACCGTTCTCTGTTCGTGTATTTTTTTCCCACAATTCCTTGACGCGTCAGTTCATGGCGTGGAAAAATTGCCCCCGTAGATGACCGGCTGAGGGGACCAAGACCGGCATCGCGCGCGCACTCTTCCGAGAGGCGCGTCCGTCGCACCACCAGGGGATTCCTTCATGAGACCACTTCTGTTGTCCGTTGCAGTCGCGACCGCGCTGGCCGGATCGCTTTCCACCGCACATGCCGTCAACACCGTGGGTTCGCTGAGCAACTTCGATGCAATCAACGATACCGGTGGCGAGACCATCGGCTTCGAGATCGAGATCGAGGACATCCACAGTTCCGACGTGCTGTACACCTTCGGTGGACCGTACAGCCGATACGGAGACCCCACCGTCCACGCCAACGGAACGGGGACCGGTGCCATCGTGCGCTGGGTGGCGGGCTGGGATTCGGCCTCGTCCACTTTCAAGGACATCCTGGGTGGCCACGGGACACCGATCGCACCGGCCGGCATTTCGCCGGGCGGACACGACTGCTACAGCGGCGGACCGGTGGGCAACTATCTGTCGAGCGGCTGTGAGCACTTCGGCATAAGTCTCGGGGCGCCGCAGGGCGCCACGACGTACCGCTGGCTGGTCGCCGATGTCGCCAACCCGGGCAGCTTCGTGGGTGGCAACAACGTTCGCCTGCCCGCGCCGATCTTCAACGTCACCCCCAATGCGGATCCTGCGCAGGCTCCCGTCGTTCAGGCCGTGATTCCGGCGCCCATCCCCGAGAACGAAGTGGAAGGTGGAGAAGGCCGCTACAGCGATGCCTTCTGGATGAAGCGCATCAAGACCTCCGTGGAAACCGAAGACGAGCTGAAGCTCGAACAGCTCCTCAACGGCGACGACCCCAACATGCTGTTCAACGTCGAAACCGAGACCGAGTACGAGTGGTACCTCATGCAGAGCAAGAACGGGGTGCTGGATTCCGGGGAGCACGTGATGGACATCAAGCCCGGGAACGGCAAGAAGTCCGTGGCCATCCGTTACGAGTTCTACGAGTTCGGGGGCACGTACGATCCGGAGAGTCACGAGGCTTGGTGCAGTGATGAGGCCAACTGCGAAGACCTCGGGCTGAACGGCGCCGACATGACCGACGACGACGTCGCTCCCTACCGCGGTGCCTATCTTGGCGCCCAGATGGCCGGCGTGAACCTCGTGCCCGTGCCCGAGCCGGAGACATGGGCCATGCTGGGACTGGGCTTCCTGTTCATGGCCGGACGCCTTCACTCGGTTCGCAAGCGGCGCTGAAACGCCGGAGGCTCCCTCCTGGAAACGGGCACCCGCGGGTGCCCGTTTCGCTTTCCCGAAGGGGCGAGTCGTGTGGTTCTTTCGGATCACGCTGCCGAAGCAGGCTGGTCATCAGCCTTACATCCTGGCCCTTGAAACTCAACGAGGACGCGCGCCCGTTGCCGCCTCGGACGACCGACGTCCCGAGCGGCTCTCCGCGAAGCGTTTGCAGCAGCAAGCCTCCATCAGCCAGCTCAAGGGAAGGAAGACCATGAACAAACTCCACGTTGCCGTTCTCATGGCATTGGCGTCGCAAGCCAATGCAGCCACGACTTACTTCGACAGTTTCACGCCGCTCACGGGCACCATCGCTGCCGGCAGCCTGCCGGAAGCGGAGCCCTTCCGTCTTTCGTCGCCGAACTTCTCCCAGGTCACCATCGCCGATCGCGCCACGCAGAACTCCCTCGTCCCGGCGTCCAATTCCGGCAACTGGGACATGCAGACGGCGAACGAGACGGGCCCGGATGCGGGACGTTACCTGTTCACGCCGTTCGAGACGAACACGGCTGGCGTGCAACGGATCGACTTGTGGGATGCCAACTACAACACCCGCACGGTGACCATCGTCGCCCCCGGCACGCAGAGCTTCGTTGCCGGCGACGCTTCCCGTTGGACGCCGTGGGGCAGCTACCTGACCGCCGAGGAGTCATGGGGAACGGGTAGCAGCCGTGGCCGCCTGTTCGAAGTCACGAATCCGACGACGGCCGGCGCCAACGGCGGCAATTTCGTCGTTCGCAACGTCATTCCCCGCACCTCTCACGAAGGACTGGCGTTCGACAAGAGCAACACCATGTACTACATCGACGAGCTGAACGGCGGCTCGGTCTACAAGTACGTTTCGAACACCCCCAACGCCACCAACGGCGACGACTACTTCGCCTCCGGTCAGAGTTTCGTGATGCGAGTGGGCGACGGTGCCGCCTTCGGCGGGACGGGCTCGGCAAGCTGGATCGCGATTACCGACACCAACGGCGCCGGTCTTGCCGGCACGGTCTCGGCCAGCGTGCCGGTCAATCCGGCGAATCCCGGTGAAGGTTCGATCACGATCGTCGACGCACGGGCCACGGCGGACGTGGGTCGCAACGGCAACCTGGGTGCCGAGATCGCCAACCCGACCACCAGCTTCCTGGGCACGGAATACAACCGGCCGGAGGACCTGGAGATTCAGGACCGCGCCGACGGTTCGCAGGCGATCTACTTCACGACGACCGACACGCATCAGGTCTTCTCGATGATCCTCGGCACCGACGGCAGCACGACCGTCAAGCTGTTCGCAGACCGCAACACCCTCGACATGGCGACGGGTCTCGCGGTAGGCAACACCTTCTCCAACCCCGACAACCTGGCGATCGACGCCGAAGGCAACATCTACATCATCGAGGACAACCCGGGCGGCCGTGCCGACATCTGGTTCGCCAAGGATGCGGATCGCGACGGTGTGGCCGAATCCGTCGGCATGTGGGCCACGCTGAGCACCGCGGGTGCGGAACCCACGGGTCTGTACTTCGACAAGTTCAACCCGAATGTCGCCTACGTGAACGTGCAGCATCCCGACTCCGACATCGACCGCACGATCCAGATCACGGCCGTTCCCGAGCCCGAGACGTATGCCCTGATGGCCGCTGGCCTGGGGATCCTCGGATTCGCCGCCCGTCGTCGCAAGCAGTAAGAGCCGTCAGCAACACGGAATTTCGCCTCGCGAGGCGAAGTTCCGTGTTCGCACGAACTACTAGAAGCGCAGCCAGCCAGCGCCTGACCGCCTGTCGGTGGGCCAGCCAGCAAGACGCGGAATACAGGAGAGACCATGAAGACCATTCCTGGCCGGCTTGCCGTGGTAGCGGCCGCCGTGCAGATCCTCTACTCGGCCGGTACTTTCGCGGCCGGGCCCAATGCGTACGTCCAGACCAATCTGGTCGCCAACGACGCCAAGTACAACCCCACCGCGTTCGTCGATCCGTATCTGCTCAACCCCTGGGGAATCGCCCTGCGCCCTCCCGGCGCTGGCGGGCATTTCTGGACAAGCAATGCCGGCAGCGGAACGACGACCACCTATATCGGCGATGTCCCCGGTGTTCCGTTGTACCAGGACGGCCTGAAGGTGGTGCCCATCGTGACATCCGAGCGAGATCTGCTGGACCTGGGAGGCAGTCAGGGACCGACCGACGGGATTGCACAAGTGACCGGCCAGGTCTACAACGCCGCGAGTGACTTCGCGGGTCAGCCCATGGAATTCCACGTGAGCGGTCCCGCCATCAACTATTCGAACGGTTCCTCCTACGGTATCGATTCCGGCTCCGCCAAGTTCATCTTCGTCACTCAGGACGGCACCATCAACGCGTGGCGGACGAAGACGGACCCCGGCATGCTGGAGGCTGTTGTCATCAAGGACTACTCGACGATCGACCCGGCCGCACAAGGGCTGCGCGCATTGCCGGGTTTCAACGGGGTCGCCATGACCACGGATCGCTGGACGACGGATTCGCAGGGAAACAAGGTTGCGGACAACCGCCTCTATGTAGCGGATTTCGCGAACGGCCGGATCATGACGTTCGACAACCAGTGGAACGACATCAGCGCGCCCGGCATGTTCGAACGGCCCGATGGTCTGGGTGTCAACTACATGCCGTTCAATGTCCAGCAGCTTTCGGACGGCCGGATCTACGTCGCCTGGGCAGAGAATTCCTACGAGATCGACGAGCCCACCGAAGAGATTCCGGGTGCCGGTTTCGGTCGTATCGCCGCCTACGACCGGAACGGCAATCTGCTGCAGGACTACTCCGATCACGATCTGCTGAACGCGCCCTGGGGCATGGCGATCGCGCCGCAGGGCTTCGGCGCATTCAGCGGAGCACTGCTGATCGCCAACTTCGGTGACGGGACCATCGCGGCCTACAACCTCGAGACCGGCGAGGAACTCGGTTACCTTCGCGACGCGGACGGAAACGTGATCAGCATCGATGGGATCTGGGGGCTCACGTTCGGCAACGGCTGGTCGCTGGGCAAGGCGGACAGCCTTTACTTCACGGCCGGACCGAACGAGGAGCGGGATGGAATCTTCGGAAAACTGGAAGTTGCCGCAGTGCCCGAACCCGAGACCTACGCGATGATGGGCGCGGGTCTGGGACTCATCGCGATGCTTCGCGTGCGTCGCCGCCGGGCCAGCTAGTCGCCGGTACTTGCGAGGCGGCGTTTCCCCTCGATGCGATGGGCCGCGACCTTCAGGTCGCGGCCTTTTTCATTGCAGGTCCGGTCGGGGGGCTTGCCATGACCGGGCTCCCCTCGACTGGAACCGCGCTGAGCGCGCCGGCGGCGCAACGTTTGGTATCTCGAAGCAGGCCAGGATCGTCTTCAGCACGCCGTTCTCCGCGCACTGGGCGGTCCTCGCTTGGAGGTGCTCGCGCCAGGGCTTCTCGGACGCGTTCACGGCACAGGTGACTTGCCAGTCACCGGCCATCTTCTTCGTCAGGAGGACTCCAGCAGGTAGATCTCCTTCTCGCGATCGTCGCGTCTTGCATCCTGATCCGTACGGATTGTCCTTTCCCCGCCAGCGAATTCACCGGCAGGTAACAACCGCCTATCAGACTCGGTACCCGCAGTTCCGGCTGTTCCCTGAGCGGGGGGCGGCTCTGACGCGTCTTTGCCCCGTAGACGGAATCCGTCGTCAGGGCGATGGGACGCAAACGCTTCCACTCGCAATCGATTTTCACACCCACCCGACATCCGGCAGACATGCGTGACTGCGCGGATGTGGCAAGAGGAGAGGTCCATATGTTCCAACGTAAAGGGATCGCGCTGGCCGTTGCCGGCGCCCTGATGTCCATCGCCGGCGGCGCCCATGCCGCCAACACCTACTTCGACAACTTCACGCCGCTGGCCGCCTCGGCGGGTCCGATCCCGGTCAACGGCGCCGGTGAAGCCACGCCGATCACCCTGTCCAGCCCCAACTTCAGCCAGATGAGCATTGCCGATCGCACGACGCAGCTCGGCGCCGGCCAGTTCAACAGCGGCAACTGGGACATGAATACCGTGAACACCAATGGCCCAGACGCTGGCCGCTACCTGTTCACCGTCTATGAGACCGATCGTTCGGGCATCCAGCGTATCGACCTCACCACCAACACGGCCCGCACCCTTTGGTTCAGCCCGGCCGCTGCGCCGGCGCTCAACAGCCATGTGGCCTTCGATGCGTCCTTCTGGACTCCGTGGGGCACCTACATCACCGCGGAAGAATCCTGGGGTAGTCAGCCGCAGCCCTACGGCCGTCTGTTCGAAGTCACGAACCCGCTGAAGGCCTCCGGAACCGTCGATGTCGTGCACCGGAACATCATCCCGCGCACGTCGCACGAAGGCATCCAGTTCGACAGCGCCAACAACATGTACTTCATCGACGAGCTGAACGGCGGCACGGTGTTCAAGTACACGTCCATGACGCCGACGAACGGCCAGACCTACTTCAGCGCCGGGCAGACGTCTGTCCTGCGCGTGGGTGATGGCTTCACGCCGAACGCCACGGGCGCCCTAACGTGGGTCCCGATCACCGATGCGGCTGGCGATCCGTTGGCGAACTCGGTGGTGATCACCGATCCGAATGGCGTAACCTCCGTGGACGGTCGCGCGTCGGCCGATGTGGCAGCCCTCAAGGGCACAGACTACCAGCGTCCGGAAGACCTGCAGATTCAGAACGCGGGCGGGGTGGAGCGTCTGTACATGGCGACGACGACCACCAACGAGGTCTACAGCCTCGATCTGACCACCCAGCAGATCTCCGTTTTCATCAACCGCGACACGATCGACCTCGCCACCGGCGCTGCTGTCGGCAATGCCCTGACGAGCCCCGACAACCTGGCCGTCGACTCCGAAGGCAACATCTACATCGTCGAAGACCGCAACGGTGGTGTCGACGACGACATCTGGTTTGCCAAGGACCTCAACAAGGACGGCGACCTGCTCGACGCCGGCGAAGGGATCGGCCGCTGGGCTTCCAACGGCACGCAGGGTTCCGAGTTCACGGGTCTGTACTTTGACCCGATGAACCCGAACCGTGCCTGGGTGAACATCCAGCATCCGGCCAGCGGTGTCGATCGCACCATCGAAATCACCGCCGTGCCCGAACCCGAGACCTACGCCATGATGGGCGCCGGCCTCGGCCTGATGGCGCTCCTGCGCGGCCGCCGTCGCAGCGTCAAGTAATCGAAGTTCGCAAGCTGTAGTCTGTTCGACTCCATTGGCCGCGATCGCAAGATCGCGGCCTTTTTTCTTTCGAGGGTGGGAACAACGGCATCTCGGACCTGGCGCTGCGCAAAGCCGGAAGGGCTGCTTGCAGCAGCAGGCCGTCAGCGAACCGACGGCGCTACGTAGGGAATGCCGTAGCCGGCCAGGATCGTCTTCAGCGTGCCGTTCGTCGAGAACTGGGCGATCCGCGCTTCGAGGTACTCGCGCCACGGCTTCTCGGAGGCCTTCACGGCCCAGGTCGAGTTCCAGTCGAGTTCCATCTCCTTGGGCGCGAAGGACTCGAGCAGGATGATTTCCTTCTCGGGGTGATCACGCTTCGCGTCGGCCAGCATGGTCGACGGCACGAGCACCACACGCACCTTTCCTTCGGCCATGGCGTCGAGCGCGCGGCGAGACTGGGGGAACGTCTCGTGCGCAACATTGTGTTCGGTGAGGAAAGTGTCCGTCGGCGAGAAGTACGTGGCCCCGGTGGGGATCTTCTCCTTCGCAATGTCCGCCAGCGTCTTGCCTTTCAGTGCGGGATCGTACGTGGCCAGCACATAGTTCACGCCAAAGGCCGGCTTGAGCAGCGCCAGCTTGGAGCGTCCGAGGATGTCTTCCATGCCGCCCGTACCCAGGCCCAGGAAGACGTCGCAGATGCCCTTGCGGATGGACGTGCGGAAGGCGCGGTTCATGCCGCCACGGCCGGCCGTGTTGACCCAGATGAAGAATGTTTCCCAGCCTTCTTCCTTGGCGATGGCCTTGAGCAGGTCGACGTCGTAGCCGGTGGGCTTGTCGGTCATTTCGGAGGAAGGGAAAGCGAAGGGGTCGGCGCAGGCGGTCACCCGCTTCACACCCTTCACGCGCGTCAGGATATCGGCGTCCTTCAGTTCCTCGGGGAGTTCGGGCGGCAGCACGTCCCGGTGGCCGCTCATGTAGCGAGGATCCTTGAACGGATCGGCGGTGGACGTCTGCGCCACGACAGGCCGGCTGATGCCGGCCAGTGCGGCTGCGGCCAGTACGAGCGCGGCTGATGCGCGCAGGACGGGAAAGGTGAGACGGTTCATCAAGTGCTCTCCGGGAGAACGAAGGTGAGGTCGGGCTTCGACAGGACGGGGATGGAATGATTCCCCGGCCGCGACGGGGCGCGGATCTGCAATGGGTGCGGAGTTTAGCCTGACGGCCGGACAGGCAATTGAACGAACGTGCGCCCTGGCGGCGGGATTCCCGATTCGCCCAGGAGGTGCCGCAGCGCCCCCTCGCTGCCACAGCCATGCGGCGCTCCCTCCTGCCGGGAACCGATCCGGGGAGGGCGGCGTGCCCGATGCGATCCTGTGGGCGTCCGGCGCACCGTGTGACCGGGGTTTGAGGCTTCCTGCCGTGGCGGAGAGTTGGATGCTTCAGAAGACTGCAGACCGGACGCCGTTTCGGTCAGAATCCGTTCCGGCGGGCGATGTCATCCCTGACCGCACGCCGTCGTGCGCGTACCGGGTCCGTGATGCCGGCCTGCGGGTGCATCCCGAGTTCGCGCTCCGTCCCGTCTTGCAGCGAGGTGTCCAACCCCGTGAACCCTTGGATCCAGGTCGGCCTGCCGGGCCTGGTCGTGGCTGCCATGACCCTCGTCGGCCTGGAACTCACGCCGGACGATATTCGCCGTGCGCTCCGGCGCCCGGCGCTTGTCGCTACGGTTCTCGCGGCTCAGACTTTCCTGCTGCCCCTCGCGGGCGCGGCGGTCATCCTGATGCTGCGGCCCGCCCCCGAGGTGACGGGCGGGCTGATTCTGATTGCCGCCGCATCGCAGGCGACCATGTCGAACCTGTTCTGCCTGCTGGGGCGGGCCGACGTGGCTCTCTCGGTCACGTTGACGGCGCTCTCCAGCGCTGCGGCGCTCGTCGTCACGCCGTTCGCGGCGGCGTTGCTCCATGGCTGGTTCCTCGACGGCACGGGCGGTCACGCGTTGCCGGTGGACGCCGTTGCTCGCCAGGTCCTGACCGGCCTGATCCTGCCCATCGCCGCCGGCATGCTCGTCCGGCATCTCGCGCCGGGCTGGGTCGAACGCTGGCGGGAGCGATTCCGCTGGACCAGTCTGGCCCTGCTCTCTGCGCTGCTGACGCTCATCGTGGCGGGAAGCGGCGTGGCCTTGCGCGATCACCTGGGTACGATGGTGCTTGCCTCCGCCCTGTTCACCGTCCTGGCCGCGGGCGCGGGCGCCGGTCTGGCGGGGCTGCTTCGCTGGAGCGCGAAGGATCGGCTGACCATGGTGGCCGGCTTTCCCGCCCGCAGCCTGAGCATCGCCACGCTGCTTGCGGTGAACGTGCTGGGCCGGGTGGAGTTCCTGTCCTTTGCGTTCGTGTTCTTCGTGGTTCAGGCGGTGCTGATCGCGCCCGTGATGTGGCGGTCCCGCGGGCGGATGCCGGGGTGACCGCGCATCGCCGTCAGGTGCCGATCTTTCCGCCGTCCACGCGCCGGATCGCGAGCGTCGCCGAGCGGGGCCGCTGACCTGCCGCTCCGTCCGGCCACGCGCTGATCGCCTTGGGATTGCCTGGGTCGCTGCGCTCTCCGGGCGTCTCGCCCGGATGCTGGATGTTCACGAACATCGTGCGCTGATCGGGCGTCTGGAGAGCGCCGGTGATCTCGCAGCCGCGCGGCCCGGTCAGGAAGCGCGACACCGCACCGGTGGCGGGATCGGCGCAGAGCATGGCGTTGTTGCCCATGCCCGCGTAGTCGCCCTTGTACATGGACGTGGGCGAGATGTCCGTCTCGATCCACAGACGGCCGTCGGGGTCGATCCACAGACCGTCCGGACTGCCGAACATGTCGCCCTTGATGTTCCCCTGCTTGTTCGGGTCCGGGTTGGACGGATCGCCGCACTGGATGAACACGTCCCACTCGAAGCCGGTGGCGGCGGCGTCACCGCCGGATTCGCGCCAGCGCACGATGTGACCGAAGATGTTGTCGGCCCGTGGATTGGCTCCGTCCGTCGGTGGGCTCGCCGATCCGGCACGGGTGGAACCGTCGGGCGCATTGCCGACCGAGCCCCCGCGCTTGCTGTTGTTGGTGAGCGAACAGTAGACCTCGCGCGTGTGCGGATGCACCGCGATCCATTCGGGCCGGTCCATCATGGTGGCGCCAAGCCGATCCGCCGCCTGCCGCGTGCGGATCAGCACCTCGGCCGGGCTGCCGAAACCGTTCTCGGCGGTGAGCCCGTTCTCGCCGTGCACGAGGGGCAACCACGTTCCCGTGCCATCCGCGTCGAAGCGTGCGACGTGCAAGGTGCCGTGGTCCAGCAGATCCCGGTTGCCGGAAGGATTCGACGGATCGAAACGGTCGCGGCTCACGAACTTGTAGATGTACTCGTTGCGCTGGTCGTCTCCCGAATAGATGACCACCCGTCCATCGGCGGCGAGCGTGTGCACCGCGCCTTCGTGGCAGAACCGGCCGAGCGCGGTGCGCTTGACCGGCACGGACGAGGGATCGTGCGGATCGATCTCCACGACCCAGCCGAACCGGTTGAGTTCGTGCGGATGCCGCTGGGCGTCGAAGCGTTCGTCGTATTCGTGCCACCGGTAGCCGAAGCCTCTGTCGGTGACGCCGTAGCGCGCCTGGTCGGCAGGGACGGCGCCGCGATTCACGAAATAGGCGTAGAAGTTCTCTTCGCACGTGAGGTAGGTCCCCCACGGCGTGAAGCCGTTCGAGCAGTTGTTGAACGTGCCGAGCGCCCGCATGCCGGACGGGTCCGCTTCCGTCCTCATCCACGGGTGGCCCGCGGCGGGGCCGGCGATGCGCATGGGGGTGTACGCCGTGATGCGCCGGCCGTACCGTGACGGACGGATGACCTCCCACAGGCCCGCGGGCAACTGCCGGATCTCGATGACGGACACACCGTGCGCCGCCTGGCACTTGCGAACCTTGTCGGCGGTCCATGTGCGCATCCCGTCAGGGTGCAGCAGTCCGTCGTCGGCGTATTCGTGGTTCACGGCGAGAAGACCACGGTTGCGCTCGCCGGGGGGCGAGGGCAGGGGGAAGAAATGCATGCCGTCGTGATGCATGCCCGCCTGCTTCTCCTGATCCGCCGCGGACTCGCTCGCGTCCCCACGGAACGAGGGGCCCTCCGAGACGGGGTCGCCCCAGGCGTAGAGCACCTGCGCCTCGTAGCCCTCGGGCACGTGCAGGGCGTCGTCCACCGCGACCGGGACCGCACGGAACGAGATGACCGGCGAGAGCGCGCCGCGAGCCGCCGCACTCCCCGGAATCCCCAGAAAGGCCAGGCCGGCCGCTCCGAAGCCCGCCTGCAGGAGACGCCGGCGGTGACCGTCGACGTCCACCATGTCCCCGAACGGCGTGGTTTTCGATGGGTTCGATGCGAGGTCTTCCGGATCGTGCATGGGGATTCTCCGGTTCGGCGATGGGATCAGCCCGCGAGCACGCGCGCGTAGGCTTCGCGGTCCACGTTCTCTCCCGACAGCACGACCCCCACCTTGCGGCCGACGAGTTCGTGCCGTTCCTTCATGGCCGCCGCGACGGCGGCGGCGCCCGCGCCTTCGGCGACGTTGTGCGTGGTGGAGAACACGAGGCGCATCGCATCCGCGATCTCCTCGTCGGTGACTTCGACGATGCGTGCCACGTGCTGCCAGATCGTCTCGAGCGCCGACTTTTCCGGGACGCGGCACGCCAGGCCGTCGGCGATCTGCGTCTTCGCGGGTCTTTCGACGCACTCCTTGTATTCGAAGGAGCGGGCGTACGCCGGGGCTTCCGTCGAGCAGACGCCCACGATCTCCGTCGTGCGGCCCAGCGCTTCGCGTGCGGCGACGGCCCCGCAGATGCCCGAGCCGAGGCCGATGGGCACGTACAGCACGTCGAGATTCGGTACCGCGTGCAGCAGTTCCAGCGAATAGCTGGCCACGCCTCTCACCAGGAAGGGATGAAAGGACGACACCATGTGCAGGCGCTCCGCGTCGGCGAGCACCTGCGCGTGTTCCCGCGCTTCCTGGAAATCGTTGCCGTGCTCCACGAGCCGGGCGCCCAGCGCGCGCATGGCCTCGTTCTTCTCCCGGCTGTTGCCCAGGGGGACCACGATGGTCACCGGAATGTCGTGCTGGCGCGCGGCAAACGCGATGGACTGTCCGTGGTTGCCGCGCGTGGCGCTGATCACGCCTGCCGGCCTGGTGCCTGCCTGGACGAGTTCGTGAAAATAGACGAGTCCCCCCCGGACCTTGAACGCGCCGACGGGCGTGTGGTTCTCGTGCTTGACCCAGACCTCGGTGCCGACTCGCGCGCTCAGGAGCGGCCACGAGTACTGGGGCGTGGGTTGCATCGAGCGGTAGACGATGTCCGCGGATTTCTGCAGCTGGTCGAGAGTGGGCAGGCGCATGGTCGGTTCAGGCTGAGGGCATGGGACTATGGGCAATGGGCGAGAGGAAAGACACGGGGTACTAGCGCCGTCCCCGCAATGCGGTGTCGGACACGAACGGGTTGGATTTTCTCTCCTCGCCGAACGTGGAAGTGGGGCCGTGCCCCGGTACGAACGTCACGTCGTCGCCGAGCGGCCAGAGCTGTCCGGTGATCGAATCGAGGAGCGTGTCCATGTCGCCGCGCGGAAAATCCGTGCGCCCGATGGAACCCGCGAACAGCACGTCGCCCACGAAAGCGACCCGCGCTGCGCGGTGGAAGAAGATCACGTGTCCGGGCGTGTGCCCAGGACAGAAGCGGACCTCCATTTCCTCCTCTCCGAACGTCACCGTGTCGCCGCCCTCGAGCCACCGGTCCGGCGTGAACGCGGCCAGCGGCGGAAATCCGAACATGCGGCCCTGCTGCGGGAGCTGGTCGATCCAGAAGGCGTCCTCGCGCTGCGGGCCTTCCACCGGAACGGAAAGCCGCCTTGCCAGTTCCACCGTGCCCCCGCAGTGATCGATGTGTCCGTGCGTGAGCAGGATCTTCTCTGCGCTCGCGCCCAATTCTTCCAGTGCGGCGGCGATGCGGTCCACGTCTCCGCCCGGGTCGACGATGGCCGCCTTGCCGGTGCGTTCGCACACCAGCACGGAGCAGTTCTGTTCGAAGGGAGTGACCGGGACGATGGCGACTTTCATGGGGCGGGGGAAGTGAAGGACGGGTTCGGCGACGGCCGGCGGGAACGGCGGCGGTTCAAATGAGTCCCCGGCTGGAGAGTTCCTGCTTCAGATAGGCGTAGTAGATCGGCGCGGCGATGAGCCCGGCAATGCCGAACGCCGCTTCCATCACCAGCATGGCGGTGAGCAGCTCCCATGCGCGCGCCTTGATCTGCGATCCCACGATTCGCGCATTCACGAAGTACTCGAGCTTGTGGATGAGGATCAGGAAGGCCAGCGACCCGATGGCGGCGCCGAGCGAATTGGACAGGCTCACGGTGACGATGACCGTGTTGGAGATGAGATTGCCGACCACCGGCATGAGCCCCACCAGGAAGGTGATGGCGATCATCGTCTTGGTGAAGGGCAGGTGGATGCCCAGTGCGGGCAGCACGATCGCGAGATAGATGCCGGTGAGCGTCGTGTTGAGCGCCGAGATGCGGATCTGCGCGAAGACGATGCGCCGGAACGCCATGCCCAGCCCGCGGACGCGTTCCGACATGACCATGGCGAGCGGTCCCGGGGTGCGGTCCGTTCGCACTTCGCGCACCGCCACCAGGCCGCCGATGATCAGTCCGACGAGAATGTGGGTCAGCGTGATGCCGACCTGCTTGCCGGTGGTCTGGATGAAGTCCGCGTGCGTGCGCAGCCATTCCGAGGAGGCGAGGCGCAACGCCTCGGCGTCCTCCGGCAGCCGTTCGCCGATCCAGTACGGCAGCTTGGTCCTGGCCTCGTCCAGGATGTCGGCCATCCGGGCAAGCAGCGTCGACAGGCTCCCGGCATCGCTGCGGAAGAAGGCCGTCGTCGCCAGGACGCCGATCGTGATCACGCCGCCGATGACGATCGCCAGCAGCGCCACGGCGACGATCCGGCCACGGACATCGCCGATGCGGAGGATCTGCAGCCGGGGCACGATGACGTGCACCAGTTCGGCGACAAGCAACCCCGCCAGCAGCGCGGGAAGCAGGTGAAGGGCGAGAATGGCCGCGAGTCCTGCGCCCGCAAGAATCCACGACGCTCGCTCGTAGACGGTACTCAGAGGAATGCGGGCATTCACGGTCGAGTGAAGGACGGCGGTCCGGCGGTTCCCGCACACTGACACATCGATGCCGGCAGGTGGCTTGGCAAGGGGGTCATGGTGCGGTGGGGCAGCCTGGAATCATGAGAACGGGAGAATTGTCGGATCTCAGGCCGCAGCCTTGAGCGCGAGCCCCTTCGCGAGCCGGGCCAGCCCTTCGTCCAGGCGTGCCGTGTCGGCCGCAAAACACCAGCGCACGAAACCCTCGCCTTCCGGACCGAACGCGATGCCGGGCGCGAGGCCCAGTCCCGCTTCGGCCACCAGGCGTTTGCAGAACGAAAGGCTGTCGTGCATGCCCGCGACCTTGAAGAAGGCATACATGGCGCCCCCGGGAACCGCGGTCTCGATGCCCGGAAGCGCACGCAGCCCGGCCACCAGGTGGTCGCGGGCCCGCCGGAAGCGCGCCTGCGTGCGCGCGATCACTTCCTCCCCGTCGCGCACGGCCACCACGCCGGCACGCTGGATGAAGCCGGGCGCGCAGGACGTGTTGTACTCGATCAGCTTGGCGATCTCCTCGATGAGCAGGGGAGGCGCCACGATCCAGCCCAGCCGGAAGCCGGTCATGAGCCAGGACTTGGAGAAGGTGTTCGTGCTCACCACGCGATCGTCGGCCTGCGCGATATCCAGGAAGGAGGGCGCGACGGGCTCCCACTCGTCCTGTCCGTTACCGTAATACAGGCGCTCGTAGGCATCGTCCGCGAGGATCCAGATGCCGTGCCGTCGGCAGTGGGCGAGGATCGCTTCCTGCGACGCGCGGTCGATGGTCCATCCCGTCGGGTTGTTGGGGGAGTTGAGGTACAGCATCCGCGTGCCGGGCGTGAGCGTGGCAAGAAGACGTTCCACGTCCAGGGTCCAGCCGTCCGGCGAGAAGGTGAGCGGGAAGGTGACTGCCTCCGCGCCCATGATCTTGGGAATCTCCACCAGGTTCGGCCACATGGGGGTGACGATCACGGTGCGGTCGCCCGGTCCCACGAGTGCCTGGGTGACCAGCATCAAGGCCGACATGCCGGAGTTGGTGACCGAGATCTCGTCCATGCCGGTCCGGCGGTGGAGGCGGGAGACATAGGCAGCCAGCGTCTCCCGCAATTCCGGGATGCCGAGGTTCTGCGTATAGAAGGTGTCCCCGGCCTGCAGGGCGTCGATCGCCGCCTGGCGGATGAACTGGGGTGTCACTTCGTCCGGCTCGCCGAACCAGAACGGCAGGACGTCGGAGCGGCCCATGCCGGCATTCGCGACCTCGCGGATCTTGGAATTGCGCAGTGCCAGGACGGCGGGGCGTGCGGTCAGGGGGAAGCTCATGGCAGGCACGGGCGGGAAGCGGAAGGCCCGGATTGTCGCATGATCGAATTCGCGTTCGTCGCGGGCTGCGGCCATGGGGTGCAAGGCGGCCGGGAAGGTGCGCAAACCGGCCCTCGGAATGGCGCGAATGCGCTCAGCGCATCGCACTTGCGCTAGCATCCGCATTCCTTCGGAGGAAACGCAGCCATGAGCACCCCACAATTCTCGAATCTCATCGCCGGCGAGTGGATCGCGGGCGCGACCGTCACGCGCAACATCAATCCGTCCGACACCTCGGACGTCATCGGGGAATACGCGCAGGCGGACGCCGCCCAGACCGAGCGCGCGATCGCCGCCGCCCGTGCCGCATTTCCGGCGTGGTCCTCGTTCAACACGCAGGCCCGCGCGGACATCCTTGAGAAGGCGGGTCTGGAAATCATCGCGCGCAAGGACGAGCTGGGCCAGCTGCTGTCGCGCGAGGAAGGCAAGACATTGGCGGAAGGCGTGGGCGAGGTGGTCCGCGCAGGCAACGTGTTCAAGTTCTTCGCCGGCGAGGTGCTGCGGCGCTCCGGCGAACTGATCTCCTCCGTGCGTCCGGGCGTGGACGTGGAGATCACGCGCGAGCCGCTGGGTGTGGTGGGCATCATCGCCCCCTGGAATTTCCCGTCGGCCATTCCGGCCTGGAAGGTGGCACCCGCGCTGGCGCACGGCAACTGCGTCGTGTTCAAGCCGGCCGATCTTGTGCCCGGTTCTTCCTGGGCCATCGCCGACATCCTGCACCGTGCCGGTGTCCCGGCGGGCGCGTTCAATCTCTGCATGGGCCGCGGGTCCGTGGTCGGCGAGGCGCTCCTGGCCGACCCGCGCGTCGACGCCGTCACGTTCACGGGTTCCGTGGAGACGGGCAAGAAGGTCGCGATGAAGGCGCTGGCGACGATGAAGAAGTTCCAGCTGGAAATGGGCGGCAAGAACCCGCTGGTGGTGCTGGACGATGCGGACATCAAGACGGCCGTCGAGTGCGCCGTCAACGGCGCCTTCTTCTCGACGGGCCAGCGCTGCACGGCTTCGTCCCGGCTCATCGTGACCAAGGGCATCCACGACCAGTTCGTGGCCGCGATGGTGGAACGCCTCAAGGGACTGGTCGTCGACAATGCGCTCAAGTCCGGAACGCACATCGGCCCGGTGGTGGACCAGAGCCAGCTGAACCAGGATCTGTACTACATCGACGAAGGCAAGAAGGGCGGGGCGAAGCTCGCCTTCGGCGGCAATCTGCTCAAGCGCGAGACGCAGGGCTTCTACCTGGAGCCGGCGCTCTTCACGGAAACCGACAACAGCATGCGGATCAACCGCGAGGAAGTCTTCGGCCCGGTCGCCACGGTCATTGCCGTCAACGACTACGACGAAGCGCTGGCCGTGGCGAACGACACGCCGTTCGGTCTGAGTTCCGGCATCTGCACGCGCTCGCTCAAGTACGCATCGCACTTCCGCAAGATGAGCCAGGCGGGCATGGTCATGGTGAACCTGCCGACCGCCGGCGTGGACTATCACGTGCCGTTCGGCGGCCGGAAGGGATCGAGCTACGGACCGCGGGAGCAGGGCCGCTACGCGCAGGAGTTCTTCACCACGGTCAAGACCGCCTACATCGCAGCCCAGGTCTGACCGGGTGGCCGACTTCGCGGAGGCACCGCTCACGGCGGCAGAGGCGCGGGTGCTCGGGGTGCTGGTGGAAAAGCAGTACGCCACCCCCGACGCCTACCCCCTCACGGCGAACTCGCTCCTCGCCGGATGCAATCAAAAGACGAGCCGGTTCCCGATCATGAACCTGTCCGAGTCCGAGATCGTGTCCGTGCTCGAGAACCTCAAGTACAGGACCCTCGTGATCGAGTCGTACGGGGCCTCCGGGAGGGTGCTGCGGTACGCGCACAATCTCGCCAAGGTGCTGGGGGTGGGGCAGCCGATGCTCGCGCTGCTGGCGGTGCTCATGCTGCGGGGGCCGCTCACGGCCGGCGAGCTTCGCACGATGACCGACCGTCTCTACCGGTTTCCCGACATCTCCTCGGTGGAAGCGTATCTCGAGGACATGATCACCCGGGCTGCAGTGCCCCTGGTCGTCAAGCTTTCGCGGCAGCCAGGATCCCGCGAGCAGCGCTGGGCCCATCTTCTCGCCGGACCCGTCGCCGATCTGCCGGTGGCCGGTGACGCCATGGAACGCGATGGCGATTCGAACGCGGGCGCACTGGGGGCCGAGGTTGCAGCCTTGAGGGACGAGGTGCGGGACCTGCGGGCGAGGCTCGAACGTCTCGAGCAGGCTCTGGGCGACGCCTGACGGCGGTTCAGTAGGCGCGGTCGGTGCCGACGGACCGGATCCGGATCGCCGCCTCGTAGAGCGATTCGCCCGTGTCGCGGCGCCAGGGCTGACCGGCGAGATACAGACTCGTGTCGTGTTCCGGATCGGCCCGCGCGCGTCCGGCACGGCGTTCCAGGTGGAACGACACCAGCGCCGGTGCAACATCGGGATAGCGGTCGTGGAGGTAGAGGGCCAGATACGCATCGGCGAGGATCTCCCGCCACAGCACCCGCCGCGGAGATGCAGAGAGCTGGGTGGCGCCCGCCACGGTCGACTGGGCGGTCAGGCCGCTCAGCGAACCGCTGTCGTTGCTGATGTTGCCGGCTTCGGATTGGGCGACGTAACTGTCTTCGCAGTGCCCCAGTTCGTGGGCGAACAGCGCCTCCATGTACGGCCGGCGAACGGCTGGTTCCAGCTGCTGCAGCGTGTCGACCAGGTAGGCCGACGTCTTCAGCACCGAGATGCGGCAATGGCGGCTTTCATAGGTGGCGATCATGGCGATGGTGACGGCCGGATCGGTGACCACCTCCAGGCGGGCGCTCCAGCCCTGGGGTGCGAAGGCCGCCAGCGCCGTGGAGAACGCTTCTTCCAGGCCGCCCGCCCGGCTCGGCGAGGCGCTGACGAGCATGGCGGCCATGCATGCCGCGAGCAGCGTCCCGATGAATGCCGATGCAGTCCTCGGTTCGCCCGGGGGGCGGACGCGAATCCTGCGGCAGATCTGGTTGCACAACGACATCATCGATGGAGACTCCCTCGTTCCCGCTGCGAGGGGTGGACGACGGATCACGGTCCGCAGCCGGCGGCCCCGCCGGCTTGCAGGTGGAACCTGGTTAGCCCGGTGGCTTTGCGTCCCCGGCTTTCACCGGGTTTGCCCCATGCAGAAATGCGCCCGGCCTCGTTGCCGCATCGCGGTCACCCGGCTGACGCATAGTGACTTAGCGGCTGGAGACGGCCGGACTTGAGTGCTCATTTCTTCGCGCGCGGCCGGTCGAGCCGCCCAGGAAATGCAGAATGTCGCCGCGCCACGACGAAAGAAGGGGCTTTTCGCAACATTTCGGCACCAATCTTGCGCATCCTCTTCTCCCGGCCCTGCCGCTGTCGTATCTTGCCGGCGCCGGTGAATCGCCATGGAGACTCGTCGTGATCATTCGCGGTATGCCCGTCCGTTACCTGGCCGCTGGGCTGGCCCTCTTCGCCGCATCCGCCCGCGCGGATATTTCCCTGTACTTCAACGACTTTCAGGCGTCCGTCGGCTCGCAATGGACGTCCACCTCGCCTTACGCCTGGGGTCAGCAGAGCACGCCGTCCCCGGATGACGGCAGCCGCAAGTTCCTGGGTTATTTCGGCGGCAACGATGTCGTCACGCTGACGGTTGCCGACATTCCCGACGAGGTGACGACGCTCAAGCTGGAATTCGACGCGTACCTGATGTGGTCCTGGGATGGCAACGACTCGCGGCCGGTCAACGACGTGTTGCGCGGGCCGGACGTCTTCGGGTTCCGGTACGGGGCAGGCGGCACCCCGGAAACGGAGTCGTCCTGGACCTTCAGCCACGGCAACGGCGATCTGAGTCTGCAGACGTACTGCGACGTGCTGTCGAGCCCGTGTCTTCCCACGACCGGTGCGCAGGAGCGTTACACCCTCGGCTACCGCTTCGAGATCCTGCCCACCGAGGAAGATGTCGGATCGACCCAGGCAGCACCCATGGATTCGGTCTATCACTTCGTCTGGGAAGGAGCGCGTACCGGATCCACGGCGGCCTTCAGCTTCTACAGCAACGGGCTCCAGGTGCGCAGCGACCTGGAGTTTCCGTATCTGGACGAGGCCTGGGGGCTGGACAACGTGCGTCTCACGGCGGCGATCCCCGAGCCGGAGACGTGGGCCCTCGTCGCAGCGGGCATCGCGCTGCTGGCAGCGGGACGGAGGCTGCGTACCCGGATGGCATAATCCACAAGGGTGACGATTCCCGGGGCGGCCGCTGAGGCGGGGCGCACCGCGGATCGTCGGACACGCGGCGCCACGTCGCATCACGATGCCGTCTCGCAGGCTCCTCCCGCATCCGTGCGATCGCAACGCCGAACTGTACCTCCCCCCAGCGAGTCGCTGAGCCGGCTGCAGGTCGCCGTCGTCATCGCGTACGTCGTCGTTGCCGCGTGGTATCTCGCGTGGCGGCCCACGACCTTCAATCCCCGTGCGCCGGTCTTCTCCTGGGTGATCTACGCGGCCGAACTGTTCGGATTCGCGATCTCCCTGCTCAACATCTTCATGCTGTGGCGTCTGTCGGTGCGCGAAGCACCCACGCCCCGGCCCGACCTGCTGGTCGACGTCTTCATCACCACCTACAACGAGCCCGTCGACATGGTCCGCCGGACCCTGCTCGCGGCCCAGCGCATGAACTACCCCCATGCGACCTGGCTTCTCGACGATGGCAACCGGCCCGAGATGGGGGCGCTTGCCCGCAGCCTCGGGGTGCAGTATCTCGCGCGAACCGAGAACCGCCATGCCAAGGCAGGCAATCTCAACAACGCCCTGAAGCACGCGCGAGGGGAATTCGTGGCCGTCTTCGACGCCGACCATGCGCCGGCCCGCGACTTTCTCGTCCGCACCCTGGGCTACTTCAATGACGAGGCCGTCGCGTTCGTTTCGACGCCGCAGGACTTCTACAACCTCGATTCCTTCCAGCACCGCGCGCGCGAAGGCAGCCAGCTCGTCTGGAACGAGCAGTCGCTCTTCTTTCGGGTGATCCAGAGAGGCAAGGACGTCCACAACGCCGCGTTCTTCTGCGGCACTTGCGGCATCCTGCGCCGCCGCGCGCTGGACGACATCGGCGGGTTCGCCGTCGAAACGGTCACCGAGGACCTCGACACGTCGATCCGCATCCACCGGCGCGGCTGGCAGTCCGTCTACCACGCCGAGTCCCTGGCGTTCGGCGTGGCGCCGGCCGACATCGTCCCCTTCATCAAGCAGCGCATGCGCTGGGGCCAGGGCGCCATGCAGGTGCTGCGCCGGCACGGCTTCATCGTCTTCGCCCGTGGCTTGTCTCTCGCACAGAAGCTGAGCTACCTCGCCAGCACCATCACCTACCTCGACGGTTGGCAGAAGCTCGTGTTCTACCTGGCCCCCGTGATCGTGCTCGTCACGGGCGTGATGCCCATCGCGGAGATGTCGTGGGAATTCCTGCTCCGCTTCCTGCCGTTCTACGTGCTCACCTTCTGGGTCTTCGAGGAAACGGGACGCGGCTACGGCAGGGCGATCGAGGTGGAGCGCTACAACATGGCGCGGTACGCCGCATTCATGTGGGCCACGCTGGGGCTGTTCCGGCGGAGACTGCGTTTCCGGGTGACGGCCAAGGAACGCACGCGCAACGCTCAGGTCACGACGCGGAGATTCATGCTTCCGCAGACGCTCGTGTTCCTGCTGAACGCGGTGGCCGTACCCGCGGGGTTGCTGCTCTTCGCCCTGCGCCAGACGAATCTGCCCACCGGAGCGCTCGTCGCGAACGTGTTCTGGGCGGCGGTCAATGCGAGCCTGGCTAGTGTCGTGATCGGATTCACCAAACGCATCGCGGCCTTTCATCGGCGCGAATACCGGTTCCCCATTCCCTTGCCGGCAATGCTGGACGTGCCCGGCCGGCATCCGCAGGCCGGCATCCTGGACGACGTTTCGGCCGACGGGTTCAAGTACTACGGGTTGTTTCCGGACGACATCACCGTCGGCGACACGGTGCGCGGCGAGATCGTGCTGCCGTCCGGACGCGTGCGCTTTCGCGCGCTCGTGCGCGCGCTCTTCGGCAGCGAGAAGGACGGCGACACCCGGTCGCTCGGCTGCGAATTCGACTGGGAGAAGACGGGCGATCGCGACGAATTGCTCGCCTTCCTGTACGGTTCGGATCTGCAGTGGAAGCTCAATCGCTTCGCCGAGAAGACGCGGACACCGCTGGACCGGATGCTGCGCTGGCTGCGAAAGGGCCAGCCCGAGCAGAAGGAAGTGCGCAGCCGTTGGGCGTCGGCCCTCATCCGCAGCCGCGCGGGCAAGGGTGATACCGGCGTCGGTGTCATCTCCGTGGCCAGGTCTGCGGACGAGCCGCGAACGCTCATCGCGTTCCGCCGGATCGGCGTGAAGGAGGCGCTCGACGTGCTGGTCACGACCCGTGCCGGAACACAGTCGGTGAACGGGACGGCCACCCTGTTCGACGCCATGGTGGCCAGCGGAACGCCTCTTTATCTGTACAGGTTCGAGGCCGTAAACGAACCATCATCGAAGTCACAGGGCGGGACATGAAAGTCTGCGGTTTCACGGTTCCCCGATCGAAGACCCGCCGGAGTTGCGGGGCAGGCAGGCGTGCACGTCGCCCGATCGGGCTTGCCATCGCCCTGGGACTCGTGTTCGCGTGCTCGCTCGCGAGGGAGTCCGCAGCCGAGGGCAATCTGCTCCTCGCCGGCGTCGAAAGCCGCCGCAGCGGAGAGAACTACGCCTACCTGGGTGCGCTGATACCGCTCGGTGCGCGGGGCCGGCTCGGCCAGGGCTGGGTCCAGCGGTACTGGATCGATGGCTACCGCTACAGCTATGACGTGTCGAATCCTGCCCTGTACGGCGTGGACCCGCAACGCATCCGGGCACGTGGCAAGGGGCTGGAAGCGGCGCTGGGCTATCACTTCACCCGCGACGGCATCGCGGTCGCGGGCTATGCCGGCCTGCGGTACGCGGACACCGAATTCTCGCCGGACGATCCTGGGTCCCGCGTCCGCGGTACCAAGGTGTGGCCCAAGCTGCAGTTCGAGATCGCTGCACCGCTAGGAAGCCGCTGGGAGAGCCGGAACATCGCGTCGTATACCTTCGGCCTCGAAGGCTACTGGCTGCGGACGCGGCTCGTCACAACCATCGGCGATGGGTACGAGGTCGGCCCGGAGGTCATCGCCCTGGGGGATCGCGATTTCAAGGCATTGAAGGTGGGCGTCGCGCTTGGAGGACTTCGTCCGACGCCCGACTCTTCGCTTGGCCTGCGGGGCGGCTACCACTTCCAGAGCGAATCCAACGCCGTGTACGTCGGACTGGATCTGGCGGTGAAATTCTGAGAAGGCTTCGGGAAGCCGCCCTGGCTTCCCGAAGTGTCATGCGCGATCGTCAGTTGCTGGGGCAGCTCGTGACGGTGGTGTCCTTCTGCTTGATGCGGGTGAGCGCCGGCGGAACGTAGGGCGTGCCGGTGGGGGCGGGAGACAGCGTCGGCTTCAGGAAGTCGGTCAGCGCATCCACGTCCACCGCACCGCCCAGGCGATCTGTGCCGTTCTTGAGCACAACGAAGCCGTCGCCACCGTCTGCCAGGAAATTGTTCACAGTCACACGGTAGATCTGGGCATCATTGATCGGCGCGCCGTTGAGCTTGACGCTGCCGGGGACGACGCGGGCGCACACCCCGCCGGACCTGTCCCACTCGTACTCGAAGCCCTTGGAGACCTGGAGGACGCGGTTGAAGCCGGTCGGAGCCGCAGGCTGGCCACAGCCGACGAACTGCTGCTCCAGCATCGTCTTGATCTGCGCACCCGTGACAGACATCGTCACCAGGCTGTTGCCGAAGGGTTGAACGGTGAACGATTCGCCGTAGGTGATATTGCCGTCGCCTTCTCCGGCGGCGGAGGAAGCGAACGCGAAGTCGGCACGGACACCTCCCGGATTCATGAACGCCGCCACGGCGCCGCCGAACTCCGGAGCTTGGGTCGCCGCGAGTTGAGCGTCGGCGATGAGGTCTCCGGATTCGTGCTCGCAGGCCGCGTTGGTGGACCGGTCGACGGTCTGGCTGATCTTGCCAATCACCTGATTCGCGATGGGCGCGACCAGAGCGTCGTAGTGGGTGACCAGTGCGGCGATCTCCGCATTGGGCGTGATCGACGCATTGTTCCGGTTGACCACGACCTGCGAGGCGGTCACCGACTTCACGTCGCGTGTCACCGTGTCGAGCACCACGTCGATGTTGGTGAGCACGCGTCCGAAAGCACTTGCGCTCGTGACCGGAATCATCTTGCCTTGTACATTGGGCAGCTGGCACACGTAGGCCTGATGCGTGTGGCCGGAGATGACCAGATCCACGCTGCTGTCGAGCCGGTTCACGATGTCCAGGATGGCGCCAGACATGTTGGTGCAACCGCCGATCGGACCGGACTGGGTGCCGCCCTCGTGCACGACGATGGTGATGGCATTGACTCCCTGATTGCGCAGGGTCTTGATCAGGGAATTCACCGTATCGGCTTCATCCTTGAAGTCGAGGCCCGCCACACCGGTCGGCGTGACGATCGTGGGCGTTCCTTCCAGCGTCATGCCGATGAACGCCATGCGGACGCCGCCGAACGTCTTGACGACATAGCGCGGGAAAAGGGGCTGCCCGGTCGCCTTGTCGATGACGTTGGCCGCCAGGAACTGGAACCTGGCACCCTTGAACGTGCCATCCGGACCCTTGCAGCTGTTCGCGTCGGTCGGGTGACAGCCACCTGTCTTCATGCGGATCAGTTCTGTCCGGCCTTCGTCGAACTCGTGATTGCCCACTGACGCGATATCCACGCCGATCTTGTTCATCGCCTCGATGGTGGGTTCATCGTGGAAGAGCGCGGACACCAGCGGTGATGCGCCGACCATGTCTCCGGCGTGGATGACCACGGTGTTCGGGTTCTGAGCCTTCAGGCTGGCAATGTAGCCCGCCAGGTAGTCCGCGCCGCCGGCGGGATTGCCCGAGAAGTTGCCCGGCGACTTGAGGTTGCCGTGGAAATCGTTGAAGCCGATGAGCTTCACGTTGACGTCCGCGGCGAAGGCCGATACGGAGGCCGTCAGCAGGGCACCGCAGACGGCGGAAACGAGTTTGTTCATCTTCATGTGCGTTTTCTCCGGAGTCAGGCGGAACGGCGACGCAGCGCGAGGCCGGTCATGGCGAGCCCTGCGCCCAGCAGCGCCCAGGTCTGCGGTTCCGGCACGGCGGTCAGCATGATGGCGCCGGTTGCCGCGCCGGCGTCGGGCACGAAGGCGATGGCCTTGCCGGTGATGGAATAGGACCCGGCATCCAGTGCGTACACGTGGTGGCTCCAGCGGGGGTCGGCGTAGGCGGCATCGAAGTCGAGATCCTTGCTGTCGTCGCCCGCATCGCCCGGGAGCGATGTCGCGCCCAGCGAGATGCCATTGGCGAATACTTCGAAACGATCGCCGGCAAGGCCTGCATCGGTCACCTTGAGCAGGGCCGGGGCGTTCAGCACGATGTCGAAGCTCAGCACTTCGAGGTTCTCGTCGACCCAGGAGGAGTCGGCCATGTCCTGATAGGCGTCGAACAGGTACCAGTTGTCGAAGTCGGGGGTCGCCGCGAGGGCGTTTGCCGCCACGAGCGCGAATGCGCCTGCGGCCGCGATGCGGAAGGGCAGTCTCATGGGTCTCTCTCCAGTTGTGCGTTCGCGCACCCGTCCGGCAGGCAAGAGCCCTTCCGGTCCAGGACGCGGCATCGCAATGCTAGAGAGGCCCGATGTCATGTGTGATGTCGATCGGCAAGACAGCATGAGCCGAAGCGATCGTGGAATGTCACACGAATGCAGGCTGGTGGTCTCCCTCCGTGCTCCTGCCCGGCATCGCTTCCCTTTCCGTCCGGAACGCGATCCACGAATGAGGACCGGATCCACATCGGGGCGACCGCGTCGTTCCTGGAAATTCCATTTGCATGAGTCGAACGGGCCATGCTGGTGCCGCGACCCTGTCCGGGAATCGTCAAGTACGCGCGCTACCGTAGCCACGCCGATTGGCGGCGCCACACCAACAGAACCGAAGGGAGATCGAGGATGAGACTCTGGAAGACCCATGCATGCGTGCTCGGCGCGATCGCCGCGCTGACGCAGACTGCGCAAGCCGAAGCAGCGTTTCCGACGCTGGACGGTTCCGACCCCATCGTGATCGGGCATCGCGGCGCCAGCGGTTATCGCCCCGAGCACACGCTCGCGTCATACTCATTGGCAATCGAACTGGGCGCGAACTACATCGAGCCGGATCTCGTGTCCACCAAGGACGGAGTGCTGATCGTGCGGCACGAGCCGAACATCACCAACACGACCAACGTGTCGCTCCATCCGGAATTCGCCGACCGCTACACGACCAAGATCGTGGACGGCGTTTCGGAGTCGGGCTGGTTTGCTTCGGACTTCACGCTGGCCGAGATCAAGACACTGCGGGCCATTCAGACTCGCGGCCGCAGCACCACTTACGACGGGCTGTATGAGATCCCGACCTTGCAGGAAGTGATCGATCTCGCCAAGGCAAGATCCATTGCCACGGGCCGCACGATCGGGATCTACCCCGAGACCAAGCATCCCTCCTTCCACGACAGCATCGGGTTGTCCCTCGAGGAGCCACTCGTACAGACGCTCAACAACGCCGGCTGGTCTACAAGTGCCGCGCCCGTATTCATCCAGTCGTTCGAGGTGAGCAATCTGCAGCAACTCAACACGATGACGGACGTGAAGCTGGTGCAGCTCATGGACGCGTGGGACGTGAAGGCCGACGGCACCATGGAACTCATCGCGCCCTATGCGCAACCCTACGACTTTGTCGTCGCGGGAGATTCCCGGACGTTTGCCGATCTGCTGACCGAGGAAGGTCTGGACTTCATCGCGACTTACGCCGACGGCGTCGGTCCCTGGAAGCCCTATCTCCTCAAGACCGTGGACGATGGCGTGGACCGTGACGGCAATGGCGTGCTCGACGCGCGCGACCGGCTGGTGATCGGTTCCACCGGTGTCATCGAGGACGCTCACGAGCGCGGCCTTCTGGTGCACACCTGGACATTCCGGGACGACAACATCGGCTATCAGCTCGGATTCGAGACCCCCACGGACGAGTACAAGGCGTTCTACGCGATGGGTATCGATGGCGTCTTCAGCGACTTTCCCGACACCGCAGTGGCCGCGATTCCGGAGCCGGAGACTTACGCGCTCATGCTGGGTGGGCTCGGCCTGATCGCGGCCGTCCGGAGGAGACGCGGCGGCAGGAACTGATACCGATGGCCGTGCAGTAGCGCGGCGTTGTCCGAAGGCCCGATCCGGTGATCCGATGGGATCATCGGCGGGCCTTGTCTTGTCTCCTGATCGTCATGAGGCGCGATTAGCCTGTGGGAGCACGTCGCTCCGGGGGACTTCGTCCCCGGGGCGCCGATGTCCCATCAAACCCCACAGGAACGAGACCATGAGACTGTCTGCCATCATCGGGCGCCTTGCCCTTTGCGCCGGCTTCGCCGCCTTCGCCACCGCCGCTCACACAGCACCCACCGGAATCAAGATCACGGAATGGATGTACAACCCGGCTGCGAGCATCGGAGAGTATGTCGAACTCACCAACTTCGGCCCCGCGGCCATCGACTTCACGGGCTGGAGTTACGACGACGAGGGCCGTGTGCCCGGAGCGGAAGACCTGTCGGTCCTGGGCATCGTCAATCCCGGCGAGTCGGTGATTCTTACCGAAGCCGATCCGGACGCCTTCCGCACGGAATGGAATCTTGCTGCGTCCGTGAAGGTCAAGGGTGGGATTACCAACAACATCGGCCGCAACGACGAACTGAACATCTTCGATGCGGATGACAATCTCGTCGACCGTCTGCGTTACGGTGACAGCACCTACGTGCCAGGCTCCATTCGCACCGTCGGGGTCAGCGGTCAGGCCAAGACGGAAGGTGCCCTCGGCGCCAACGACGCCTTGCAGTGGAAGCTGTCCGTCGTGGGCGACACGGAGAACTCGTTCAGTTCCGTGGGCGGTGATATCGGCAGCCCGGGCTACACCGCTTTTGCCGCGGCTGTCCCGGAACCCTCCACCTACGCGTTGCTGGGTGCCGGACTGGCGCTGATCGCGTTCGGTGCCCGCAAGCGCGCGTCGCGTTCCTGAGAACGGGAGATCACCGAACATGTTCAAGAAACTCCTGTTGGGCGCGGCCATCGCTGCCGCGCTTCCTGCTGCATCCCCCGCGCTCGCTGCGGGACTGGATCTGTCCAAGTACCAGCTCGTCGGCAGCCATGCCCTGGCGTCCGAGGCGTCCGAGGCATCGGCCGTCACGTACAACTGGGACACGGGCACGTTGTTCGTGCTTGGGGACGAAGGCGATGCCCTCGTGGAGGTCGACAAGGAGGGCCAGAAGCTCGGCGTGATGTCGCTGACCGGTTTCGACGACACCGAAGGACTGGCCTACATCGGCGGCGGCAAGTTCGTCGTCACCGAGGAGCGGCTGCAGGATGCCTACGTGCTGTCCTACACCGCGAACGGCAGTGTCGCTCGCGGTGGCCTTCCGTCCGTGTCCCTCGGACCGACCATCGGCAACATCGGCATCGAGGGCGTTTCGTTCGACCGGAACAACGGCAAGTTCTATGCAGTCAAGGAAAAGACGCCTCAGGCCGTATACGAGGTCGCCATGGATTTCGATGCCGGGACTGCCGGTGTGACGTCGCTGTTCGCGCCGGCACTGGGCGCCCTGGATCTGTCCGATGTGGCGGTTCTATCCTCGGTGCCGATGCTGGCCGGACATCCGGATGCGTCGAATCTTCTGATCTTCAGCCAGGAGTCGGCGGTGCTGATGGAAGTGAGCCGGTCCGGTGAAAAGCTTTCCACGTTCGACTTCTCGGCGTTGTCCGAAAACGCGGAGGGCATCACCATCGACGACGATGGCGTGATCTACGTCGTCGCCGAAACCACGCTTGTCCCGAACTCCGCAGAAGTCCCCACGCTGTACGTCCTCTCCGCACCGGTTCCGGAGCCCTCGACCATGGTCCTTCTCGGGGCCGGGTTGCTCGGGGTTGCCGGCTTCGCGCGCCGGCGCAGCCGCTGAGTCCGTCCGTTGTCGGGTTCCTCCCGGGGCCGGCTTCGGCCCGGCCCGGGGCGGCGGAATCGCATGGCTGTCACACGCAACCGTCAGAGTGCAGATCACCAGCGCAGCGTGCGAAGTCGAGGAACTCTTGCCATGAACAACGTCAGACAAACGATTCGCGGTTATACCTACGACACGACCGAAGCCGAGTTCGTTGCTTCCGCCACATCGTGGGACGAGGACGACCTCAGTTTCGACGTGGCGCTCTATCGGACCGTGGACGATTGGTGGTTCCTGGTCGTGAGCAGCGACGAGCGGACCCGGTCGTCCGTCACCCCTCTCACTCACGCCCAGGCGCGTCAGTGGTGCCAGGACAATGCGGTGGATGAGACGATCGTGCGCTTCTACTTCGATGCCAGGAGTCTCGACGCCGATGCGGGCATTGCGGGCCGGCCGGTAGCCGCGCTGCTCCGCGAGAAGGGCCTGTCGATCTGACGGTCTCGATCGACTGCCTCGAGACCGGTCGATCGGTCTTTCATCCCCCAGAAACAACCCCGCGGAGTCCTCTCGCCGTCACGGTTCGGTGGCCACTCTGATGCGGCGATCCGATGTTCGGACCGCCCTTTGTTCCGGAACTACCGCGACCACGTTTCGCGCATAGGCGCTGACGGCTCCGGGCAGGGAAACCAGGTCCCAGAGTGATACCGGCGACGTGCCGCCGGGCGGCTGCGATAGAACGACTCGATCCCCCACCTCGATATCGGGATCGGATACGCGCGCCTGGATCAACTCGTTACCCGATCGCGACTCTGCGACGGGGGCAACTTCCACCCACAACGGCCATTCTCCCGGACGCCTGTCGATCTTTCTCGACACGAGAATGCCGGAGTACGACTCCTTGAAAACCCCGACGACCGTGCCCTCGACCTTGTTGTCTGCGTGCTGCCGCGGGCCGGTCGTGCAGCCACTGACAGCCAGTACCGCCACGACGGCGGCCCCCCTCGACCACAATACTGACAACGCATTCTCCTGACGGTGGAATGGGAACGCACCGTCGGTCGTGACGGTGCAACGGGGAGGGAGGGACCGGTCGAGCGACGCGACCGTGCATGGCCCTGCCTTTCCTTACTCAGGCTTTACGGCCGGGGTTGTCAGGAACTGAATCTCGCGGTGCAGCACGATCGAATCGGTGGTCACCGTCGCGGCCAGGGCCAGAAATTCGACTCCCGCCGCCATGGCTTCCCGTACACCGGCCGCGTAGGCCGGATCGATGGCATCGGCGGGCCGGACTTCCTCCACATCCTGCCGCTGGACGCAATACACCAGCGCGGCCCGATGTCCCTGCCGGACCATGTCGGCCAGTTCGCGCAGATGCTTGGTGGCGCGGACGCTCACCGCGTCCGGGAACACGGCCACGCCGCCGTTCACGGCGGCGGTGACGTTCTTCACCTCCACGTAGCAGTCCGGAAGACCGTTGGCCTGCAGAAGAAAGTCGACGCGGCTGTTCTCGCTGCCGTAGCGGCATTCGGGAACGATCGACGTGTAGCCGCCAAGAGAGGGCAGGTGCCGATGTTCGATCGCCTCGCGCACGAGCGCGTTGCTCCGATGGGTGTTGATGCCAACGAGGACACCGCTTGCCAGTTCGGTGAGTTCCCAGCCGTGAGCGTACTTGCGCGACTCGGACGGCTGATGCGTGAGCCACACACGGCACCCGGGCTCGGCGACCCCCAGCATGGAACCCGTGTTGGGGCAGTGGGCCGTGACGGTCTGTCCGGATTCCAGCTGGACGTCCGCGAGAAAGCGCTTGTACCGGCGCAGAAGGATGCCTGGGACCAGGGGAGGGGAGGATCATGATCGGAGATCGTCGTGGGTCGATCCGGCTCGCGGGAGAGGACAGGCGGCGTTCGGTGGCAGGTGGATTCCACGCTCCGGAATACAGACCGCGCCGGCGTGCATGGGTCCGGGATCCAGGGCCTGGGGTCCAGGGTCCCGGGTCTAGGTCTGGGGTCAAAGGTCTATGGCGACTTGAACGGCCCGTGTTCCTCCAGTTCGTTCACGTATGCGGCGACACCGCGGGACTCGCGTTCGACGAACTGCCGCACGGCCCGGTCGAAACGGGAATCCTCCACCCAGTGGGCCGAGTACGTCGTGACGGGCATCAGACCCCGCGCCAGCTTGTGTTCGCCCTGAGCGCCGCCTTCGAACCGCCCGATGCCGCGCTCGATGCAGAACTCGATTGCCTGGTAGTAGCAGGCTTCGAAGTGCAGACCAGGCACGTAGCCGGTCGTGCCCCAGTAACGGCCATACAGCGCGTTGCCGTCGAAGATGTCGAACGCCGCGCAGACCGGCCTGCCGTCTCGTGTCCCGATCGCGATCATGAGATGTTCCGGCATCGACTCCGCGATTCGCAGGAAGAAATCGAGATTGAGATAAGGCGTTGAATGATGTCGCCGGTAGGTGTCCTCGTAGCAGCGGAAGAAGAAGGCCCAGTCGCTCTCCGCGATCTCGCTGCCGGTGCGGCGTTCGAACACGATGCCTTCGTCGCGGATCCTTCTCCGTTCCTGCTTCACCTTCTTGCGCTTTTCGTGGTTCATGGTGGCGAGGAAGTCGTCGAAGGTGCCGAAGCCGGAGTTCTCCCAGTGGAACTGCACCGTCCTGCGGAGCATGAGGCCGGCCCCGCGCAGTTCTTCGGCCTCGGTTTCCGCCGGGAACAGACAGTGGAAGGTGGAGACGCCGGACTCCGAGGCGAACTGCAGGGCGGCGCGGATCAGCAGTGCGCGATCCTCCCTGGACTCTGCAAGCAGGCGCGGCCCTGACACGGGAGTGAACGGCACGGCATTCAGCAACTTGGGGTAGTACTCGGCGCCGGCCCGATGCCATGCCTCCGCCCAGGCCCAGTCGAAGACGTATTCGCCATAGGAGTGGCTCTTGGCGTAGAGAGGCAGTGCACCGCGAAGCCGGCCATCCCGCCGCAGCAGAATGAACCGGGGAGCCCACCCGGTTTCCTCGGTGGCGCACCCACTCTCATGCAAGGCATGGAGAAAGGCGTGCGACAGAAGCGGATGGCCGCGCGACAGGGCGTTCCATTCGGCGACGGGAACGTCCGCGAGGGAGTCGGTGACTTCTAGAGACGGAGCATCTGCCATGGGATCAGCAGGTATATTAGCGCCCATGAAGATCGCCATTGCACAAATCAATTGCACGCTCGGTGACCTCGCCGGCAATGCGGCACGCATTGCGGATGCGGCGGACCGGGCGCGGGCCCTCGGGGCGGATGTGCTCGTCACCCCCGAGCTTTCCATCTGCGGCTATCCTCCCGAGGATCTCCTGCTTCGCGACGACTTCGTCCATGCTTGCGAGAACCAGGTGCAGGAACTCGCCGGACGGGTCCACGGCATCACGGTGATCGTCGGGCATCCCGAGGGAAGACGGGGCAAACTCCACAACGCGGCGTCCGTGCTTGCGGCCGGGAAGGTGATCGCCACGTACTACAAGCACGACCTTCCCAACTACACCGTGTTCGACGAGGAGCGCTACTTCGAGCCGGGAAATGCCCCCTGCGTCGTGGACATCGCCGGAGTGCGGGTGGGCATCAACATCTGCGAGGACGTGTGGGGGCACTCCGGAGCGCCCACCGCCCGGGCTTCCGCCGACAGCCTGCCGCTGAAGCAGTGGGACGCGGAGGCGCCCCGCGCCGCCCGCATGGCCGGCGCTCAGATCCTGCTGGTCCTCAATGCCTCGCCCTACCACGTCAACAAGCTCGCCACCCGCTACGAGGTGGTCGGTGCGAGGGCACGGGAAACCGGCGTGCCGATCGTCTTCTGCAATCTCGTCGGCGGTCAGGACGAACTCGTATTCGATGGTGCATCGTTCGTCGTGGACGGACAAGGCAAGGTCACCCATCAGCTACCTGCGTTCGAGGAATCACTCGTGGTCGCCGAGATGATGCCGGGGGGCATCGCACCCGGCTTCATCGAACCCGAGCAACCGCTGGAGGCACTGGTCTACCGCGCCCTGTGCCTGGGAGTGAAGGACTACATCGGCAAGAACGGGTTTCCCGGCACACTCCTGGGCCTGTCCGGCGGCATCGATTCCGCCATCACGCTCTGCATCGCGGTGGATGCGCTCGGAGCCGACAAGGTCCGGGCCGTGATGATGCCGTCCGAGTACACCTCGCAGATGAGCCTGGACGATGCCGCGGCACTGGCCGGCAATCTCGGTGTCCGGTACTCGATCCTGCCCATCGGTCCGGCTCTCGACGCATTCTCGTCGACCCTTTCCGAGGAGTTCGCGGGACGCAAGCCTGACACCACCGAAGAGAATCTCCAGTCGCGCATTCGCGGCACGCTGCTCATGGCGCTATCCAACAAGTTCGGATCCATCGTGCTCACGACGGGCAACAAGAGCGAGATGGCCACCGGATATGCCACCCTCTACGGCGACATGGCCGGGGGGTTCGCGGTGCTGAAGGACATCAGCAAGACCCTGGTGTACCGGCTGTCGAACTACCGTAACCGGCTTTCGCCCGTGATTCCGGAGCGGATCATCACCCGGCCGCCTTCGGCGGAGTTGAAGCCCAACCAGGTGGACCAGGACAGCCTTCCTCCCTACGAGGTGCTCGACGCGATCATGGAGATGTACGTGGAACGGGATCTGCCGCCCGTGGCCATCATCGGACACGGATTTGCCCGTGCCGATGTCGAGCGCGTCGTCCGGCTGCTCACGGTGAGCGAATACAAGCGCAGGCAGGCGCCCATCGGCGTGCGGATCACCCCGCGCGGCTTCGGCAAGGACTGGCGCTATCCCATCACCAACCGCTATCGCGACAAGTTCTAACGTCGGTACGGCGCGGGGCCGAAGCTTCGCTCCGTAGGTAGCCGGAACCACGGCGTGAGCGACTCCCTGTCATCACGCCTACACGACTCTTCGGCAGGCTTCCGATAGGTGGCACTTCGCCACCTCGATCCCGCCAACGCTTTCCTCGAGGACAGTGTCCAAAGGTCGGGACGCTCGTCTTAAGGAGACAATCATGAAGAATGTCCTCATCCTGGCCGCCGTGGCGGCGCTGGTGTCGGGCACGGCTCAAGCCGCGTCGGAGGTGGAAGCCATAGAAAACGCGACCGTTCAGCCGGCGCAGGTCCGGAGCGGAAGCAACGGCATCAACTTCTTCAACATCGAAGGCTCGGCCAACGGCAATTTCGCTTCCTACGGCGTTGCCCGGTTCGACGTGACGGCCATCAAGGCGGGTTTCGACGCGGTCTACGGTGTGGGTGGCTGGGTCGTCGACAGCGTTGCGCTCCAGCTGACGCAGTCGAATGCGGGCTTCACGAACGACGGGTTGGTGGACGTGTACTTCACCGATGACGACAGCGTCACTCTCGCGGGCGGCTCGACGGCCCTCCTGCATCCCTTCGCAGGAGACTTCCCCGACGCACAGAAGATCCTGGGTTATGCGTTCCAGGAAACCGCGACAGGTGACACGAACAGCTATCAGCTCTTCGACAGGGCCGGTATCAATACCTCGGGAGGCAACGCGCTGGCGGCGGACCTGCTCGGCGACAACATGGTGACTCTCGCGCTCGTCGACGTGGATGCCAGCGTGGCCGCGACCTACGCGGGTTACAACAACAACACGTACGCGGGACCGACGCTCTTCATCGAGGCCGCGCCCGTGCCCGAACCCGAGACACTCGTACTTCTTGGTGCCGGTCTGGCCGGGCTGGCTGCCTTGCGGCGCAAGCGCTGAGTGGAAGCGAAGGCGCGCTTCGGCGCGCCTTCGCTTCTAGCATGGCCGGGGACTCGGATCATTCTGATCCATCCCAGGGACTTTGTTTCTCTCGCTGGAGCGGCTAGGGGGTGTCGCCGAGAGAGAGGTCGGCAGAGAGGCGAAGCTCCGTCGCTCCCGGCGTGACGATGCCTGCAGCGGTCAGCAGGATGCCCTCCAGCCGTTGCACCACCCCTTCCCAATCCAATGACTGAGCGGTTGTCCTGGCCTGGCGTCCCATGTCTCTGGCGCGTACAAAGTCAGAGGCGAGGTCGGCTGCCAGCCGCACGAAGTCCTCGCTCCTGTTTCGCGCAAGCATTCCGTTGACGCCGTCGCGGATGTGTTCCCGGGCAGCGGCATAGTCGAATGCGACCACCGCCAGCCCGCTCGCCATCGCCTCGACGGTGACATTTCCGTACGTCTCGGTGAGGCTGGGAAAGAGAAAGACATCCGACGAGGCATAGTGAGCGGCGAGATCCTCGCCCGTTCGAGTGCCGGCGAAGACAGCGTCCGGAATTCGCGATTCCATCTCGGCCCGGGCGGGACCGTCTCCCACGAAGATCAGGCGGACCTTGGCGTTCCGGGCGCGCATCGCCTCGAAAGCGAGAGCGAGTGTCGTGAGATTCTTTTCCGGCGCAAGCCGACCGACGTACAGAACGACCGTGTCGCCTGGACCGGCTCCCCACGATCGGCGCAGCGATTCGCTACGGCGGTTCGGGTCGAACAGCCGCGTATCCACGCCTCTCGAGATCACCTCCAGGTTCCGGAACCCCTGCGCCGCGAGTTCGACGCGCATCGTCTCCGTCGGCACGAGCGTGAACCGCGTGCGGTTATGGAATTTCCGGAGATAGCCGAGAATCGGCTTCTTCAGCCACCCCACTCCGTAGTGGGCGCTGTAGGCATGGAAATTCGTCCGGAAATCGGAGACCACAGGCAGCTTGAGCTTGGTGACCGCCTGCAGAGCGGACCAGCCGAGCGGCCCCTCCGTCACGATGTGAACGATGTCCGGCCGATTCACCGACCACAACTGCGTGAGTGTGCGCTTTGCCGGGAAGCCCACACGCAGGGAAGGGTAGCGAGGAATGGGAAGCCCGCGCGTCAACGTTTCCGAGAACTGGGGATCGGAGCCTGGCTTGTCCGATCGGTCCTGTCGGGGTCTGATGAGCTGGATCTGATGGTTGCGCCGGCGCAAGCCATCGATGAAACGCGCCGCGCTCATCGACACGCCATTGATCTCCGGTGGATAGGTCTCGGTGACCACGGCGATCCGCAACGACCGCCGCATCACCGGGAGCTGTTCGACCAGCAGGGGGACCGATTCCGAGCGCATGCGCATACGCTGACAGACGGACGCGACGCTTCAATGACCGCCGCATGACGATTCTGCGACGCTACGGAAGACCCACAGGAACGGCCACGGCTGCCGATAAATGCGCTGGGATCGAGGCAGGCATGGGAACCGTCGCGTCATCTCGAACCTTCATCAGGTTCCGGATCCATGTCTTTGCTTCGTCACGAAAGCATCGACGATCTGTCGCAATACGGCATTACCGTCGACATGCCTCTGCAAACCACCCTTCGGAGTCTCGATGAAAGACCTGATGAGCCAATTGAAAGTCCTGCGCTGGGACGACCACCGCTACTACCACCAGAGCCGGATCAATCAGTCGCTCCATTTCGTGAGCGCCCTCAGCTTCCTCACGGCGTACGTGATGCTGTTCATCGACCCGGCCATCTCGGCGCTGATCGGGTGGCTCGTCGGGATGGGCACACGCCAGACGGGGCACTACGTATTCGAGCCCCGCGGCTACGATCACGTCAACGATGCCACGGACGAATACAAGGAGAAGATCAAGGTCGGCTTCAACATGCGTCGCAAGACGATCCTGATCGCCGTATGGCTTGCCTGTCCGCTGCTGCTCTACGTCGACCCGACCCTGTTCGGTCTGATGGAACCGAGTCAGACGAAGGTGGAATACGTCCACGACGTGGGCTTGCTCTGGCTGGCTCTTGGCGTCGGCGGCCTGATGTTCCGCACACTGCACCTGCTGTTCATTCGTGATGCCGGCACGGCTCTGGCGTGGATGCTCAAGATCCTCACCGATCCCTTCCACGATGTGAAGCTCTACCACAAGTCGCCTCTGTACCTGCTGCGCGGCGAACTGCTCGACCCCATGACGCACGTGCACCACGGCTGAGTTCGCCAGGGTTCGCATGGGAACGGTGCGCCCCCTGGACGGGGCGCACCAGCAAGGGGGAGACGAGTCGGTTCCTCGTGTCGGATAACAGACCGGAGAAGGTCTGGTCAGATCAGACCTTCTCCTGGCGGGAGAGCCGGCGAGAGATGATCTCGCGCAGGACGCCGCGGCGAATCGAGCGGTTCGTGGCCTCGGGTGATGTCCACCACCAGCCGTCCTTCTCCATGGCAGCCGCCGCGCGGACGAACCGCCGGGCCACCTCCGCGAAGTCCTCGTCCGTGTAGTCGAGACTGAAGATCAGGCGGCCCGTACCCACCCAGCTCAACGCAAGACCCTCGGCACGAAGGTAGAACTGAAGCATCCAGTTGTAGCGGCTGGCGCGGGTGTACAGCACGGTCCAGATGGTGGAGAGATTCGCCACCCGCACAGGCAGACCGCTTTGCTCGAGTTGATGGTTGAGGGATTCGGCGCGTCCGTTCCAGCGCTCGTCCAGACCGTCGTAGATGCCGGAGATGCCGGGGCCGTCCAAGCGCTCGAAGAACGACTGCATCGAAGCCATCACATACGGATGAGAGTTGAATGTCCCGCGGGCGAAGCAGATGTCTCCCGGACGATCGTCGCGGAAGCGCTTCATGACTTCCCGCTTTCCGCACAGGACTCCCACGGGAAAGCCGCCCGCGACCGTCTTGCCGTACGTCACCATGTCCGCCCTGACGCCGAAGTACTCCTGCGCACCGCCGCGGGCGAGCCGGAATCCCACGAACACCTCGTCGAAGATCAGCACGATGCCGCGTTCGGAGCAGACGTCCCGCAGACGGCGCAGCCACTGCGCGTAGGCCTCGCGATCGAAGTGCGCGTTGCGTCCGCCATCCACGAGAGCACCGTCGCTCGGAGCGCCGGAGTTGGGGTGCAGCGCCTGCAGCGGATTCACCAGCACACAGGCGATGTCCTTCCGGGTACGCAGGACCCGGAGGGCGCGATCGCTCATGTCTTCCAGCGTGTAGGTCTCCCGTGCCGGCACCGGATTGCCCACTCCGGGTTGCACATCGCCCCACCATCCGTGGTAGGCGCCGCAGAAGCGGACGAGATGGGAACGGCCGGTGTGATAGCGCGCGAGGCGCACGGCCTGCATGACCGCCTCGGTGCCCGACATGTGGAAGGAAACTTCATCGAGGCCCGACACCTCCTGCAGCCGCCTCACGTTGAAGGCGACGCTGGGATGGTAGGCACCCAGGACCGGACCGAGGCCGGAGGCATTCGCGCATCCTTCCGCCATGCAGGCCTTGTAGAAGTCGTGGCCGAACACGTTGACGCCATAGGAGCCGGTGAGGTCGTAGAACTCGTTGCCGTCGAGATCCTTCACCCGGACGCCCGCCGAGGACTCCACGAAGGCCCCCGCAGAGAGGTGGGCTTTCACGTGCCGGCTGAACTGGAACGGCACGCGGTACGTGCTGGTGAACTGCAAGTCGGAGATCGCGTCTCGCACTTCTGCCGTCCTGGCGGCGGTCCGCGCGAACCGCGTTCTGTAGATCTCTGCGAGCCGTTCGAATGCCTCCCGCCTTCTGGCGGCGATCTCCGGGGGCGCTCCATCGGCGTCGTAGAAGCGCGATTCGCCGTACTCGTAGAAGGGCACGAGCCTGGCGACGAATCTCGACATGCGCGCGTGCCCCCCGAGCGAGCGGTGCTTGGCCCGGGACAGCTGGAGGCGGCGGCGAAGTTTGGGAAATGCGGCGGCAAGCGTGCCGGCGCCCAGCGCAATCAGAGCGATTTCTTCATCCATGCGCCAGCATTTACCGGGCGCACTTTACGGGACTGTGACCATGCCGGGTTTTCTTGCCAGACTGGCACAAAGGGAAGGGGTCAATTTCTGGCTCACCAACCGCATTCCGCGCCGCAGCCTCACGCGATTCATGGGCTGGTTCAGCAAGATCGAGCACCCCCTGATCCGCGACATCTCCCTGCGGGTCTGGCGCACGTTCAGCGATCTGGATCTGTCGGAAGCGCGACGCTCCGAGTTCCGCAGTCTGCACGATTGCTTCACCCGGGAACTGAAGGACGGTGCCAGACCGATCCACCCGGACCCGTCCATCCTCACCAGTCCGTGCGATGCCATCATCGGCGCCTGCGGGCGGGTGCGGGACGGCATGGTCGTCCAGGCAAAGGGGTTTCCCTACCCGATCGACGAACTGCTTGCCGATCCGTTGCTGGCCCGGCGATTCCAGGAGGGCGTCTACGTGACGATGCGGCTCACCTCCACCATGTATCACCGCTTCCACGCCCCCGCCGACTGCCGTGTCCGACGGGTAACCTACATTCCCGGCGATGTCTGGAACGTCAATCCGGTCGCGTTGAAGCGGGTCGAGCGTCTCTACTGCCGTAACGAACGCGCCGTCATCCGCGCCGAGGTGGCGGGTCGCGGCGACGTCATCGCGCTCGTCCCCGTGGCGGCCGTGCTGGTCGCGAGCATCCGGCTCCACTTTGCGGACGTGCTGCTCAACATGGGATACCGGGGGCCGCGAGAGCTGCCCTGCGACGCATCGTTGCTCAAGGGACAGGAGATGGGGTGGTTCGAACACGGCTCCACGATCATCGTGTTCGCGCCCCGAGGTTACGACCTCTGCGAGCGCGTCACCACCGGGGACAGGATCAGGATGGGAGAACCGCTGCTGCGGCTGCCGCAGGCGGCGGTACCGGGGAAGGCTACCGGGCACTCAGAAGCTTCGTGACGACAGAGGCGGCCGCGGCGCGATTCTCCACTCCCAGCTTCACGAAGACGCGCTCGAGATGCTTGTCGACGGTGCGGGGGCTCGAGCCGAGAATTGCACCGATGTCACGGCTCGACTTTCCGCGCGAGACCCACAGGAGCACCTCCGCTTCGCGCTCGGTAAGCTGGAACCGCTTGCCGAGACTCTCCAGAGCACCGGAATCGTCCGCCTCTTCGACCGCAAGAAGAAGCTGGCCGCCGCCCGCGTCTCCGAGCGAAGAAAGCGTGTAGCGCGGACGCTCCTCCGGCCAGCCGTAGGGGCGGACCTCCGCACCCCTCGACACGGCTCCCAGCCACCGGGCGATGGCTGCCGGCAGTGTCCTGTTCTCGTCCAGGGACGTGGCATCGATGAAGCTGGCCGCCTTGGGCGTGTGCCAGACCACCACACCGCTGCCATCCACCGCCACCAGCGCGCGGCCCGCGGCGTCGAGCGCCGCGCGCGTGCTGGTCATGCGCCGCGCATTGGCCAGGTGGCTGCGGATGCGCGCGATGAGGGCGTCGGGATCGATGGGTTTGGTCACATAGTCCACTCCGCCCGCGTCGAAGCCGCGAATGACATGCTCCGTGTCGGTCAGGCCGGTCATGAAGATGATCGGCACGGCGGCGACAGCGGGCTCGGCACGCAGCGCCACGCAGGTGTCGAAGCCGTCCATGCCGGGCATCACGGCATCGAGAAGGATCACGTCGGGCGTGAGACGCCGCACCCGCTCGAGGGCGGAGGCGCCATCGGTGGCGACCAGGACCGTCATCCCGTGGTTTTCCAGCGCGTCGGTCAGCAGTGACAGAGTGTCGGGAGAATCGTCGACGACCAGCACGACATCCCGGCGGAAAGATTCAGACGGCACGTTGACGCAACTCCTCGACCGTTTGCATGTAGCGCTTGAACTGGAAGTCCTGGACGAGAGGACGCAGTCTGCGTGCGGCGGCCTGCTCTCCGGGCGAACCCCCGTCCAGTTCCTCCAGCTTGCGATGGATGCCCCGCACATAGCCGATCTCGCCCAGTGCCAGCAGCGAGTCGGCCGTACTGCGCGACAGCGCTGCCTCGCTCGGCGGCGCTGCGATACCCGCGGGAGGCCCCGACTCCTCGCGATAGATCCACTGCAGGTGCAGGCAGTTGCCGATCTTCTCGACGAGCTGGTCCAGATTGACCGGCTTCACCAGAAATCCGTCGTGAACCGAACCGTCCGCGCCGGGCCTGCTGCGCTCGAACGCGTCGGCGGAAACCATGATGATCGGCGTGTGCTCGTGCCGGCCCTCGCGCAGTTCCCTTGCGATCGACCAGCCATCGCGTCCGGGCATGGAGATGTCCATCAGGAAGAGATCCACGGACCTTGCCGCCACAATGGCCAGGCAGCTTGCCGCACCATCCGCCTGGATGACCTCGAAGCCGATGGGCTCCAGCAGTTCGGCCACGAAGGAGCGGTGCAGCGGCTGGTCGTCCGTCACGAGGATCGCCTTGCGCGGTCCGAGGTAGCCGCGCACCTCCCGCACGGGCGCCGCAGGCAGCGCCGGCTGGGCCACGGGAGAGAGCATCAGCTTTACCCTGAAGATGCTGCCCTTGCCTGGCGCGCTCTCCACCGTCAGGCTGCCGCCCATGATCTCGGAGAGCAGCTTGCTGATCGTGAGGCCCAGGCCGGTTCCGGGCACGGCGTTCCCCATGCTGAAGCTGCCGCGTTCGAAGGGCTGGAAGATCCGTTCGATGTCCTCCGGCGCTATGCCGATACCCGAGTCTGCCACCGTGAATTCGACGAGCTGGCGCTGATACGACACCGAGAATTTCACCTCCCCGGTCTCCGTGAACTTGATGGCGTTGGACAGCAGGTTGATGAGGATCTGCCGCAGGCGCTTCTCGTCGCCGTTGACCACGGCCGGCAGGGCAGTCACGGCCTCGTACTGGAAGCGCAGACCTTTGGCCTCCGCCTGGATCGAGAACATGTTGACCATCTGCTGCAGGAACTCGGTGAGATGGATCTCGCCGCGATTCAGGTGCAGCTTGCCAGCCTCGATGCGCGCGATGTCCAGCAGGCCGTCGATGAGGCCCGCGAGATGCTCGCCGCTGCGCTGGATGATGCCCAGCGTGTCGCGCAACTTGTCCGGGGCCTTCGGGTCCCGCCGCAGCAGCTGCGCGTAACCGAGGATGGTATTGAGCGGCGTCCTCAGTTCGTGGCTGATGCCCGTGACGTAGCGGCTCTTCGCCACGTTCGCGCTTTCCGCCGCCTCCTTGGCGCGCTGCAATTGCGCGTCCGTGCGCTTGTGGGCGCGGATTTCCCGCATGAGCAGGCGTGTCTGCCGCTGCGTTTCCGTCTCGGCGACCCGCCGGCTCTCCTGCGCGAGCACGAAGAGCCAGGCCGCGACGCCCGACACGAGCATGAGCACGACGAAGGCCTTCCACAGAGCGTCGCTGACGAGCTCGGAGGCGGGGCCCGCGCTCAGGGAGATCTGGTAGTCGACCATCCAGAAGATGCTTGCCACGAGGCTGCCCAGCACCACGACGACCGTCGCATAGTGTCCGAGTCTGGAGTTGAGCCGGGCGGCGATGGGCGCGGGGAACGTCGCGTTCAACGCGGCGCTCACCTGGTGCGTGAGCCGTGCCCTGGGCTTGCACGCATCGTGACAGCGCGCGTCGAGGGAGCAGCACAGGGAACAGATTGGGCCGGCGTAGGCAGGGCAGCGCGCCATGTCCTCCGGCTCGAACGGATTCGAACAGATCACGCAGCGCACCGTCTCGCCTGCCGTCGAATAATCCCGCGGCGTCCGTGCGATGTAGTAGCGGCCACGCGTGGCCACCGCGATGACGGGTGCCGTGACGAACGCGACGCCCAGAGCCACGAACGACGACAATGCCCTCAGCGTCTCCCCGAACAGGCCGGAGAAGCACAGGATGCCGACGATCGAGGCGATGAGCATGGATCCCACGCCCACGGGGTTGATGTCGTAGAGATGAGCCCGCTTGAACTCCACGTACGCCGGGCTCAGGCCCAGGGGCTTGTTCACCACGAGATCGGCGACCAGTGCGCCCACCCATGCACTGGCCACGTTCGAGTAGAGCCCCAATACCTGTTCCAGCGCGTGAAAGACGCCCAGCTCCATGAGCATGAGGGCAATCAGCACATTGAAGACCAGCCACACCACCCGCCCGGGGTGCATGTGCGTGAGACGAGCGAAGAAGTTGGACCACGCGATGGAGCCCGCATACGCGTTGGTGACGTTGATCTTGAGCTGGGAAACGATCACGAACAGTGCAGTCACGGCCAGCGCGACACCCGGCGAGCTGAATACGTACTGGAACACGACCAGATACATCTGTGTCGGCTCGGCGGCGCGCTCGGCGCCGACTTCGTGCTGGAGCGCCAGGAAGGCCAGAAACGAGCCCGCCAGGAGCTTGAGGATGCCCAGCACGATCCACCCCGGCCCGGCAGAGAGCAGAGCCGACCACCACCTTCGCCGGCCGGTCGTCTCGGCGGACGGAAGAAAACGGAGGAAGTCCACCTGTTCGCCGATCTGCGCGATGAGCGAGAAGACCACCGCCGAAGCTGCCCCGAACAGCAGCATGTCGAAGTCTCCACCGCCGTCCCCGTTACGTCCGGCGAAGGTGGTCCAGTCGGCGAAGGCTTCCGGATTCTTGAATGCGATGAACGCGAACGGCAGCACGTGCAGAGCCACCCACAGCGGCTGGGTCCACATCTGGAACTGGCTGATGAACGTGATGCCGTGCGTGACGAGCGGAATCACCACGAGCGAACTGACGATGTAGCCGATCCACAGCGGCACGTGGAAGGCCATCTCGAGCGCAAGCGAAAGGATGGCCGCCTCGATGGCGAAGAAGATGAACGTGAAGGACGCATAGATGAGGGACGTGATCGTCGACCCGATGTAGCCGAAGCCTGCGCCGCGGGTGAGCAGGTCCATGTCGATGCCGTACTTCGCGGCGTAGTAGCTGATGGGAAGGCCGGTGAGAAAGATGATCGTACCGACGATCAGGATGGCCCAGGTCGAGTTGACGAAGCCATGGTTGAGCGCGATGGCACCGCCGATCGCCTCCAGCGCAAGGAACGAGATCGCGCCGAGCGCCGTGTTGGCCACGCGGAACGACGACCACTTGCGCGCCGACTTGGCGGTGAAGCGGAGGGAGTAATCCTCAAGGGTCTCGTTCGCGACCCACTGGTTGTACTCGCGTCGTATCCGGACTATGCGTTGAGTGGCGGCCATTGTGGTGCAGTCAGACGTCGTCGCGCACCCATATTGGGCGCGATCGGGCAGACACAGCACCGCATGCCGCGCCCGATGCACTGATAAGTGCTTCGGGCGACTCGACAAAGCCGTTCCTGCCGTCAATCGGATCGCAACTTCCGTGCGAGGGCTTCCTCGGCCCCTCAAAGAAAAAGCGCCGGGCCGTCCCAAGCTTTTTCTCCGACTGAGGGTTTGGCGGGGTCATCCGGGGTTGAAGTTGATTCGCGCAGGCGGGCGAATCATCCCGGCGTTCGTGCACGTGCGACCTGCAGGGTCGCGACCACGAACGCCGAAAGAAAAAGCGCCGGGCCGTCCCAAGCTTTTTCTCTGATTGAGGGTTTGGCGGGGTCATCAGGGTTGAAGTCGATTCGCGCGGTCGCGCGAATCAATGTCCGGCCGAGGTGCACGTGCGATGCGGAGCATCGCGTACACCGAGGACGTCTTCTTCGTACGTGAATCTACGTATTGTTGCGCCGCACCCAGGAACCTAATCTGGGATCGTCGTTTCGCGGCCTGCTGGCCACATGCCGCAACTGCCCACGCCCAACTGCACAGGAGATGTCAATGTCCTCTCAAGATGATCGCGACCGGCTGATTTCTGCGTCGCGCCGCAATTTCACGCGCGGCATGGCTGCGCTTCCGCTGATCGGCATGTCGGGGTTGTCCTTCGGCGCGCCGAAGTACCCCACGGCACAGGTCAACACGACCAAGCTCGCCGTGACGGACACCGAAGTCACGGTCGGCCAGCTGCACTCGGCCACCGGCACGATGGCCATCAGCGAGACGGGTTCCATCCAGGCTGAGCGCCTCGCCATCGAGCAGATCAACGCGGCGGGCGGCGTGCTCGGCCGCCAGATCAAGATCATCCAGGAAGACGGTGCCAGTGACTGGCCGACCTTCGCCGAGAAATCCAAGAAGCTGCTGGTGAACGACCGCGTCGCTGCGGTGTTCGGCTGCTGGACCTCCGCTTCCCGCAAGGCCGTGTTGCCGGTATTCGAGAAGGAGAACGGGATGCTGTACTACCCGACCTTCTACGAAGGCCTCGAGCAGTCCAAGAACGTGATCTACACCGGACAGGAAGCCACCCAGCAGATCATCTGGGGCCTGGACTGGGTCGCGAAGGAGAAGAACGCGAAGACCTTCTTCCTGATCGGTTCCGACTACATCTGGCCGCGCACCTCCAACAAGATCGCGCGCAAGCACATCGAGAACTTCCAGAAGGGCAAGGTCGTGGGCGAGGAGTACTACCCGCTCGGCCACACGAACTTCAACTCGCTCATCAACAAGATCAAGGTCGCCAAGCCCGACTGCGTCTACGCCATCGTGGTGGGCGGCTCCAACGTCGCCTTCTACAAGCAGATGAAGGCCGCCGGCATCACCTCCGACAAGCAGTTGCTGCTCACGATCTCCGTGACCGAGGACGAACTTCTCGGCATCGGCGGCGAGAACTGCAACGGCTTCTATGCCTGCATGAAGTACTTCCAGAGCCTGGACAACGCCAACAACAAGAAATTCGTGGAGGCGTTCAAGGCCAAGTACGGACCCAAGGCGGTCATCGGCGACGTGACCCAGGCGGCCTACCTCGGCCCGTGGCTGTGGAAGCTCACGGTCGAGAAGGCCGGAAGCTTCGATGTGGACAAGGTGGCGGCGGCCTCTCCGGGCATCGAGTTCAAGGGCGCCCCGGAAGGCTACGTGAAGATCCACGAGAACCATCACCTGTGGTCCAAGGCGCGCATCGGGCAGATTCTTGCCGACGGCCAGTTCAAGGAGATCGCCGAGTCGCCCAATCTCATCGAGCCGAATCCCTTCCCCAAGGGCTATCAGTAAACGCGTGACGGCGTTGCGCCGCGTTCCTCCGAATCCCCCGGGGGTTCGCGGCGCGTAGTGCGAAGCATCGGACGGCCCGTCACGGTCGTCCTTCCCTGAAGAAGAGGAACTTGGAACATGACCGCTTCGGAGCTGTGGAACATCATCCTGATGCAGGGGTTCGCCGGACTGAGCCTCTTCAGCGTCCTGCTGCTGATGGGCCTGGGACTGGCCATCATCTTCGGCCAGATGGGCGTGATCAACATGGCGCACGGCGAGTTCATGACGATCGGTGCCTATACGATCTTCATGCTGTCGAGCCTTACGCAGACCTACGCACCGGGGCTCATGCCTTACTACTTCTTCGTCGCGATCGTCGTCGCGTTCGTTCTCGCATTCATCGTCGGGTGGCTCGCCGAGTGGGCGCTCATCCGGCACCTGTACAAGCGTCCGCTCGACACGCTGCTTGCCACCTGGGGCCTCAGCCTGGGCATGCAGCAGATCTTCCGTTCCACCTTCGGCGCCAAGGAAGTGAGCCCGACGCTGCCTGAATGGCTGCTCGGCTCATGGTCGCCGTCCGAGGGCCTGGACATCCCGATCAACGGCATGTTCGTGATGGCTCTCACCCTGGTCGTCACGGCAGGCGTGTTCCTGATGCTGTTCCGCTCGCGCTGGGGTCTGCGCGTTCGTGCCACGGTCTCGAACCGCGTGATGGCCAACTCGATCGGCATCAACACCAAGCGCACCGACCGCATGACGTTCGCCATCGGATGCGGGATCGCCGGCGTGGCAGGCGCGGCCTTCACGACCATCGGCTCCACGGGGCCGACCAGCGGATCGCTCTATATCGTCGATGCATTCCTGGTTGTCACGTTCGGCGGCGCGGCCAGCCTGCTCGGCACGGTGGCCTCGGCCTTCGGCATCGCACAGACACAGTCGATCACGGAGTTCTTCCTGACCGGCTCCATGGCCAAGGTGCTCACGCTGCTGGCGATCATCACGATCCTGATGATCCGCCCGCAGGGATTGTTCGCTCTCAAGGTACGCCGGTAATCCGGTCTCGCGTTCAAAGGAGATCTCGATGGAAAAGCTTCGCAAGTGGGTCACCGGTTCGGACATGGCGGGCATCGTCATCCTGGCGATCGTGATATTCGCCGTGATGCCCGCGGCCCTGGACATCTTCCGCCTCAACCTGATCGGCAAGTACCTCACCTACGCTTTCGTGTCGGTCGGTCTGGTGATGCTGTGGGGGTACGGCGGCATCCTCAGCCTGGGCCAGGGGGTGTTCTTCGGGCTGGGCGGGTATTGCATGGCCATGTTCCTCAAGCTCGAGGCCTCGGATCCGGAGAGCACCAAGATCCAGTCGACGCCGGGCATCCCGGACTTCATGGACTGGAACCAGCTCACCGCCCTGCCCACGTGGTGGGAGCCGTTCCGCAGCCTGCCCTTCGCGATCGCTGCGCTGCTGATCGTCCCCACGATCCTGGCGTTCATCGTCGGCTTCGCCATGTTCAAGCGCCGGGTGGGCGGCGTGTACTTCGCGATCATCACCCAGGCGGTCGCGCTCGTGCTGTCCGTGCTCATCATCGGCCAGCAGGGTTACACCGGCGGCGTGAACGGCATGACCGACCTCAAGACGATGCTCGGCTGGGACATCCGGACCGACTCGGCCAAGATGGTCCTGTACTACGCGAACGGGGTCCTGCTGTTCCTGACGATCTTCATCTGCCGCGCCATCCAGAAGTCCAAGCTCGGCACCCTGCTGCTCGCCATGCGCGACAAGGAGGACCGCGTGCGGTTCTCGGGGTACGACGTCGCGATGTTCAAGGTGTTCGTCTTCTGCCTGGCCGCCATGCTGTGCGGAATCGGCGGCGCCATGTTCGCCCTGCAGGTGGGCTTCATGTCGCCCTCGTTCGTCGGGATCGTGCCTTCGATCGAGATGGTGATCTTCGCGGCTGTCGGCGGCCGGATGTCCCTGGTGGGCGCGGTGTACGGAACACTGCTGGTCAACTTCGCCAAGACGTACTTCTCGGAGAGCTTTCCGCAGCTGTGGCTCTTCCTCATGGCGGCGTTGTTCATCGGTGTCGTGATGGCCTTCCCGAACGGCCTTGCCGGCCTGTACGAGAGCTACATCAAGCCCCGGATCGCCCGCAAGCGGGAGCCCACGCCGAACGCGACCGCGCCCGTGGACCCCGCCCCCACCGCGGCGGCGCCAGCGCCGATGAAGCCGGTGAGCCGTGTCGCGGAACCGCGGACGGCGCCGGGCACGCCGGACGGCGTGGACCCCGCGGCGGCCTGAGCGGATGAGCGCCACGTGAGACACCACATCCACCGCGTCGGTTTCTGGAGCGACAAAGAATGAGCAATTCGGATTTCGTGCTGGCAGTCGAGGACCTCACCGTGTCCTTCGACGGCTTCAAGGCGATCGACTCGCTGACCCTGTACGTCGACAAGGGCGAGCTGCGCGTCATCATCGGCCCCAACGGCGCCGGCAAGACGACGCTGCTCGATCTCATCTGTGGCAAGACCCGGGCGTCCAAGGGCAGCATCAAGTTCAAGAACGCCGAGATGACGGAGCTTGCCGAGCACCAGATCGTGCGGGCCGGCATCGGACGGAAGTTCCAGACTCCGTCGATCTACGAGAACCTCTCGGTGTTCAAGAACCTCGAGGTGTCCTTCCCGCGCGGTCGTGGCGTGTTCGGCGCGCTCAAGTTCAAGTGCACCGACGAAGTGAAGGCGCGCATCGACGAGGTGGCTCGCGAGATCGGACTCCACGAGCAGCTCGAGATGGAGGCCGGCCTGCTGAGCCACGGTCAGAAGCAATGGCTGGAGATCGGCATGCTGCTCATGCAGGAACCCGAACTCCTGATGCTCGACGAGCCCATCGCCGGCATGAGCGTGCGGGAGCGCGAACTGACAGCCGAACTGCTCGAACGCATCTGCCGCAACCGCTCGATGATCGTGATCGAGCACGACATGGATTTCGTCAAGAAGATCGCGCACAAGGTGACCGTCATGCACCAGGGAAAGATCCTGGCCGAAGGCCCCATGGAGCGGGTGCAGAACGATCCCAAGGTGATCGACGTCTATCTGGGCCACTGAGTCCCGAAGGAGCCAACACATGCTGACCGTCAACGACCTCTTCGTGAGCTACGGACAAAGCCAGGCCATCCACGGCATCTCCTTCGAGGCGAAGAAGAACGAGACCATCGCCGTGATGGGCCGCAACGGCATGGGCAAGACCACGCTGTTCAAGGCACTCATGGGCGTGCTCCCCTTGAAGGGAGGTCATGTGCAGGTGGACGGAGTGGACGTCTCCAAGGACGAGTCGTTCCAGCGTGTCGCCAAGGGCATCGGCTACGTGCCGCAGGGCCGCATGATCTTCCCCACGCTCACGGTGGAGGAGAACCTGGAGACGGGCCTGGAGAACGCCAGGACCAAGGAGATTCCCGAAGAGATCTATGCGCTGTTTCCGGTGCTGTTCGAGATGCGCAAGCGCAAGGGCGGCAACCTTTCCGGCGGTCAGCAGCAGCAACTCGCCATCGGCCGCGCGCTCGTGACCAATCCCAAGGTGCTGCTCCTGGACGAACCGACCGAAGGGATCCAGCCGTCGATCATCAAGGACATCGCAAAGGCATTGAACGAGATCCGCAAGCTGCGCGAGATCACCATCGTGGTGTCCGAGCAGGTGCTGTCCTTCGCCCTGGACGTGGCCGACCGGCTGTTCGTGATCGAAGGCGGACGGCTCGTGCACGAGGCGGACCGCGGGAACATCGATGCGGACCGCGTCAAGCAGTACCTGTCCGTCTGATCCCAGAACCTACGTCACGGGACACCGGAGCACGCCACCGTGCGCAGCCACGCCATTTCCCGCACGGCGCCATGCCATGACGTGCCTGGCCGTGCCGCATTGCCTGGCTTCTCGGCCGCTTTCCGCGCCCCGATGACGACGCGTTTCGCAACACCGGCTGTACCAAACGAAAGGAGAGCGTCATGCCCGAGACCCTGATCAAGGTCGATCTCAAGCAGTCCCCCTACGACAACCCGATGATCCACAACCGCTGGCACCCGGACATTCCGATGGCGGCGTGGGTCAAGCCGGGCGACGATTTCGTCATCCAGACCTACGACTGGACCGGGGGCTACATCCAGAACAACGATTCGGCTGACGACGTGCGTGACGTCGATCTGTCCACCGTGCACTTCCTGTCCGGTCCGATCGGCGTCGAAGGCGCCGAGCCGGGCGACCTGCTGGTGGTCGACCTGCTGGACATCGGCGCCCTGCCCGACAGCCTGTGGGGCTTCAACGGCTTCTTCTCCAAGAAGAACGGCGGGGGCTTCCTGACCGACCACTTCCCGCTGGCCCAGAAGTCCATCTGGGACATCGAAGGCATGTTCACCAAGTCCCGTCACGTCCCGGGCGTCCGCTTCGCGGGCCTCATCCACCCCGGACTGATCGGCTGCCTGCCCGACCAGGCGCTGCTGGAAACCTGGAACACGCGTGAGGTGGACTTCATCTCCACCAACCCGACGCGCGTTCCTCCGCTGGCCAACCCGCCGTTCGCGAAGACCGCGCACTGCGGCAAGGCGACCGGTGCCGCGAAGGAGAAGGTCGCCGCCGAAGGCGCGCGGACCGTTCCTCCGCGCGAACATGGCGGCAACTGTGACATCAAGGACCTGTCGCGCGGCTCCAAGATCTTCTTCCCCGTGTACGTGAAGGGTGCCGGCCTGTCCATGGGTGACCTGCACTTCAGCCAGGGCGACGGCGAGATCACGTTCTGCGGCGCCATCGAGATGGCCGGCTGGCTGCACATCAAGGTGACGCTGCTGAAGGGCGGCATGGCCAAGTACGGGATCAAGAATCCGATCTTCAAGCCCAGCCCGATCACACCCAAGTACGACGACTACCTGATCTTCGAAGGGATCTCGGTCGACGAGTGGGGCAAGCAGCACTACCTCGACGTCCACGTCGCCTACCGGCAGGCGTGCCTGAACGCCATCGAGTACATGACCAAGTTCGGGTTCTCGAAGGCGCAGGCCCACTCGATACTGGGCGTCGCGCCGGTGCAGGGTCACATCAGCGGGGTGGTCGACATCCCGAACGCCTGCGCCACGCTGTGGCTGCCGACCGACATCTTCGAGTTCGACATCAACCCGACCAGCGCGGGTCCGGTGAAGTATCTCGACGGTTCCGTCGACATGCCCATCTCCCCCGACAAGTGACCGGAGGCTGCCATGCCCGTGTACGAGTACTGGTGCGATACGTGCGAGAGCGACTTCACGGTGCTCCGGCGCATGTCGGAGTCCCATCTTCCGCACGAATGTCCCGACTGCGGCGGCAGCGCTGAGCGCGCCATGCTTACCGCGCCTTCGTTGTCGGCCATGCCGGCGGCCGCCCGCAAGGCTCACGCCACGAACGAGCGGGCGAGTCATGCGCCCGTCTCGAGCACCGAGTACAAGGAAAGGCATGGCGCCGGATGTTCCTGCTGCAAGCCGGGGCTGCCGAAACGCGCGACCGTGACCGCGCCCACCGGAGAGAAGGCCTTTCCCACGGCGCGGCCCTGGATGATCAGCCACTGACCGGACGTTCCGGCGCAGCACCCCGAGGGGAGGCACGAGGTGCCTCCCCTCTTCGTTTGGGGAGCCGGCGACGCGGTACGCGCCGCGTGGCATGATCGCGGCGGGCTCGACGAGCATCCGGGCGTCGGATGCCGTCGGTGGGTCAATCGATGCCGGGAGATACTTTCAATGAACCGTCGCGAAATGTTCGGCGTGGCAGCCGCCATCGCTGCCATGGGGGCTGCTTCCGTCGCCGGAGCCGGCGAGCATTCACATCATCACGGGGGCGGGAACGCAGAGGGGCCCCGGTATGCCGCCCTCGTCGCGGCCGCAGCCAGATGCGTTGCTGCTGGCGAGATCTGCCTGAACCACTGCGTCCGCGAACTCGGGTCCGGCGACACCATGCTGGCCGAGTGCGCCCGGCGCGTGAACGAGATGCTCGCCCTGTGCGGCGCGCTGCGCTCCGTGGCGGCGCAGAACGGAGAGTACGTCGCCGCGCTGGCCCGCATCGCCGGCGAAATGTGCAGGTCGTGCGAGGAGGAATGCCGCAAGCACGAGGACATGCATGCCCAGTGCCGTGACTGCGCGGAATCCTGCGCCGAATGCCGGAAGGAGTGCGCGGCCGTCGGTTGACCGGCGACCGTCAGCGCAGGGCGGGGCGAACGCCCCGCCGCCCCATGTACGGTCTCAGCGGCTGAACTGTCCCACCAGCTGACGCGCCTCGCCCACCAGGCGCTTGCCGTCGGCCCCCTTCTTCTCCACTTCCTTCACCCAATCGTCGTCCACGTTCTCGGTGGCCTTCACCCAGCGCGCGTTCTCCGCCTCGGGCAGCGTGTAGAACTGATTGCCGCGGTCGCGTGCGAGCTTGCGATGCGGTTCGACCGTTGCGTCCCAGCGTTCACCGGCCCACGCCGACATGGCGGCACCGCTGTTGGCGTCGATCACCTTCTTCAGGTCCGGCGGCAGGCTGTCGTACTTCGCCGGGTTCATGCCGAACAGGAAGATGGCGTTGGAAAATCGCGGCGTGCCGGCGGGCGGTTCCACGTGATACTTCGTGATCTCGTGCAGTTTCAGTGCGGGCATGCCCTCCCACGGCACCATGGCGCCGTCGATCACGCCCTTCGACAGCGCTTCTGCCACCTGCGGCAGCGGCATCTGCACCGGTGTCGCACCCAGCGCCGCGAGCATGCGGGCATTGATGCGTGTGGCGGCGCGGATCTTGAGACCGCGCAGATCCTCCAACGTCTTCACCTGCTTGCTCGTGAGATGCAGCACCGAACCGTCGTGGACGTGGAGGAGGATGGGGCGCACGCCCTTGAACTCGTCCATGGCGTTCTTCTGCACGTACTGCCACAGCGCCTGGCTGCCTGCCTTGGCGCTCGTCACGATGAAGGGCAGCTCGAATACTTCAGCTTTCGAGAAGCGGCCCGCGGCATACGTGGGCACGGTCCAGATCATGTCGACGACGCCATCCCGCAGCTGGTCGAAGAGCTGCTGCGGCGTTCCGCCCAGCTGCATGGCGGGATAGATCTGGCACTTGATCCTGTCGCCGGATTCGCGGTTCACCTTGTCGCACCAGGGCTGGATCATGTGCACCTGCGCGTTGGAAGTGGCGGGCAGGAAGTGGTGGACCTTGAGCACGATCTGCTCGGCAGCGGCGGGCAGGGCCAGCGCCGACAGTGCGCCGAGAACGAACGCGCGGAGCGCGGCAATGGACTTCATCATTTCTCCTCCGTGGTGATGGGGATGCCGCCGTGATCGGCGGTCATTCGATCATCCGCACGAGCCACAGCGCGATCCCCGGAAACAGGATGAGCAGCGTCATGCGGATGGCGTCGGACACGAGAAACGGCACGACGCCCTTGTAAGTCTCGACCATGGGCACGTCCTTGGCGAGCCCGTTCATGATGTACACGTTGAGCCCCACGGGCGGAAAGATCATGCCGATCTCCACGACCATCAGGATCAGGATGCCGAACCAGATCGCCTTCTCCGTGGGCGGCAGGCCGAAGAAATCCAGGCCGAGGATCACCGGGAAGAGCACCGGAATGGTGAGCATGATCATGGACAGCTCGTCCATCACGCAGCCCAGCGCGATGTAGAAGATCATGATGGCCGCCATGATGGCCAGGGGAGGGATCCCGGCATTGGCCACGGCGGACGCCAGTTCCGCCGGCAGCTGGGAGAGCGCGAGGCAGGCATTCATCATGTCGGCCCCCATGAAGATCATGAAGATCATCCCGCTCGTCTGCGCCGTGGCGAGCATCGCGAGCACGATCTTGCGTCCCGTGAGCCCGCGCTTCAGGAGCGCGACGGCGAAGGTCATGATCGCGCCGATGGATGCGCTTTCGGTCGGCGTGAAGTAACCGCCATAGATGCCGCCGAAAACGACCACGAAGACCGCCAGAACCGGCAGCACGCCAACGGCGCTCGAACGCACTTCGCCGGGGATCCGCGGCGCGACGGCCGGCGCGTGTTCGGGCTTCCACCGCACGTAGAGGGCGATCGCCAGGATGTAGCCTGCCGCGGCAAGCAGCCCGGGAACGTAGGCGGCCAGGAACAGCTTCGAGATGTTCTGTTCGGTCAGCACGGCGTAGATCATCAGCGTGACCGAGGGCGGCAGCAGGATGCCCAGCGTGCCTCCCGTGGCGAGCGCGGCAGTGGCGAGGCGCCCGGAATAGCGAAGCCGCCGCATCTCGGGCAGCGCCACCTGCGCGATCGTCGCGGTGGTGGCCACCGACGAGCCGCTGATGGATCCGAACGCGGCGCACGCCAGCACGGCCGCCATGGCCATTCCGCCACGGAAGCGCCCGAGCAGCGCGTTGGCGAAATCGAACAGCGACTTGGACAGGCCTCCTTGCGTCGCCAGCGCGCCCATCAGCATGAACAGCGGGATCACGGAAAGGTCGTAGACCGAGAAGCGCCCGAACACCGCGCCCTTGAGGTGGTTGAGCAGCGGCGTCCAGCCCGACAGCAGGCCATATCCGATGGCCCCGGGCACGAACATGGCGATCGCGATGGGCATGCGGATCGCCATGAGAACGAGCATCGCAGCGAACAGCGCGATGCCGGTGGCTGCCGGACTCGTCAGCACGCGCGGGCTCCGCGCCGGTGCGCGCTACTCATCGGTGCCTGTCGCACGGAGCCAGCCCAGGTGCAGCCCCACCAGACCTGTCAGGAAGAGCCCCGGCGTCATGAGCGCGTAGGGAATCCAGATGGGAATGGACATGAGCATCGAGGTCTCTTCGTTGTCCCACGCGGACATGGCTCCCACGGCCGTGCGCCAGGCCACGAGCAGGGCCACTGCAGCGAGCGTGACGGAACCCACCGCATCGAGCCTGTCCCGGGCACGCTTCGATGCGCGAGCGGTGAAGAAGTCCACGATGATGTTGCCGTTCTGCCACTGGGTATAGGGCAGGAAGCACGACAGCCCCACGGCCGAGGCGAGTTGCACCAGCTCGACGTCGCCCTGGATGGGCGAGGAGAACAGCACCCGGCCGGCGACGCTAGCGACTGTCGTGAGGGCGATGGCGACGAGCGTGACGCCGCCGATGGCCGCCAGGATCTGCGACAGGCGGCGCAGCAGCGCCGACAGCAGTCCGGGCCTTGACAGTGTGGCGCTCACGGGCGGGACTCCTCCGGCGGCTTGTGGTGGTGGGTCGGTCAGGGACCGCCGCGGAACCTATCACAGCCGTTCCGCCGGTCGCAAATCGCCGGGCTCTACTGCGTGCCGGGCAGCCCGGCCGCTCCTGTGCCGGTCCCGGCAGCGCCGAAAACGGTGCTCAAGCCCGTCGGCCCCCGACCGTAATTCCAGAGAATCCGGGAACCTCCGGTCCGGTCGGTATGGCCCTTGCGCCGGTGTCACGTCTGCAAGGCTGTTCGTGCCGCATCCCCGACCCTACCGTTTCCCCCGACCACGACCTTCACGGGTGAGCGACTTGAACACCGCAGGGCAGGACATGCAGAGCGGAGCGCCGTCTCCGATACCCGCAGCACCGGTGCTGGGCCCCGTTCAGATCGAGGCGCTTTCCCGTCTGTTCGGGACCTGGCCCAGGCTGGCCGAACTGGACCACCTCGTCACGCCGATCTCCCCCCTGGCACTGCGGCTGATCCAGTTCGATCCCGAAAGGCAGCAGGCGGCGGGGGAACTGGTGGACATCGTCGAGAGCGATCCCCTGCTCACCGCGCGGGTGCTGGGCCTCGCCAACGCGGCGGCCTACAGCGGCTCGGGCAAGCTCATCTTCGAGGTCAAGTCCGCCGTTCTGCGTCTGGGCATGAACACCACGACGCGCGTGGCGCTGGCGCAGCTTGCCGCCGTGTGGATGCGCAAGGGTACCCGCATGCCCGACCGCGCCATGATGCGCGCCCTCTGGTACGAGTACCTCATCACGGCGTTCTGCGCCCACGAGATCGCCTGGGTGCTCGGGGACAGCGCGGTGAGCCCCAACGTCGCCTACGCCGGCGGCCTGCTGCACGACATCGGCACGCTGGCGTTCTGCGGCGCGGCACCGGAACTCATGAGCCTGTTCGTGAGGGCCGGCTATGCAAGGGGCACGCCGTTGCACCAGCAGTTCGTCGAGGCCCACACGGGTCTGGGCGAGGCGCTCCTGTCCCGGTGCGGGGCTCCCGCGACACTGTGCGAGATCGCGGCACGGCACCACGCCGGATTCTCGCCGGAGGAATCGGCGCCGGCGATCGTCGTGCACCTGGCCGACCACCTTCACCAGGGCGTTCTCAGCCGCGCCCAGGGGCAGCTCACGGTGGGCGACGACATCCCGCTGGGCTGCTTTCCGGAATCCGACCCGGCACTGAACGAGATCGTGGAGGCCCTGGAGCTCAGCGTGACCCTGGACCAGATCCTGGAGAACGTGGCGGCCGACAGCGGGCGTATCGAAGCACTCGCCGCGGACATCGGCTGAACGGAGGACGCCCGTCTGCAAGGTTCCGGCCGGCAGGCTCAGGCTCTATACTTGGCCCTTCCAGATTCGCGGGATCGAGGCATTTCATGAAAAAAATCGAAGCGGTCATCAAGCCCTTCAAGCTCGACGAGGTTCGCGAGGCGTTGTCCGAGATCGGGGTGACCGGCCTCACCGTCACGGAAGTGAAGGGCTTCGGCCGGCAGAAGGGGCACACCGAGCTGTATCGTGGTTCGGAGTATGTCGTGGACTTCCTGCCCAAGGTGAAGATCGAGGTTGTCGTGACCGACACGCTGGTCGATTCGGCGGTCGACGCCATCATCAAGTCGGCCCGCACCGGCAAGATCGGCGACGGCAAGATCTTCGTCAGTTCGGTCGAACAGGTGATCCGCATCCGTACCGGCGAAACGGACGAAGCGGCGGTCTGATCCACAAAGCCGGTCCGCTCCCCGGACCGGCGTGGACCTCAACGGGCGGCACCACGCCGCCTCCGGCGCTCCCTCGGGGACGCCGTCCAGGCAATCCAGGCGTCGTGCCACCGGCAAGGCGGCGCCTGACCAGCATCGCGAGGCACTCATGGCATCCCCCTTCGCTTCCCTGCGGCAGATCGGGCAGAGCATCTGGCTCGACAACCTTTCCCGCGGCATGCTCCAGTCGGGCGAACTCCGGCGGCTCGTGGAAGCCGGGGAAGCCACCGGCATCACCACCAATCCGGCGATCTTCAAGAACGCTATGTCGACCGGGGCGGCCTATCAGTCCGAGCTCGCCACGCTGAGGGCGTCCCAGCCGGATCCGGAACGGCGCTACGAGCAGATGGCCATCGCGGACGTGCAGAACGCCTGCGATGCCATGCGCCCCGTCTTCGATGCCACGGGCGGCGACGACGGTTACGTGAGCCTGGAGGTGTCCCCGCTGCTGGCGTACGACGCCGAAGCCACGCTCGCCGCGGCACGCCGGTTGCGCGCGGCCGTGGCGCGCGACAACGTCCTCATCAAGATTCCCGGCACAGTGGAAGGCGCCGAGGCCTTCCGGCGCTGCATTGCCGAAGGCATCAGCGTCAACGTCACCCTGCTGTTCTCCATCGGTCAGATGGACCGCATCTTCGATGCGTACATCTCGGGCCTCGAGGCCCGCAAGGCAGCCGGAGGCGATGTGTCCAAGGTGAAGGCCGTCGCGAGCTTCTTCATGAGCCGCATCGATTCCCTGCTGGACAAGCGGCTGGATGCCATCGGCACCGCCGAGGCGGCCCCGCTCAAGGGACGCAGCGCGGTGTCCATCGGCAAGATCGCCTACCAGCGGTACCTCTCGGTCTTCAACGGCCCCCGCTTCGCCGCGCTGCGTGCCGCGGGCGCCCGGCCGCAGTACCTGCTGTGGGCGAGCACCAGCACCAAGAATCCCGCCTACAACGATTTGCTCTACGTCGAACCGCTGATCGGACCGCAGACCATCAACACGGTGCCGGACATAACGCTTGCTGCCTTTCGCGATCACGGCAAGGCGGCCTTGACGATCGGCGACGGCGTGCCGCAGGCGGAAGCCGCGCTCGCGGCCCTGGAGCGTCTGGGCATCGATCTCGAAGCCGCCGGCACTCAGTTGCAGACCGAAGGCGTCAAGCTGTTCGAGGAAGCCTACGCGGCGCTGCTCGCTGCCGTGAGCTGATCCGCGCCGCGATGCGGAAGGCCGGCGGGCAGCCTGCCGGCCGGCCTTCCTGACGATCCCCGCCGGTCACGGAATTTTCGGCCCGCGCCGCGATCGAAATCCGCGGCAGTCGCATCGCCCACCGGACGATGCGCGACGGACTGCCCGACCCGATCCGTTTCCGTGACCATCGAACCGAACCCGTCCGCGGACCTCGTCCGCAACACAGAGCGCGGTCTTTACTGCGCAGCCGGGGACTTCCACATCGACCCCTGGCGCCCCGTGACGCGCGCCGTCATCACCCACGCGCACGGCGACCATGCGCGCCGCGGACACGGCCGCTATCTCGCAACCCGGGCGTCCGACGCCGTGCTCCGCGCGCGGCTCGGCGATATCTCGCTCGACGTGCTGGACTACGGCGAACCGATCGACATCGGCGGTGTGCGGGTTTCGCTGCATCCCGCAGGCCACGTGCTGGGCTCGGCGCAGGTCCGCATCGAGCATCGGGGCGAGGTGTGGGTGGTATCGGGGGACTACAAGGTGGAGAGCGATCCCACCTGCGCGGTTTTCGAACCGGTGCGCGCCCACACCTTCGTGACGGAGTCCACGTTCGGTCTGCCGGTCTATCGCTGGCATCGCGCTTCGCGCGTGTTCGCCGAGATCGACGCCTGGTGGTCGGCGAATGCCGCCGCGGGCCGGACGAGCGTGCTCTTCGCGTACGCCTTCGGCAAGGCGCAGCGTCTGCTGGCGGGGGTGGATGCGTCCATCGGGCCCATCGTCTGTCACGGCGCGGTCGAAGCGCTGAATGCCGCCTACCGGGCAAGCGGCGTTTCCCTGCCTGCGACGGCCCGGGTCACGGACCCGGTGGCGATGGATCGCGCGTTGGTGCTTGCTCCGCCCTCGGCCCGGGGCACGCCCTGGCTGCGCCGGTTCGGGGAGTACAGCGATGGTTTCGCATCTGGCTGGATGCGATTGCGCGGTGCGCGAAGGCGGCAATCGCTCGATCGCGGATTCGTGCTGTCGGACCATGCCGACTGGCCCGGTCTGCAGATGGCGATCCGTGAAAGCGCAGCGCAGCGGGTCATCGTCACCCACGGGTATGTCGCCCCGATGGTGCGCTGGCTGAACGAGCAGGGTCTGCAGGCGAACGCCTTCGCCACGGAGTTCGGCGACGAGGCTGCGGAGGCAGAGTCGTGAAACGCTTCGCTGCGCTCTACGCGCGTCTCGATGCCACCACGTCGACGCTGGCCAAGGTCGATGCCCTCAGCGATTACTTCGCCGAAGCCAGTGACGAGGACGCCGCCTGGGCCGTGTTCTTCCTCGCGGGCGAGAAGCCCCGGCAGGTCATCCCCACGAAGACGCTGCGAAGTCTCACGTTGCAGGCGGCAGGCATTCCGGACTGGTTGTTCGAGGAGTGCTACCAGGCGGTGGGTGATCTCGCCGAGACCATCGCTCATCTGCTGCCTTCGCCGGGTGAGGGCAGCGATGCGTCCCTGTCGCACTGGGTCAAGCAGCGCTTGCTGCCTCTACGCTCCTTGCGCGGTGCGGAACTCGAGGCCGCCGTGCTCGGCGCCTGGTCGGAACTGGATGAGCAAGGCCGTTTCGTGTGGAACAAGCTCGTCACCGGCGCCTTCCGTGTCGGTGTGTCGCGGTTGCTGGTGACCCGGGCGATCGCGATGGTGGCAGGGATCGAACCGTCGATCGTGGCCGAGCGGCTGGCAGGGGATTGGCAACCGTCGGCGGAACAGTATCGCCGGTTGATCGAAGGGCAGGGACGGGACGGACGCGGCGGTCGCCCCTATCCGTTCTTTCTCGCCCACCCGCTCGCAGGCACGCCGGACTCGCTCGGCCCCATCGAGCATTGGCACACGGAGTGGAAGTGGGATGGCATCCGGGCGCAGCTCGTGTGCCGCGGCGGGAGAGTGTGTCTCTGGTCGCGGGGCGACGAACTCATCACGGAACGCTTTCCGGAAATCGCGGACCTTGGCGAAACGCTTCCCGACGGAACCGTGCTCGATGGCGAACTCCTGGCGTGGCGTGACGGCGCCCCGCTGCCCTTTGCCACCCTGCAGATGCGCATCGGCCGAAAGAAGCTCACCGCGCGCGTGCTTGCCGATGCGCCGGTCGCACTGATCGCCTTCGATGTGCTGGAGCTGGAACAGGAGGACATCCGTGCCCGGCCTCTGCACGAGCGGCGAGTGCGCCTGGAACGGCTCGTCGCAGATCTCGACGACCCGCAGCTCGTCCTGTCGCCCGCCGTGAATGCGGCCGACTGGGGCGAGGCAGCGGGTCTGCGCAGCGGGTCGCGCGATCGTGGAGTGGAAGGTCTCATGCTCAAGCGCCGGGACTCGTCCTACGGCGCGGGCCGCGTGAAGCTGGGGCCCGGCGGCGAATGGTGGAAGTGGAAGATCGATCCCTACAGCGTCGATGCGGTGCTGGTGTACGCGCAACGCGGCCATGGCAGGCGCGCGAGTCTGTACACGGACTACACGTTCGCGGTGTGGCGTGGCGACGAACTTGTGCCCTTCGCCAAGGCCTATTCCGGTCTCACCGATGCGGAGATCCGGGAGGTCGACGCCTTCATAGGCCGCAATACCGTGGAACGCTTCGGTCCGGTGCGGACTGTCACGCCATCGCTCGTGATGGAGATCGGTTTCGAAGGCATCGGTCCTTCCCCGCGCCACAAGAGCGGGGTGGCCGTGCGCTTCCCGCGCATATTGCGGATCCGAAGCGACAAGACGCCCGCGGACGCCGACCGCCTCGAAGCGTTGCATGCACTCATCGATGAGCGGACGGCGAAATAAAAAGCCGCCTCGTCGGGCGGCTCGGAAGGGAACAGCGGATCGTTGTTCTTGTGGTGTCGCGCGGGATGTGCCTACTCGGCCGCAGCACCCCGGGGCAGGTCTCGTCCCCCCGGCCTCCCCGCGTACCAGCGTGGATCGGTGCGCGAGAGGGCCGTGTGCGTTGCGAGGCGTCGCGTCCGGCTTGCATGGCCGGTGGGGTCTCCGTCGTCGACGCCTGCGCGCTACGTTTCAGCAAGGGCAGTGCCATGTGCTACTGCGCAGGACGTTCCATAGGAGAAGTGCATCGCCGCGTTCGCCCATACGGCCGATGCTGTAAAGGCCCTCGACGAAGAACCATGAATACCCGGGCGCGAAACAAGGAGTTGCCGGCGGTTCTTCGCGACGAAGTCGCGGATCTGTCCGAGCGCGTCGAGCGATGGTTCGCGCGCAAGGGCTGGAAGCCCTTTCCCTTCCAGCGCGAGGTGTGGGCTTCCATGCAAAGAGGCGAATCGGGGCTGCTGCACGCGACGACGGGCGCCGGAAAGACGTACGCGGTCTGGATCGGTGCGATGCTGCGCGCCGCCGGTGCGGTGTCGCACGCCACCGGTGTGAAGTCCGCCGGACGGACGCTGCGTGTGCTCTGGGTCACACCCATGCGCGCGCTGGCGTCCGATACGTCGCGATCGCTGGAGGTGGCACTTGCCGAACTCGGGACCGGCTGGACCGTCGGCGTTCGCACGGGCGACACGCCGTCGGCCGAACGCGTGAAGCAAGTGCGAAGCATGCCCAGTGCCCTGGTCACGACACCCGAGAGCCTCACGCTGCTGCTCACGCGCGCCGACGCGCGGGAGCGTCTGTCCGGCGTCGAGGCGGTCATCGTGGACGAATGGCACGAACTCATGGGCAACAAGCGAGGGGTGCAGACGCAGCTCGCGCTTGCCCGGTTGCGCTCCTGGAATCCGGCGATGATTCAGTGGGGGCTGTCCGCCACGCTCGGCAACCTCGATCAGGCGATGGAAGTGCTGCTGGGTCTGGGCCGTGGAGGACAGCTGGTACAGGGCAAGCTCGCCAAGCGCCTCATCGTCGACACGCTGGTGCCTGCGGCCATGGAGCGGTTTCCCTGGGCAGGTCATCTGGGCATACCGCAGCTTCCCGATGTGGTGCGCGAAATCGACAGTGCGTCGACAACGCTGCTCTTCACCAACACGCGCTCGCAGTGCGAGCAGTGGTATCAGGCACTGCTGGAGGCAAGGGCCGACTGGGCCGGACTCATCGCACTGCATCACGGCTCGCTCGACCAGAACCTGAGGGACTGGGTGGAGCAGGGGCTCAAGGCCGGCACGCTCAAGGCCTGCGTGTGCACCTCCAGCCTTGACCTGGGCGTGGATTTCCTGCCCGTGGAGCGTGTGCTGCAGCTGGGCAGCCCCAAAGGGAGTGGCCCGTCTGATGCAGCGTGCGGGCCGGTCCGGACATGCGCCGGGCCGAGCCTCGCGCGTGACGTGCGTGCCCACGCACGCGTTCGAACTGGTGGAAGCCGCTGCTGCCCGCCGCGCCATCGCCGAAGGGAGGATCGAGTCGCGAGAGATTCCCGACAAGCCATTCGACGTGCTCGTTCAGCACCTGGTCAACATGGCGTTGGGCGAAGGCTTCCGCGAGGAGGAGTTGCTGGCCGAGGTCCGCACCACGCACGCCTACCGCGATCTGTCGGACGCCGAATGGCGGTGGGCCTTCGAGTTCGCGACCCATGGCGGCTCGTCGCTTCGCGCCTATCCCGAGTACCGGAAGGTGAGCCGCGCCGACGACGGACGATGCATCGTGGAAGACCCGGCGATCGCGCGGCGGCATCGCATGTCCGTGGGCACCATCATGAGCGACGCCGCGGTGCAGATCCGCTGGATGTCCGGAGGCCGGATCGGCCAGGTGGAGGAATCCTTCATCGGCATGCTGGAGCGTGGAGACTGCTTCTGGTTCGCGGGACGCACGCTGGAACTGGTGCGCGTGCACGAGATGACGGCCTACGTGCGCAAGGCCCCGCCGGGGAAAGGAGCGGTGCCGCGGTGGAACGGCGCCAAGATGCCGCTCTCGTCGGAACTGGCGGCAGCGGTGGTGCAACTCGTCGACGAGGCAAGGTCGGGATGCTTCGACGATCCCGAGCTTGCTGCCCTCGTCCCGCTGTTCGACATCCAGCGGCGGTGGTCCAGGATACCCGCGCGCGACGAGCTTCTCGTCGAGACCATGCGCACGCGCGAAGGCCATCACCTGTTCTGCTTCCCGTTCGCCGGCCGGCAGGTGCACGTGGGCTTGTCCAGCCTGTGCGCGTGGCGCATCGGACGTGTGCAGCCTGCGAGCTTCTCGCTCAGCGTGAACGACTACGGATTCGAGTTGATGTCCCCCGTGCCGCTGGACTGGGAAGGTGCCATCGCCTCGGGTCTCTTCTCGCCGGACTCGCTGGAGGACGACATCGTCGCGAGCCTGAATGCAAGCCAGCTCGCACGCGGGCGCTTCCGCGAGATCGCCCGGGTGGCGGGTCTCGTGTTCCAGGGATACCCCGGCCAGACCAGGAGCACGCGCCAGCTGCAGGCATCGAGCGAGCTCTTCTACGAAGTGTTCCGCAAGCACGATCCGGAGAATCTGCTGCTCGAGCAGGCAGGCCGCGAGGTCCTCGTGCGCGAGCTGGAATTCACTCGCCTGGCCGCGACGCTGCGCGCCATGGAAGGCCGTCGGACGGTGCTGACGCATCCGCCGAGACCGACGCCGTTCTCGTTTCCCCTGATGGTGGGCCGCATTCGCGAAAAACTCTCCACCGAAAAGCTGGAAGACCGCATCCGCCGCATGCTGGCGGACCTGGATCGGGCCGCGGATGGCGAGGAAAAGGGAAGATCGCGGACCGGCCCTGCCGCAACGTCGGTCCCCCGACGCGCGGACCGGCAAGCCTGAGGAGACCGTCTACCGGAAGGGACCGATGGACACCCGCGGTCGCGACGGTGTTTCGGCGAACGGATGGCGTGAAGCGCCGGGTGAACGCGTGGTGAACCTGCGCATTGACCGGATCGTCCCTAGAACGACCAGCCGTAGCCCAGATATGCAATCGCCTGAACGGACGTTTCCACGATGGGACTGTCCGCCGCGCCCCCGCCGAGGCGGCTGCCGATCGCGCCGAACAGCAGCGAGCCGCGTTCCGTGAGCGAATAGGAGCCGTTCACGCCGAACTGCACACTGGTCGAGCTTCGCGCTTCGAACACCGGCCGGCCTGGCCTGGCCTCCGCGGGCTGCACACCGAAGTAGTAGTCGTTGGAGCGCCGGTCGAACCACTGCAGGCCCAGGAGGCCGTTCAATCGGAACGGGCCCCGGGCGGCGAGCGCCTTCACGTACTGGAGCTGTGCCGTGTGTCCGCCCGAGGCTCCGCCCAGATCCCGGTAGACCGAAGCCGTGAACACGCCTGCCGCCGTCCGCCACTGCACGACCGGACCGCCGTCGAACGAGAAATCGCGCCCCTGCATGCCCGCCACGCGGGTCCCGTCCTCGGGATCCCAGCCGAAGCGCGGTTCCACCGCCAGGCCGATGCGAACCGACTTGTCGTCCGCGTCCCACAGCCACGCGCCGCCCTGCAGCGCGTTCCAGTACAGACGGTCGCGCCACGTCAGCCGCACCACCGGCAGCACCATGGCACGGTAGTCGTTGGCACCGGAGAAGACCGGCAGGAAGCCGGCCCCGGCTCCGATGAGGTTGAAGCTGCGCGACACCGGAATGGCCGTCACGTCCTGCCTGAGCGGCGTTTGCGCATGCGCTGCGACGCTGCCCGCCACGAGGGAGAAGAGGAGAACGAAGCGTTGCAGTCTGGCGGGGAGGACGCACATGCGCGAGTGCTCCTGAGGATTCGACAGCGCGATGGACCGCCAGCCTGCGAATGCGTTCCCGAGCCTCTCTGACGGGCGCTGGACCAGCCGCCGGCCGGTCAGCGCAGGGCGTCCTCCGGTGGAACGTAAGGCACGCCCAGGTCGTCCGCGAGTGGCGCGTAGGTGATGGACCCGTTCCAGACCTGCAGCCCCTGGCGAAGGCCCGTATCGCGCCGCAGCGCTTCCTGCCAACCCAGATCCGCAAGCGCTGTCGCATAGGGCAGCGTCGCCTGCGTGAGCCCGAGCGTGGAGGTTCTGGCGACGGCCCCGGGCATGTTCGGCACGCAGTAGTGCAGCACACCTTCTTCCACGTAGATCGGGTCGCCATGGGAGGTGGGGCGAGAGGTCTCCGCGCAACCGCCTTGATCGATGCCCACGTCCACGAATACGGAACCGGGCCGCATCCGGCGCAGCATCGCCCGGGTCACGAGCTTCGGCGCGTGGCGTCCGCGTACCAGCACCGCGCCGATCACCAGATCGGATGCGGCCACGTGATGGGCAACGGCCTCGGGTTCCGAGTAGCAGGTCTTCAGCCGGGCGCCGAAGATGTCGTCCAGTTCGCGCAGCCTGCGCAGGTTCACGTCCAGCACCGTCACATCGGCGCCGAACCCCACGGCCGTACGGGCCGCCTGTGTGCCCACCGTGCCGCCGCCTATCACCGTCACTTTCGCCGGAGGCACACCGGGCACTCCGGGAATCAGCACGCCGCTGCCTCCCTGCGGAAGCATCAGGGCCCAGGCGCCCGTCTGGATGGCCAGTCGGCCGGCGACCTCGGACATGGGCACCAGCAGGGGCAGATCGCCGCGTTCGTCCGTGACGGTTTCGTAGGCGATGCCGATGGCGCCCACCCGGGTCATCGTCTCGACGACATCGGGACACGTCACCAGATGCAGATAGGTGAACAGCACCTGGTCGTAGCGGATGAACTGGAGTTCCGCCGGCTGCGGTTCCTTCACTTTCAGCACCAGGTCGGCGTCCCAGGCGTCGGCGGCGGCCGGGACGATGCGGGCGCCCACGGCCTCGTACGCGGCGTCGGCGAAGCCGGTCCGCAGGCCTGCGCCTTCCTCCACCACCACGTCATGGCCGGTCCTGGCGAGCGCGGCGGCACCTGCCGGCGTGAGGCCCACGCGGTATTCGTGGTTCTTCGTTTCCTTTGGAACGCCGACGCGCATGGCGATCTCCGTAGAAGGGGGCAAGCGCGCAATGTAACCCGGCACGGCTTGCATCGGGGACGGTTCAGGGCAGCGGGGCGTCCTTGCCTCTGCGTTCCAGGGCCTGTTCCAGCGATCCGATCCTGCGGTCGATGTCCGCCACGAGGGACCGGATCACCTGCAGGTCCTGCAAGGCGGTGTCCCGCGTCGGCGCCAGCGCTTCGGCTTCGGCCGCTGCCACCTCGCGGTGACTTTCCTCCAGACTGTTGATGACGACCGCCACGAACAGGTTCACCACCACGAAGGTTCCGAGCAGCACGAAGCTCACGAAATAGATCCAGTGCAGCGGCCCGAGCCGCATCGCCTCCTTCATGATGTCGGTCCATGCTTCGAGCGTCGCAATCTGGAACAGCGTGAGCAGGGCGCGTCCCAGCGTGCCCCAATGAGCGGGGTCGTGTGCGCCATAGAGGTGGAATCCGGCCACGCCGTACACGTAGAACAGGATGCCCATGAGGGACAGCACGTGCCCCATCCCCGGGATGCAGCGCACGAGCGTTGCCACCATCAGCCGGAGTTTGGGCATGGCCGTGACAAGCCGGAGCACGCGCAGGATCCGGATGAGCCTGGCGACGGTGGCGAACTCCCCCGTGGCCGGGATGAGCGACAGGACGATGATGCCGAAATCGAACAGGTTCCAGCCGCTGGAGAAGTAATCCTGGGGACGGGGCCAGGCGGCCGCGATCTTGAGCAGCGCCTCGGCGATGAAGATGCCCAGGATGGCCGTGTTGACGCGTGCAGCGCCGGACCGAAGTCCTCCGCGATATCCGGCTGGGTCTCGAGACCGATGATCACGGCGTTGAACACGATCACCAGCACGATGATGCGGTCGAACGCGCTGGAGGCGGTGAGGCGGCGGGCGTATTCGATCATCTGGTGCGCAGGGGCCTGGAAACCGAAACGCCGGACGGGACGCCGGCGCTCGGAGCACTTGCAGGGCCGGACGCGGCGCGCGCCGCATCCCGCTGTCCGGAAAGGCGATCAGCCGCCCGTGACTTCCTGGCGCTGCTCGCCCAATCCATCGATGCCCACGCGCATGACGTCGCCGGCCTTGAGGAACACCGCGCTGGGCTTCATGCCCATGCCCACGCCGGGAGGGGTGCCGGTGGTGATGATGTCGCCGGGCTTCAACGTGCAGAGGAAGCTCACGTAGGCCACGAGCTGTCTCACGTTGAAGATCATCGTGTTCGTGTTGCCCGTCTGCATGCGCTTGCCGTTCACATCCAGCCACATGGCGAGATTCTGCGGATCGGCGATCTCGTCGCGCGTCACCAGCCAGGGGCCGACCGGGCCGAAGGTGTCGAAGCCCTTGCCCTTGTCCCACGTCTGGCCGCGCTCGAGCTGCCACTCGCGCTCGGAGACGTCGTTGCAGATCATGTAGCCGGCCACGTAGTTGAGCGCGTCGGCTTCGGAGACGGCCTTGGCGGTCTTGCCGATCACGAAGGCGAGTTCCACTTCCCAGTCGCCCTTGACCGAACCCTTGGGCAGAACGACGGTGTCGTTGGGACCTGCGATGCAGGATGTGGCCTTGTTGAACACCACGGGCTCCTTGGGAATCGGCATGTTCGATTCCTTGGCGTGGTCGGAATAGTTGAGGCCGATGGCGATGAACTTGCTGGCGCCCGCGACCGGCGCGCCGAAGCGCGGATTCCCCTCCACCTTCGGCAGCGTGTTGGGATCGATGGCCCGCAGCCTGGCCAGGCTGTCATCGCCCAGCACGCTGCCGTCGATGTCCTTGACGACGCCCGACAGGTCGCGGATCGCGCCACTGGCGTCGATCAGCCCCGGCTTCTCGCTCCCCGCTTCACCGTAGCGAACAAGTTTCATGTGTACTCCTCCCTCGAAAAGACTGGTTAGATGGTGATTCCGCCGTCGACGATCATCGTCTGGCCGGTCATGAACACGGAATCGTCGGACGCGAGATAGATCGCCGCGCCGGTGATCTCATCGGCGGTCGCCAGACGGCCCATGGGCTGGCGCGCGATGAAGTCCTTGCGCGCCTGCTCCGGATCGGCAAACGCGTTGATGCGATCGCCCAGAGAGGGCGTGTCCACGGTGCCGGGGCAGATGGCGTTGCAGCGGATCCCGCGGCGCACGTAGTCGATGGCGACGGACTTGGTGAGTCCGATGACGGCGGCCTTGGTGGCACCGTAGACGAAACGGTTGGCGATGCCCTTGATGCTGCCGGCGACCGACGCCACGTTGATGATGGATCCGCCGCCGGCGTCCAGCATGCCGGGCAGGAAGCTGCGGATCATGATGTAGTGGCTGCGCACGTTGAGGTTGAAGGAGAAGTCCCAATCCTTGTCGCTGCACTCGAGCACCGTGCCGTGATGGACGAACCCCGCGCAGTTGAAGAGGACCTGAGGCGCCCCGATCTCCCGGGCGAAGGCTGCGATCTCCCCGTCCTTCAGGACGTCGAGTCTGCGCACCTGGATGTTGGGGGTGGCCGCGATCTCCTGCAGCTTCTCTTCGTTGATGTCGGTGGCCCAGACGCTGGCCCCTTCGCGCGCGAAGGCCAGTGCCGTCGCCCGTCCGATGCCCTGTGCCGCCGCAGTGACGACCGCGGTCTTGCCGGCGAGTCTCGTTCCCACGTCTGCCTCCCTTCCTTCGTCTCGAAGAAAGGGCCGAAGTATGCCAGAGGGCCGAGTCCGGGTGCCGCATGGCGATCGTCACGGCCGGGCGTGTTGCGCGGGGGCGTCCCCGGTGCGGCCCCACGGTGCGCCATGCCCTTGTTTGCAGGATAATCCTTGCTTTGCACATTTCATCTGCCGCGGGCGAACCGACCCGCGCCGGGTGGGTCCCACCCGCCACGTATCCGGAGGAATCCATGCTTCAAGCCGCCGACCTCACCATCCGCCTCAATGCTAACGACGACGTGGTCATCGCCCGCGTCGATCTGCCGGAGGGGACGGAAATCGCCAAGGAGAAGATCCGTACCGTCGGGCGGATCCCCGCCGGACACAAGATCGCGACACACGACATCGACACCGGCAAGCCGGTGCGCCGCTACAACCAGATCATCGGATTCGCCACCCGGCCCATCAAGACGGGCGAGCACGTGCACGTGCACAACATCGGGATGGGCAGCTTCGAACGCGATTACGCCTTCGGGGAGGACTGCAGGAAGACCGACTACGTCGCGAATCCGGCCACGTTCATGGGCTACCACCGGGCCGACGGCCGTGTGGCCACCCGCAACTACATCGGCGTGGTCTCCAGCGTGAACTGCTCCGCGCACGTGACCCGCATGATCGCCAAGCACTTCACCCCGGAGATCCTCGCCAAGTATCCCAACGTGGACGGCGTCGTGCCCATCACGCACGGTTCCGGCTGCGGCATGGGCGCCACCGGCGAGCCCGTCGAACTGCTGCGACGTGTCCTGGGCGGCTACGCCACGCATGCGAACTTCCACTCCACGCTGCTCGTGGGTCTGGGTTGCGAGGCGAACCAGATCAACGATCTGCTGGCATCGCAGGGGCTGAAGCGGTCCGATCAGCTCTCCACGTACACCATCCAGGAATCGGGTGGCACCGGCAAGACCGTCAAGGAAGGCATCGCGCGGGTGCTGGAATTGCTGCCCGAAGCGAACAAGGTCGGCCGGTCCGTCGCGCCGGTGAGCCACATCACCCTGGGACTGCAGTGCGGCGGTTCGGACGGCTACTCCGGCATCAGCGCCAACCCGGCTCTGGGGGCCGCCGTCGACATGCTGGTCCGGCACGGAGGCACGGCGATCCTGTCCGAGACGCCCGAGATCTACGGCGCCGAGCACCTGTTGACCCGCCGCGCCGTCTCGCGCGATGTCGGCGAGAAGCTGGTCAAGCGCATCAAGTGGTGGGAGGACTACACCGAGCGGCTGGGCGGCGAGATGAACAACAATCCCTCTCCCGGCAACAAGGCCGGCGGCCTCACCACCATCCTCGAGAAGTCGCTCGGCGCAGTGGCCAAGGGCGGCACGTCGGCACTGGTGGACGTGTACGAATACGCGCAACGTGTCACGGCCAAGGGTTTCGTCTTCATGGACACCCCGGGATACGACCCCGTGTCCGCGACCGGTCAGGTGGCAGGCGGTGCCAACATGATCTGTTTCACGACGGGCCGCGGCTCGGCCTACGGCTGCAAGCCGTCGCCGTCGCTCAAGCTCGCGACGAACTCCGCGCTCTACGCCCGCCAGGAAGAAGACATGGACATCAACTGCGGCGTGATCGTCGACGGCAAGGCGAGCATCGAGGAAGTCGGCCAGCAGTTCTTCGACCTGATCGTGAAGACCGCGTCCGGTGCGCCTTCCAAGAGCGAACAATGGGGCTATGGCGAAGACGAGTTCGCGCCCTGGGTGCTGGGCCCCACGATGTGAACGTGCGCGTGCCGGCGGGCCGTTCCCGGCCTGCCGGGTGCCCGCCGATTGCCGGAACGGAAGCCGGACGGCACGGCCGGGATGGGCTGTGCCGCCACGGTGGGTGGGCCTGACCGTTTCGCGGCGGCCCCTGCGGTACAACGCTGGAACGAGGAGACGCTGATGGCCGAAGGAACCGAATCCGGAGATCCGCTGGAGTTCTTCCGCAAGATGTGGAACCCCATGTCGTTTCCCTTGCCCGGCATGTTCCAGCCGACCATGAACGTGGAGGATGTGCAGAAGAAGATCGCGGAACTGCAGGCGGTCGAGAACTGGCTCAGGATGAATCTGACGTTCCTGCAGATGACGATCAAGACCCTCGAAATGCAGAAGAGCACGCTCGACGCGATCAACGACACGGCGGGTGGCGGCAAGACCAGGCCATGAGGATCAACGCGCCCAGTCCGCCCGTGTTCACGGTGCCGGACACGGTGCCGGTCGCCGATGTGGGCACCGTCGGCCCGGTGAATCCGATCTCGGAGGATGAGCCGCGACGGCGCTGGCCCGGACAGGAGACCGCGGCTTCGAGCCCGGCGCCAGCCGTCGAGGAGGCGGTCACCGAAGAACGGCGCAACGAAGACGACAGACGGGCGAAGGACCGCCGCAAGCGTCAGTTGCCTGTGCTGATCGACACCCGGTCGGGCCGGGATCGCCGCGCGATCGCGCGCCGGGAGGAAGACGAATCGCCTCCCGCGGGCGTGGACGTCAAGGCCTGAGGCCCCCGCCGGGAACACGCCCCCGGAGCCGCGTTCCCAACGACTGCCGAACGGCGGAACTGCCATGACGGTTTCGTATCTCGCCCAGGCCCGCTTCTCCAAGCCGTACATCGTCGTCTGGAACGACACCTTGTTGCGCGGTGCATGGTACGACCGGTTGCTGCGGTTGCGTGCCAGCGACGTGAGCCGGGCACTGCTCGCTCATGCCCGCCGCCATTCGCTGCACGAACTTTCCGATTCTCTCTACTGCGATCTGCCCGCGCCCGAATGGGCGCCCCGCGTGTCGCCCGCCGACTGCGATGCCTGGGTGCTCTACGACGACGCGTCGGACGAGGACACGCTGGCGGCGATACCGGAAAGGTAGGCCGGGGGCACGCGGGAGGGTCGCGTCCCTGGAGCGGGCAGCGAATTCCGCGTGATGGACCCGAGTGGAATGCGCGTCCCGGATGCTGCGAGCCGCGGACCATCGGCATCGGCCGCCGCAGTCCGCCCGACGCTGTCGGGACGGAGAGCCGGGGGCCGGTGTTCCCGGAAAGCTTCCTGTAAGCCTCCCGCGAGACACTGCGCACGCTCAACGCTGCCGTCCTTTTCCAGGGCGGCTCGATGTGCGGGGCTGCACCGCCTGAGGGCCTCTCGATGGCCCTCGACACACGCATGGTCTCCCTTGGTGCGGCCCCTACCTTTTTTCCTCCCGGCACGTCATGGCGGATCGCGCGACCGCCACGAAGCCCTTCTCGGGCACGATGCGTGCGGCGTCTCCTGATCTTGGCTAGAGAGGTGGTTTCGCCACGCCGATCTGCTGCAGGATGCCGATGGGGGCGCCCCCTTCGATCGGTTCGGGGCGGATCACGGTGATGCGGTCGCCTTCCACCCGGTACCAGAAACGCTGCGGTGGAATGCGCACGAACTTGCCGGTCGCCGGAACGGGGTCCATTCCCGGCAGCGCGAACGTCCCGCCGTGGGTGCCGCTCTGGCGCCACACCACGTACCACCAGCCGTCTTCCAGGGCCGGTGCGTCGTGGTCGTAGTTCCAGTCGGGAAACCCCGTGTAGAGGGCCGTCAGCATCGCGCCGAAGGACGTCTTGTCGAGGGTGCGCCCCACGGACTCGAACCGGATGTCGTCGGCCACCGTGTCGAGGATGGCGGGGACGTCGTGAGCCTTGAGGCCGGCCATGTACCGGGCAAGTACGGCGGGCAGTGCGGTATCCATCGTGACATTCACTCCAGTTCCCGTTTGAATTTTTCCGTCGCGCTCATGAGGCAGGCGCGGATGCCCGGCTCCCATGCCGAATGGCCGGCATCCGGAACCAGCCTGAATTCCGCCTCCGGCCAGGCGGTCCTGAGATCGAAGGCCGTGATGGCAGGACATACCATGTCGTAGCGGCCCTGCACGATAACGCAGGGCCGGTGCCGGATGCGGTGCACGTTGGCGAGCAGGCTGTCGGGCGGCAGGAAGATCTCGTGCGCGAAGTAGTGCGCCTCGATGCGCGCGAGCCCCAGGGCCACGACGTCGTCGCCGAAGTGCCTGAGGGCGTCCTCGCTGGGCAGCAGCGTGGAGCAGGCCCCTTCGTAGAGGCTCCAGTGGCGCGCGGCCGGCATGTGCACCGCAGGATCGGGATCCTGCAGTCTGCGGCGATAGGCTGTGAGCAGGTCGTTGCGTTCTCCGGCCGGGATGAATCCGGCGAAGCGGTCCCACACGTCCGGAAATACCGACCGCATTCCGTACAGGAACCAGTCGATCTCCTGCGGCCGGCAGAGGAAGATCCCGCGGAGAATGAATCCGAGGCAGCGTTCAGGATGCGCTTCGCCGTAGGCGAGCGCCAGCGTCGACCCCCAGGATCCGCCGAAGACGACCCAGCGGTCGATGCCCAGAGCTGTTCGGAGCTTCTCGATGTCCCCGACGAGATGCGGCGTGGTGTTGTCCTCCACGCTTCCCAGCGGGCTCGAACGGCCCGCGCCGCGCTGATCGAAGATGACGATGCGGTAGTGGCCCGGATCGAAGAAGCGCCGGTGGGCCGCGCTGGCGCCCGCGCCCGGACCGCCATGGAGGAACAGCACCGGCGTGCCCTGCGGATTGCCGCTTTCCTCCCAGTACATCGTGTGGCGTTCGTCGAGGGGCAGCCAGCCGGTGCGATGCGGTTCGATCTCGGGATACAACTCGGTCCGGAGCAGGCTGGGAAAGATCTCGTTCATGGATTCCGCGGGACGAAGTGATGGGAACGCAGGGAGGTGCGGTCCGTCCGTTCAGAGCCGCCGGACGGCGAACCCGCGGGCCTTGAGAAGTGCCACGAGCCCCTCCGGCCCCGTCATGTGGCCCGCGCCGACCGCGACGAGGACCACTTCGCTGGCGTCGAGCATCTGCGCGATCCTGTCCGCCATGGCGCGGTTGCGATCGTCGTAGAGCCTCGACTTGAGCGATCGCGCGGTGGCGGGCGGCATGTGCTGCAGGTCGCGCATGGCGACCTCGTCCAGCTTCTCGGCTTCGCCCTTGCGCCAGGCCTCCACCAGGGAGGTCATGTCCGCGGACAACGTTCCGGCCCGTATGCCCTGTACCGTGGCCTCCAGCATCGCCACCTGAGCGTCGGCCGGCAGGCCGTCCAGCATCTGCATCTGCTGGCCGATCGATTCCAGTTCCATCACCTTCTTGCCATCCCGGTGTGCCCGTTGCGCGAGATGCAGGTCCAGGCCCAGGGAGGCATCGAGGCCCGCGCGACCGACTTCCATCATGGTGAGCGCCATGGCGAGCATGTGCGGTTTGAGGCTTCTGCCGAGTTCCACGGGGAGACCGTACGAACGCAGCAATTCGGTCACGTTCCTGAAAAGCTCGGGCGGGACGTGCTGGTCCAGGGAGTCCGGCGAGACGTACATGGCGCCCATTGCGGCGGCGAGCATGGCCTCGCCGGTGGACAGGTCGGCCTCCAGCGCGATCGCCGAGGCGGAGGCGTAGGCTTTCTCCACGTGCGGCGGCAGGGGATACATCCTGCTGTCGCCCACGTGAATGGTACCGAGCAGATACACGGTCGTGCGGCTGGACGTGACCTCCCACAGCAATCCGCGATTGCCCGACTGCGCCCGGACCTCGGGCGGGGCCGCGATGGCGAGGAAGACTGCGGTCAGCAGTGCGGCGATGCGAATCAGCACAGGGAAATTTCCGTTGACGCTGGGACCCGGCGGAGTCTAGCAAACCGCCCGGTATGCGCCGCGTATAATCCATTGCCTTCCTATAACGGTCAGTTCCATGGACGACTCCCTGAAGAAGGCAGCACTCGACTACCACCGGCTTCCCACCCCCGGGAAGATCTCGATCCTGCCCACCAAGGGCCTCATCAACCAGCGCGACCTCGCGCTCGCGTATTCCCCCGGTGTGGCTGCCGCCTGCAACGAGATCGTCGCGGACCCCGCCACCGTTCACAGCTACACGTCGCGCGCCAATCTCATCGGCGTCATCACCAACGGCACCGCAGTGCTGGGGCTGGGCAACATCGGGCCGCTGGCCGCCAAGCCGGTGATGGAAGGCAAGGCCGTCCTGTTCAAGAAGTTCGCGGGCATCGACGTGTTCGACATCGAGATCAACGAGCGCGATCCGGACAAGCTGGTCGAGATCATCGCGTCTCTCGAACCGACCTTCGGCGGCATCAATCTCGAAGACATCAAGGCGCCGGAGTGCTTCCACGTGGAGCGGCAGTTGCGCGGCCGGATGAAGATCCCGGTCTTCCACGACGATCAGCACGGTACGGCGATCATCGTCGGGGCGGCGCTGCGCAACGGTCTCAAGGTGGTGGGAAAGCGCATCGAGGAAGTGAAGCTGGTCTGCTCGGGTGCGGGCGCAGCCGCACTCGCGTGTCTGGACCTGCTCGTGCAGCTGGGCGTGCGCATGGAGAACATCCTCGTCACGGACATCAAGGGTGTGGTGTACGCGGGGCGCACGGAGGAGATGGACGACAACAAGGCGCGCTACGCCAGGGAGACGAAGGCGCGGACGCTCGCCGAGGTCATCCCCGGCGCCGACGTGTTCCTGGGCTTGTCGGCCGGAGGCGTACTGAAGCCGGAGATGGTCGCCACCATGGCCGACAAGCCGCTCATCCTGGCGCTGGCCAATCCGACGCCCGAGATCATGCCGGACCTCGCGAAGCAGGCGCGGCCGGATGCGGTGATCGCCACCGGCCGGTCGGACTACCCGAACCAGGTGAACAATGTCCTGTGCTTTCCGTTCATCTTCCGCGGCGCGCTCGACGTCGGGGCCACCACGATCACGGAGGAGATGAAGCTCGCTGCCGTGAACGCGATCGCGGAACTCGCCATGGCGGAGCAGTCGGACGTCGTCGCCTCCGCCTATGGCCAGGAGGACCTCACGTTCGGCCCCGAATATCTCATTCCCAAGCCGTTCGATCCGCGGCTCATCGTGCAGATTGCCCCGGCGGTCGCCAAGGCCGCCATGGAGAGCGGCGTCGCGACGCGGCCCATCGCCGATTTCCAGGCGTACCGGGATCAGCTCACCAGCTTCGTCTATCAGTCGGGTCTCATCATGAAGCCCGTCTTCACGGCGGCGAAGAAGTCGTCCAGGCGCGTGGTGTATGCGGAGGGCGAGGACGAGCGGGTGCTGCGGGCCGTGCAAGTGGTGGTCGACGAAGGCCTCGCCAGGCCCATCCTCATCGGACGTCCGGAGGTCGTGCTGCCGCGCCTGGAACGCAACGGCCTGCGCATCCGTCCGGGGACCGACTTCGAACTGGTGAATCCGAACTCCGATCCGCGCTACCGCACCTACTGGCAGACGTACCACTCGCTCATGCAGCGCAAGGGCGTGTCGGTGGAACTCGCCAAGCGGGAGGTCATGCGCCGGATGACGCTGATCGGCGCGCTCATGGTGAGGCTCGGGGACGCCGACGCGATGCTGTGCGGCACCTACGCCCAGCACCAGCAGCATCTCGAGACCATTTCCAACGTGATCGGACTGCGGGCCGGGGTCAAGCGTTTCGCCGCCATGAACATGCTGATGCTGCCCAAGCGGACGCTGTTCATCTGCGACACGTACGTGAACCGCGATCCCACGGCCGAGGAAATCGCCGACATGACGTTCCTGGCGGCCGAGGAAGTCAGACGTTTCGGCCTGGTGCCCAAGGTGGCGCTGTGCTCGCACTCCAACTTCGGTGCTTCGCCTTCCCCTTCATCGGAGAAGATGAGCCGTGCCCGCGAGTTGATCGAGCAGCGCGATCCGGGACTGGAGGTCGAGGGCGAGATGCACGGCGATGCCGCGCTGGACGAGAAGATCCGCCTGCAGCTCTTTCCCAACTCGCGGCTGAAGGGCGAGGCCAATCTCCTGATCATGCCTACGCTCGATGCCGCGAACATCTCCTTCAACCTGCTCAAGGTGGTGAGCGGCGAAGGCATCACGGTGGGTCCGATCCTGCTGGGGGCGGCGAAGCCGGTGCACATCGTGACGCCCACGGCGACGGTCCGCAGGCTGGTGAACATGACCGCACTTGCCGTGGTGGACGCAGCGTCGCTGCGTTGAGCGGGAGGGAACGTTCCGGAACTCCGTCGCGGCCGCGCCTGCCCGCCGAGTCATGGCACGGCGCGGCGGATTCGCCGTCAGCGGGCGGACGTATCCGGCGGTTCGTCGTCGTCCGCAGGACGCACGATGCCGGCGATCCGGCGTGCCTTCTCGATGCAGGCCATGGCCGCGGCGTTTCTTCCGAGCCGGCAGCGCTTCTGGCCCTCGTCGATGAGCGGAGCCACCGCCAGTTTCTGGGATTCCGTGAGCTTCACGCCTTTCAGGTCCGTGCCGATGAGTTCGAGTTCGAGAAAACAGTCCGCGCGGGCGCACGCGGCCGGGAGAATCAGCAGTGCCGCGAGAAGAGTTCGCATGTTCCTCGAGGCGGCGAAGGCGCATGCCCTCGCCGCATTCCCGGTTCAGATGCCGAGTATCTTGCGCGCCTTGCCGAGCGCCTGGACGGACTCCTTGTGCTTGCCCGCCTTGTGCAGCGTCTCGCCCTCGGCGCGCAACCGCGTGACTTCGTCCATCTGGGCGGTCGTGAGGACCGGCTTGGCGGCGAGCGCCTCGTCGATGGCCTTCATGTCGAGCGGGCAGTGGTTGGCCCAGACACCGGTGGAAAAGGCGGACAGCATCACCGCCGCGATCGTGGTTCGGACATTCATGGACACCTCCTGTCGGTGGCTGCGAACGGATCAGGGATTTCCGCACGCCGGTCCAGTATAAGTCCGCTCCGCCGGCCCGGCGCCCGGTAGAATCCATGGCGGTCCGCCGCTTCTTCCGCGCAGAATCCCGACCTTCACCGACGTGGCCCCGCAACTGCACTGCATCACGCGCGACTGGATAGTCCAGCGGCTCCTCGCCGCTGCCGGAGGTTTGCCGCCTCTCGCGGAGTCCATCCCGCTGTATCGGCACTCCGAAGACGGCACGCCGATCGCCGCCGCGGTTCTGGTGCCCCTTGTGAACCGTCCCGGCGGTGCGACGGTGATGCTCACGCAGCGTACGGCGCACCTGTCGGCCCATGCCGGCCAGATCAGCTTTCCCGGTGGCCGGGTGGATCCGGGCGACATCGACCGGATCGACACGGCTTTGCGCGAAACGCTGGAGGAAACGGGTCTTCCCCGGGACCGGATCGAGGCGCTGGGGCTGCTTCCCGAATACGACATCCCGACCGGATTTCGCGTGACCCCTGTCGTCGGGTGGATCGAGCCGCCCTTCGAACTGTCGCCGGATCCGTTCGAGGTGGAGGAGATCTTCGAAGTGCCGCTTGCCTTCCTGCTCGATCCGGCGAACCACCAGACGGGCAGTGCGATGCGCAATGGCCTGCTGCGCCACTACTACGCCATGCCTTACGAGGGCCGCAACATCTGGGGTGCCACCGCCGGGATGCTGCACAGCCTGTATCGCATCCTCACCACGGAGCTCTGATGGCGAAGGACAACTTTCCGGTCACGCCGGCCATGCGCGTCCTGCGGGCGCACGGCGTGACCTTCACCGATCATCCGTACGACTACGAGGACCGCGGCGGCACGGCGGTGTCCGCGCGCGAGCTGGGCGTGGACGAGCACGCGGTCGTGAAGACGCTGATCATGGAGGACGACTCGAAGCGTCCCCTCGTCGTCCTGATGCACGGCGATCTCATGGTCTCGACCAAGGAACTGGCGCGCGCCATCAAGGTGAAGACCATCTCCCCGTGCGCGCCCGAGACGGCGAACCGGCATTCGGGCTACATGGTGGGCGGCACGAGTCCCTTCGGGACACGCAAGGAGATGCCTGTCTACATGGAGGAGACGATCCTGGCGCTCCCGCGCATCTACATCAACGGCGGCCGCAGAGGATATCTGGTGGGGATCGACCCGAAGGATGCGCAGCGGGTGCTGAAGCCGGTGCTGGTGAAGGTGGGGGTGAAGGAGCAGGGTAGACTCGCCCCATGATCGAATTCCTCGCTCTGCTCGTCGCCGTGGCCCTCGGCTGGTACTGGCTCGATTCCCTCAAGGCGCGGGACGTCGCCCTGGTGGCGGGAGAGCGCGCATGCGCGGCCGAGGGGCTGCAGTTCCTGGACTGGACCGTGGCGCAGCGCCGGATGCGTCTGCAGCGGGACGAGGATGGCCGGTTGCGACTGCTGCGGGTGTACGGTTTCGAGTACAGCGATACGGGCAACAACCGGCTGGAAGGCGGGGTCACCCTTCTGGGGCATGACGTCCTGTCGGTGCACCTTGCCACGCCACCCGGCTACGCGGACAACGTCATTCCGCTGCAGTGACCTTCCTCGAGGGGCGGCGCCGGATGGCGGTCACGAACCTGTGGCACCATTGCTTCTTTCCCCGCAGATACCGGAGTGAACCATGGCCCGATCCCAGAGCAATGACGCCGAGATGTTGCGCGCGGAGATCGAGATGCTCATGAGCGAGCGCGAGAGCCTTCTGCGGACGATCGGAGCCGCCTCCGTCTTCTTCGCGAACCTGAGCGCGGACGAATTGCCGGAAGCCGCGTACGACGCCGCGGATGTCCTGGCCAAGTGCCTGGATACGCTGCCCGAGGAAACGCTGCGCGAGGCGCTGGAGCTTGTCCGGCCCCTGGTGGAGAAGGACCTCGACAAGGCGCAGGATCGCTCCGCCTGATCCCGCCGGCACGATCCGCTCTCCGGATCGTTCGTCCCGCTTCCTGTTGTTCCGCACGAGCCCGTCCAGGGCTCGCGCCACATTGAACGGTGCCGCTGCGGCGGCTTCCCGGTGCCCATCCGGTGGCCCCTTTCTGATCCGGACGGCCCATCCTCCCATGGCGTTCGCGTGACGCCCACACCTCGTTCGCACCTTCCACCCTGAGCATTCCGGCGCACCGCGCCTGCCTTCGGCGCGGGCCAGACCCATGGCGATTTCGTCATGCACGTTTGCGGTGCAGGCGCGCTCCGGCGACGCGCTGCAACGGTGCGGGAGCCTGTGCATGGTGGTGCATGAACGTCGTGGCCGTTGCGCCTCATTCACCACGAAACCCAGTGTTCACACGGGTTTACAGGCGGCTATCGAAATTTGGCACAGCCATTGCGGAAGGAGGGGCGCGCGGTCGCCGATGTCGTCGGATAGAGCCGGTTCATGCGGTCGGATGAATCTTCGGAACTCTCCGGGACGTCAGGGGGAACGGCTGCCACGATTCTTCTTTCGCACCTCAACAACCTCAATGGAGCGTTCATTCATGAAACGTCGTCACGTATTGAAGGCAGCGGCTGCAGCCGTTGCCGGAGCCTGGGTGCTTTCCACGGCGGGCATCGCCGCCGCAGCGGACACCATCAAGGTGGGTGTGCTGCACTCGCTCTCGGGCACGATGGCGATCAGCGAGACCGCGCTGAAGAACACCGTATTGATGACCATCGAGCAGATCAATGCGAAGGGTGGCGTCCTCGGCAAGAAGCTCGAGGCGGTGGTCGTCGACCCGGCCTCCAACTGGCCTCTGTTCGCCGAGAAGGCGCGTCAGCTCATCACGCAGGACAAGGTGTCGGTGGTCTTCGGCTGCTGGACGTCCGTGTCCCGCAAGTCCGTGCTCCCCGTCTTCGAGGAACTGAACGGTCTGCTGTTCTATCCCGTGCAGTACGAGGGTGAAGAGCTTTCGCAGAACGTGTTCTACACCGGTGCGGCGCCGAACCAGCAGGCGATTCCGGCGGTCGAGTATCTGATGAGCGCCGACGGCGGTGGCGCCAAGCGCTTCGTCCTGCTGGGCACCGACTACGTGTATCCCCGCACCACCAACAAGATCCTGCGCGCCTTCCTGAAGAGCAAGGGCGTGGCCGAAGCCGACATCATGGAGGACTACACCCCGTTCGGTCACAGCGACTACCAGACGATCATCGCCAAGATCAAGAAGTTCGCGTCCGAAGGCAAGAAGACGGCCGTGATCTCGACCATCAACGGCGACTCCAACGTACCCTTCTACAAGGAACTGGGCAACCAGGGCCTGAAGGCCACGGACGTGCCGGTCGTCGCGTTCTCGGTGGGTGAGGAAGAACTGCGCGGCGTGGACACCAAGCCGCTGGTGGGCCACCTGGCCGCATGGAACTACTTCATGTCGGTGAAGAACTCCGAGAACACCGCCTTCATCAAGATGTACAAGGAGTGGGCGAAGAAGAACAACGTCCCCAACCTCGACACCGTGGTGACGAACGACCCGATGGAAGCCACCTACGTCGGCATCCACATGTGGAAGCAGGCCGTCGAGAAGGCCAAGTCCGTGGAAGTGGACAAGGTCCGCAAGGCGATGTCCGGCCAGACGTTCAAGGCACCGTCGGGCTTCACGCTGAAGATGGACGAGACCAACCACCACCTGCACAAGCCCGTCATGATCGGCGAAGTGCAGGGTGACGGTCAGTTCGACGTCGTCTGGAAGACGAAGGGACCGATCCGCGCGCAACCGTGGAGCCCCTTCATCGCCGGCAACGAGAACAAACAGAAGCTGTAATCCGGGGCAGTACCTGGCGGGGCGGTCCGGAGAAGACCGCCCGTGCCGCACACCGTCACGTGTGAATCGCCCGGGCCGTCCGGCCCGGGTCTTTCGACAAGGGGATTTTGGACCATGAGGTTGAACCTCAGGGGTGGCCGCGTCCTGCGCGCCTGGGTTGCGGTGCTGGCGCTGTGGGCTCTGACGGGCCACTTCGCGCTGGCGCTCGACGCCCAGACTGTCGCAAGTCTCGCTTCGGAAGAGGCCTCGGACAAGGCGGCTGCCGTCGATGCCATCGCCGCCCAGGGCGATGAGCTCTCGCTCGCTTTGCTCACGGCCTTGCGCGACGGCATGGTGCGCGTCAAGCCCGCGAAGCAGTTCGTGATCAAGGACCGCGGCAAGCTCGTGGATGCGGTGACCGGTCAGGCGCTCGAGAACGAGCCCGACGAGATGGAGAAGGTCACCATCAACAACCGGCTTCGTACCAAGGTCGAGTCCGCCGTGGCCGGCTTGAGGATTCTCTCCAGGGATCCCAAGGAAAGGCTGGAAGCGGCCAAGGGCGTCGAACCGACGCAGCAAACGCTGCCGCTTCTGTCGAAAGCGCTCGCGGCCGAGACCGTGCCGGAGATCCGCGAGATTCTTCGGCAGTCGGAAGCCGCAGCCAAGCTCGCAAGCAGCGATCCCAAGCAGCGCCTGGAAGCGATCGCCGTTCTGGCGGAGAACAGGGACGGGAAGGCGAAGAATCTCCTCCAGCCGCTGACCGAGAAGAACGCCTCGGGCCACTTCAACGAAGCGGATGCCGCGGTGCGCGAGGCCGCCATCGAGGCATTCAGCGCGATCGAACGCCGGCTGCTGTTCTACGACTTCGCCGGGCGGATCTTCACCGGCGTGAGCCTGGGCAGCATCCTCCTCCTCGTCGCGCTGGGTCTTGCGATCACGTACGGCCTGCTGGGCGTCATCAACATGGCGCACGGCGAGATGCTGATGATCGGGGCCTATGCCACCTACGCGACGCAGCAGGTGTTCCGCAATCATCTGCCCGGAAGCGTCGACTGGTATCTCGTCTGCGCGCTGCCCGTCGCATTCCTGTCCGCGGCCATCGTGGGCATGATCCTCGAGCGCACGGTGATCCGCTGGCTGTACGGCCGGCCGCTCGAGACGCTGCTCGCCACCTGGGGGATCAGCCTGTTCCTCATCCAGGCCGTGCGCCAGATCTTCGGCGCACAGAACGTGGAAGTCGCCAACCCCACGTGGATGAGCGGCGGCATCGAGCTCACCAACCTGGTGCTGCCGTACAACCGCATCGTGATCATCGGTTTTTCCATCGCCGTCATGCTGCTCGTGTGGGCGATGCTCTCGAAGACCCGCCTGGGCCTGTTCATCCGCGGCGTCACGCAGAACCGGACCATGGCTTCCTGCGTGGGTGTGCCGACGGGGCGCGTGGACCTGATGGCCTTCGGGCTCGGCTCGGGCATCGGCGGACTGGCCGGATGCGCCCTCTCCCAGATCGGCAACGTCGGACCGGATCTCGGTCAGAGCTACATCATCGACTCGTTCATGGTCGTGGTGCTGGGCGGGGTCGGGCAACTGCTCGGCACCGTCTATGCGGCCCTCGGGCTGGGTGTGGTGTCCAAGATGCTGGAGCCGTACATCGGCGCCGTACCGACCAAGATCCTCATCCTGGTGCTGATCATCGCCTTCATCCAGAAGCGTCCCCAGGGGCTGTTCGCCCTCAAGGGGCGTGCCGTGGAGAACTGACATGACGACCTACGCCATTCCCGGCCGCGAACCTCTGTTCGGGCCGAAGGGCTGGGCCGCGCTGGCCGCATTCGTGATCGCCGTCGTGGTGATGGTGCCCGTGATGTTCCTCGTGGTGCCCGAATCCAGCCCGTTCCACCTGTCCGCCTACTTCGTCACGCTGATCGGCAAGATCATGTGCTACTGCGTGGTGGCCGTGGCGATGAACCTCATCTGGGGCTACACGGGCATCCTGAGCCTGGGCCACGGAGCGTTCTTCGCGCTCGGCGGCTACGCCTTCGGCATGTATCTCATGCGGATGATCGGGCGCGAAGGGCAGTATCAGAGCGACCTGCCGGACTTCATGGTGTTCCTCGACTGGAAGGCCTATCCCTGGTACTGGTCGTTCACCGATCACTTCTGGTACGCCGCTGCTCTCGTGGTGCTGGTGCCCGGGATCCTCGCCTTCGTGTTCGGGTTCTTCGCCTTCCGTTCGCGCATCAAGGGCGTCTACTTTTCCATCATCACCCAGGCGCTCACGTTCGCCCTGATGCTGCTCTTCTTCCGCAACGACACCGGCTTCGGCGGCAACAACGGCTTCACGGACTTCAAGCGCGTTCTCGGCTACCGCATCGCCGAGCCCGACACCCGCGCATTCCTGTTCGCGATCACCGGTGTCTATCTTGCCGCCTGTCTGCTGCTCACCCGCGCCATCATGCGTTCGAAGTACGGCCGCGTGCTGACGGCGATCCGGGACTCCGAGAGCCGGCTGATGTTCTCGGGTTACAACCCGCTCTGGTACAAGCTGTCGATCTGGACGCTCTCGGCGGTCTTGTGCGGCATCGCGGGCGCCCTCTACGTCCCTCAGGTGGGCATCATCAACCCCAGCGAAATGTCGCCGGCGAACTCCATCGAGATCGCGATATGGGTGGCGGTGGGCGGGCGCGGCACGCTGCTGGGACCGATCATCGGCGCGGCGGTCGTCAACGGCGCGAAGAGCTTCTTCACCCAATCGTTTCCCGAATACTGGCTGTTCTTCCTCGGCGTGCTGTTCGTCGCAGTGACCCTGTTCCTGCCCAAGGGCGTGGCGGGATGGATCGCCAGGCGTCAGGAGGCCAAGGCATGAGCACGACCATCGAAACGAACCACACGGATCTCAAGGCCGGACAGGTCTCGGGTCTGGGGCACATCCTGGAAGAAGGTGTCGATGTCAGCCACGGTCCCATCCTCTATCTCGAGGACATCACCGTGAGCTTCGACGGCTTCCGCGCCCTCAACCAGCTCACGCTAACGGTCGAGACCGGCGAACTGCGCTGCATCATCGGGCCCAACGGAGCCGGCAAGACGACCATGATGGACGTCATCACGGGCAAGACCCGGCCGGACTCCGGCACGGCGTACTTCGGCCAGACGCTCGACCTCACCCGCTTCACCGAGGCGGAGATCGCCCACATGGGCATCGGGCGCAAGTTCCAGAAGCCCACGGTCTTCGAGAACCATAGCGTGTTCGAGAACCTCGAGCTCGCGATGAAGACCGACAAGCGGGTGCGCGCGAGCCTCCGGGCACGGCTGTCGCAGAGCGATCTGCAGCGCATCGGCGAAACACTCGCGCTGATCCGGCTGGAGTCCGAAGCGCACCGGCTGGCGGGAACACTGTCGCACGGGCAGAAGCAGTTGCTGGAGATCGGCATGCTGCTCATGCAGGAGCCCAGACTGCTGCTGCTGGACGAACCCGCGGCCGGCATGACGGACGAGGAGACCGCCCGCACGGCAGAACTGTTCAACCAGCTCGCCGGCACGCACACCCTCGTGGTCGTGGAGCACGACATGGACTTCATTGCGTCCATCGCCCGCACGGTGACCGTGTTGCACGCGGGCAGCGTGCTTGCAGAGGGCCCCATGGATGTCGTCAAGAACGACGAGCGCGTGATCGAGGTCTACCTCGGCAGCTGACAGGGCAGGTTCGACCGACTCGTCGCGACCGCGCACGTCGATCGCGCCTTCCCTGAACTCCCAAAGGCGAACGCCATGCTGAGCATTCAACACCTGGATCATTTCTACGGCAGCAGTCACACGCTTCGCGACGTCTCGCTCGAAGTGCCGACCGGCGCGTGCACGACGCTGCTGGGCCGCAACGGGGTCGGCAAGACGACGCTGCTGAAGTGCGCCATGGGCGTCGAGAAAGTCCGCGCCGGCACGATCACCTTGGACGGCAGGGACATCACGCGTGCCACGCCGTTCGAGCGCGCCGCCGCCGGCATCGGCTACGTGCCACAGGGCCGCGAGATCTTTCCCCGCCTGACCGTGGAAGAGAATCTTCTGATGGGGCTTGCATCCAAGAGAACCGGGGCGCTCAAGGATCTTCCGGGCGAGATCTGGGAGATGTTTCCCGTGCTGGACCAGATGCGCAACCGGCGCGGCGGCGATCTGTCGGGAGGTCAGCAGCAGCAGCTCGCGATCGGCCGTGCGCTCGCGATGCGACCCAAGGTGCTCATCCTCGACGAGCCCACAGAAGGCATCCAGCCGTCCATCATCAAGGACATCGAGCGCGCCATCCGTGCCCTGGCGCGACGCGGCGACATGGCGATTCTGCTGGTCGAGCAATACTACGACTTCGCCCGCGATCTCGCGGACCATTACGTGGTGCTGAACCGCGGTGTTGTGGTAAAAAGCGGGAGAGGGGAGGACATGGATCGCGACAACGTCAGGGCGCAGGTCGCGGTCTGAGCGCCGCACGATTCGCGCACGATCTTCACGCATCGGGTTCCCTGTCGGTGGTTGCTTGCGTGTGCCCCGTGTGCATGACCGCCAGCATGACCGCCTGATTCCTCGCAGCCTCCGAGAACCAAGCCAGGAGCGTTTTCCATGGATCTGACGCCTCGCGAGAAGGACAAGCTTCTCGTCTTCACCGCCGCGCTGCTCGCCGAAAGGCGCAAGGCCCGCGGTCTCAAGCTCAACTATCCCGAGGCGGTCGCCTTCATCACCGCCGCCGTCATGGAAGGCGCACGGGACGGCAGGTCCGTGGCCGAACTCATGAGCTACGGGGCGTCGCTGCTGGCCCGTGGCGACGTGATGGACGGCGTGGCCGAGATGATTCCGGAAATCCAGGTCGAGGCCACGTTTCCGGACGGCACCAAACTCGTCACCGTCCACAATCCCATCGCCTGACAAACCGCCCGAGGCCACGCCATGATTCCCGGAGAGATCCAGACCGCCCCCGGCCATATCGAACTGAACGCCGGCCGGCCCACCGTCACGCTGACCGTCACCAACGCCGGCGACCGTCCGGTGCAGGTGGGTTCGCACTATCACTTCTTCGAGACCAACGAAGCGCTCGCGTTCGATCGCCAGAAGGCGTACGGCATGCGCCTCGACATCCCGGCGGGCACGGCGGTGCGCTTCGAGCCGGGCCAGACCCGCGAGGTGACGCTCGTCGCGTTCGCCGGTGACCGCATGGTCTACGGATTCCAGGGCAAGGTGCAGGGGAGGCTCGCGTAAGCCATGGCCAACAGAATCGATCGCGCCGCGTATGCGGGCATGTACGGTCCCACGGTGGGCGACAGGGTGCGCCTTGCCGACACCGATCTCTGGCTCGAGGTGGAGAAGGACCTCACGATCTACGGCGAGGAAGTCAAATTCGGCGGCGGCAAGGTCATCCGCGACGGCATGGGTCAGGGTCAGCGTGGCGCCGCGGAGGTGGCGGACACGGTCATCACCAACGCGCTCATCGTCGATCACACGGGCATCGTCAAGGCGGACGTCGGCCTGAAGGGTGGGCGCATCTGGAAGATCGGCAAGGCGGGCAATCCCGACGTGCAGCCCGGCGTGACGATTCCCGTGGGCGGCGCGACGGAAGTCATCGCCGGCGAAGGCATGATCGTCACGGCGGGCGGTATCGATACGCACATCCACTTCATCTGCCCGCAACAGATCGAAGAAGCGCTGATGTCGGGCGTGACATCCATGCTTGGCGGAGGCACGGGGCCTGCCACGGGCACGAACGCGACGACGTGCACACCCGGACCGTGGCATATCCACCGCATGCTGGAGGCGGCCGAGGCGTTCCCCATGAACCTGGGCTTCATGGGCAAGGGGAACGTCAGCCTCCCAGGCCCCCTGGAAGAGCAGGTCGCGGCGGGTGCCATGGGGCTCAAGCTGCACGAGGACTGGGGCACCACCCCGGCGGCCATCGATGCGTGTCTGGCCGTGGCGGACCGGACCGACGTGCAGGTGGCGATCCATACCGATACGTTGAACGAATCGGGCTTCGTCGAGACGACCATCGCCGCGTTCAAGGGGCGCACGATCCACACGTTCCACACCGAAGGCGCCGGAGGCGGTCACGCGCCGGACATCATCAAGGTGGTGAGGGAGGGCAACGTCCTGCCCTCGTCCACCAATCCGACGCGCCCGTTCACCGTGAACACGCTCGAGGAACACCTCGACATGCTCATGGTGTGCCATCACCTGGACGCAGGCATTCCGGAAGACGTCGCCTTTGCCGAATCGCGGATCCGGGCGCAGACCATCGCGGCGGAGGACATCCTCCACGACATGGGCGCGATCAGCATGATGTCGTCGGACTCGCAGGCGATGGGCCGCGTGGGCGAGGTCATCATCCGCACCTGGCAGACCGCGCACAAGATGAAGGCGCAACGCGGCGCGTTGCCGGAGGAAACGGGCGGCAACGACAACGTGCGCATCAAGCGCTACGTGGCGAAGTACACGATCAATCCAGCCCTGACGCACGGCATCGCGCACGAAGTCGGTTCCGTGGAGCCGGGCAAGCTCGCGGATCTCGTGTTGTGGAAGCCCGCGTTCTTCGGCGTGAAGCCCAGCATGGTGCTGAAGGGTGGCGCCATTGCCGCCGCGGCCATGGGCGACCCAAATGCCTCCATTCCCACGCCACAGCCCGTGCATTTCCGGCCGATGTTCGCCGCCTTCGGCCGGGCGCTGAACACGACCAGCGTGACCTTCGTCTCGGGCGCCGCGCTGGCGGCGGACGTGGGACGGCAGCTGGGTCTGGGCAAGCGGCTCGTCGCCGTCCGCGGCACGCGGGCGATCGGCAAGCGCGACCTGCCCTTCAACGGTGCCATGCCCCGCATGGAAGTGAACACGCAGACCTACGAAGTGCGCGCGGACGGGCAGCTGCTCACGTGCGAACCCGCCAAGGTGCTGCCCATGGCGCAGCGGTACTTCCTCTTCTGAGGCCGATATGTCCGCGGCGCTCGTGCGTCATGCCCGAGCGTCTGCGGCGATCCCCATGCGCGCGAGTACGTGATCCGTCATCGCGCGCGCCTGTGTCTCCTCGGCGAGAAAGACTTCCCCGGTGCCGTCGCGGGAGATCCTGCGCGCTTCCTCTCCGTTTGGCACGACCAGCGCCACCTCGATGCCCGGATTGAGTGCCCGGGCCGTGTCCACCATGCGGCGTGACGCGAGAGTGTCCGGCGTGGTGATGATCAGCACCGCCGCGCGCGCGATGTGGGCCTGGATGAGCACCCCGGCTTCGGCAGCATCTCCTGCCACCGCCGGCTTTCCGGCCTTGCGCAGTTCCTCCACGGCGTCGCGCTTCTGCTCGGCGATGACGTGCGGAACGCGAGCCTCGTCCAGCAGTCTCGCGACACGCCGGCCGATTCGACCGTAGCCCACGAGGACCACCTGACCCGTCAATTGCCGCTCGTCCACGGTGTAAGGCAGTGTCGCGAGCGGATCGTCAGGCTGCTCCAGTCTGCGCGCGAACGCGGAATTGCGGCGGATGAAGGCCTGCACCGGCTCCACCGCCGAGAAGAGGAAGGGGTTCAGCGACATCGAGATCAGGGCGCCTGCCAGGATCAGGCTGTTGCCCTCGGGGGGCAACCATCCGAGCGTGGTACCGAGCCCCGCGAGGATGAACGAGAACTCGCCGATCTGCGCCAGGCTCGCCCCCACGGTAAGCGCCGTCGTGAGCGGATAGCGGAAGGCCAGAACGAGTGCGATGGCAGCCAGTGTCTTGCCTATGACGATGATCGCCACGACGGCCAGCACGCGGAGCGGTTCGTCCAGGAGAATCATCGGATCGAACAGCATGCCGACGGAGACGAAGAACAGGACGGAGAACGCATCCCGCAACGGCAGCGACTCCTCCGCAGCGCGGTGGCTCAGCTCGGATTCGCGCATCATCATGCCGGCGAAGAACGCGCCGAGCGCGAACGAAACGCCGAACATATGCGCCGAACCATAGGCCACCCCCACGGCAGCGGCGATCACGCACAGCGTGAAGAGCTCGCGCGAACCGGTCTTCGCGATGATCCACAGCAGACGCGGCAGCAGACGCTTGCCCGCCACCAGCATGAGGACGACGAAGGCCGCCACCTTGCCGAGAGTGATCGCCAGAAGGAGCCACAGGGCTCACCGTCTTCCACGCTGCCGGTGGACTCGCCCGGCGATGTCATGGCTGCAACGGAGGGCAGCAGCACCAGCACCAGCACCATCACGAGATCCTCGACCACCAGCCAGCCGACGGCGATGCGCCCGTTGACGGAATCGATCTGTCCGCGCGACTCGAGCGCGCGAAGCAGCACCACCGTGCTGGCGACCGACAGGGCCAGGCCGAAGACCAGCGCTCCGCCACTGGTCCATCCCCACCACAGCGCCGTGACGGCACCCAACGCGGTGAGCCCGCGTTCGACTGCCGAGCCCCCTCGATGTTCCTGGCAGTTTCCATCGCAATCCGCGGGAATGGCACACCGTTCGCGAACGCCGCGGGGCCGCCCGCAAGGGAAACGGAGAATCGTGGCGATGGGAGGAGATCCGGGCCCGCCTGGCTGCCCGCGAAAACGGGAGGGGACGGCGGGACGGTCAAGAATGGAACCGGCGCAGTCCGCATTCGACGCGGCGGCGGACGTTGCACAAGTGTTCTGCGGCCGGCAGGGCGCCGGTCAAGCCTTGCCTTCGAAGGAGAGAATGTCGTTGGCGTTGATGATGGCGTCCGCGATCTCCTCGGTCGTGACGCGCTTGGTCATGGCCTGCTCCCGGATGAGCCGGTAGGCTTCTTCCTCGCTCACGGCACGGGTCTGCATGAGGATGGTCTTGGCTTTCGCGAGCTTGCGCTGGCTCGCCAGGCGCTGCTCGAGCTTGGAGATGTAGCGCAGACGATCGCGTTCCCGTTCCGCCTGGCTGCGCGCGACGACGATGGCGGTAAGCAGGCCGAAGGACTTCACGGGCGAGGCGACGACGCCGGAGGCGTTCATCCGCAGCACGCTTTCCACCATGGTGGGGTTCTCGTAGTTGACCACCACGATGACCGGGGGCGAGTCCTCGCGCTTGACCCAGCCGGGCTCGAACGAAGCCACCTCGGGACGCACGGCCAGGAACACGAGATCCGCGTCCTCGGGAAGCCGCTCCCGGGGAGGCCAGAAGGCCTTCACCCGGCAGCCGATGCGGCGCAGCTGGGCAATGAGTTCCTGCCCGTCCGTATCGTCGGGGTGGAACACCACGACATTCAGCGACCGCAGATCCCGCAGCAGACGGGAGGTGCCGGTCGGAGGCGTCTTCATGCGCTCGATCTCAGGCCGGTTCTGACCGACCAGTCCTGCAGCGTGTGGGAAACGAGATATGGATCGGGTCGGACACGCTCCCTGGTCTCTTCCAGAATGTCGAACTGCCCTCTGGCGTTGACGCGTCCGATGCGCGGATACAGATGCGTGTGATGGTTCTGCTCGTCGATGCGCACGCGGCCTTGCGGAGCGTCGAACTCGGAACCGGGCAACGCTCGCTGCAGCGAGTCGATGTCGTCGGGATCCGCGCGGCTCATGGCATCGGCCAGCAGATGGATCTGGAAGTACGCTGCTTCCAGGCACTGGTTCGCCATCTGTTCGCCCCCGAACCGCCGCTGCAGCGCCCCCGTCGTGCGCTGATTCGCAGGCGTCTCCAGACTGTGGAAGTACGGCGCGGACGTGATGTGGCCTTCGGCGAGCGCGGCACCCATCTGCCGGACCTCCGCCTCGCACGTCGTGAGGCTCGCGATGGGCATGCGCGAGGGATCCAGCTTCGCCTCGCGATACGCCCGATAGAGCATGGCGGTGCCCTCGCCGACGACCGTCGAGAAGATGAAGTCCGGACCGGCATTCTTCACCAGCCGGATCATTGCGTCGTAGTCGGCCTGCGTCGCCTCGAGCGGAAGATAGTGCTCCGAGATCTTCTCTCCGCCGCGCTCCAGCACGAGGTCGCTCATGATGCGGTTGGATTCGTAGGGATACACGTAGTCCGAGCCGACCATGAAGACGCGCGAACCGAACTTGCGCGTCATGTACTCGGCGAGCTGGACGCTGTTCTGATTGGGCGCGGCACCGGTGTAGAAGACGTTGCGCGAATACTCGAAGCCTTCGTACAGCGTGGGATAGAGCAGCAGTGCATTCCAGCGCTCCAGCACCGGAATGACGGCCTTGCGCGTGCTGGACATGTAGCAGCCGGCGATGACGCGGATGCCGTCGTCGATGATCAGCTTTTCGGCGAGCGCCCGGTAGAGCGACGGACGCGACTGCGGATCGTAGGACCGCACCTGGAGTTCGCGGCCCTGAACGCCGCCCGCCGCGTTGATCTCTTCCACGGCGAGCATCGTACCGATCCGCTGGGAGGTCTCGATGACCGAGGTGACCCCGGTTTCCGAGAACAGGACACCGATGCGAATCGGGTCGTGATGGGATGAAGTCATGTGCCGTTGTTCATTGGAGTCTCGCGGCATGTGCCCGATGCGCGTCTTTGCGCAGGGCGGGCGGGTGGGCAATGGTGTCCGTGCGTGCCGCAATTGTTAGCAAGAGCCGGTCCGTTTGTCGAGTTGCCGAACGTGCCGGCGAATCGTTCGTGGCGGGTCTCGCGCACTCGTCCTCTCCCCGCGCCGCGGCTCGATCGTGGGGCGTTCGAACGGGATGATGCACCAATGACGTGCCGCACAAAAGAGCTGAGCAGGAGAGCCGCGGGAACAGCCATGCCGGACGCTCCGAGACGAAAGTGCCCTCGGCATAACGCATTGCGAGCGCGCGCCTGCCGTTGCCCCGGGGCTGTCCGGAATTTCGTCGCGTCGCAGCAACTGCAGGTCCGCCTCTTGCAATGGAAGTGCGTCGGAAGGCACGAAGCTTGACAAGGTTTACGTGCCATGAAAGTCTGTATGCAGTTTGGAATTCGTGCTGATCGAGACAAAGGTGTCTGGTCGGCGCACCGGCAAAGCCCGCACACCGACGCGTTCGGTGTGCGGGTTTTTTTGCGGTCCGGCGGGTGGGCAATCCGGTTCCGTGCGTTGCAGGCAGGCAAGCAGGCAAGTGTTTCATCCATCCAACCAGGAAAGGGGAAGAACGGTGAGCAATCTGAACAGGCGGAAGTTCATCAAGACGTCCACCGCGATCGCGGCCGCGAGCGCGTTGCCATTCCCGATGATCAACATCCGGTCGGCCGGTGCGGCAGACAGCGTGAAGGTGGGTATCCTCCACTCGCTGACGGGCACCATCGCGATTGCCGAGAAGTCGGTGGTCGATGCCGAAATGCTGGCGATCGAGGAGATCAACAAGGCGGGCGGCGTGATGGGCGCGAAGATCGAGGCAGTCGTCGAGGACGGCGCCAGCGACTGGCCGACGTTCGCGGAGAAGGCGCGCAAGCTGCTGGAGAAGGACAAGGTCGCGTCGGTGATGGGCTGCTATACGTCCGCATCGCGCAAGGCCGTGCTGCCGGTGTTCGAGAAGCTGAAGGGTCTGCTGTACTACCCGACGTACTACGAGGGCCTGGAGCAGTCGCCCAACATCATGTACACGGCCCAGGAAGCGACACAGTCCGTGATCGCCGCCATGGAATGGCTGACCAAGAACAAGGGCAAGAGCTTCTACATGATCGGGTCGGACTACATCTGGCCGCGCACCACGATCAAGATCGCCAAGGCGACACTCGCTCGCCTGGGCGGCAAGCTCGCCGGCGAAGGTTACTACCCGCTCGGCCACATCGAGTTCTCGTCCGAGATCAACAAGATCAAGGCGGCCAAGCCTGACGTCATCCTGAACTGCGTCGTGGGCGGTTCGAACGTGGCGTTCTTCAAGCAGCTCACCGCCGCGGGCATCACGGGCAAGAACCAGACGATCCTGTCGCTTGCCGTGTCCGAGGAGGAAGTCTCCGGCATCGGCGCCGACAACACGGCCGGCACGCTCACCTGCATGGGCTACTTCCAGAGCCTGAAGAATCCCGCGAACGAGAAGTTCGTGAAGGCCTTCAAGGCCAAGTACGGCGCCGGCCGCGTGACGGGCGACACGCTGTCCTGCGGCTACACCTCCGTGTACCTGTGGAAGATGGCTGCCGAGAAGGCGAAGAGCTTCGAGGTGGAGAAGGTCGTCGCCGCCTCGTCGAACCTCGAGTTCGATGGTCCGGAAGGCAAGATCAAGTTCCACGCCTCCAACCACCACCTGTGGAAGCACGCACGCATCGGTGCGTTCCGTCCCGACGGCCAGGTGGACATGATCTACGAATCGCCGCTCATCGAGCCGAACCCGTTCCCCAAGCTGTAATGCCGGTCTTGCTGTAAAGGCAGTGCCGCGGACGCAACCCGACGGGTGCGTCCGCGGCGGTAGTGAACGGCGGTGGCTGCGTACGCCAGACGTTCGTCCGGCGTGCGCGACTCACCGACCCACCGAACGCATATGACTGAGCGGCACCGGATCGCTTCGGGGAAGACTGACGTCATGAATCTCGACATGCTGGCCATGCAGGCATTCACCGGCCTGTCCATCTTCACGATCCTCATGCTGATGGCGCTGGGGCTCGCGATCGTCTTCGGTCTCATGGGCGTCATCAACATGGCGCACGGCGAGTTGATGGCCATGGGGGCATACGTGAGCTATGGCGTGTCCCTGTTCTTCCAGCGGTACATGCCGGAACTCATGGGCATCTACATCTTCGTCGGAATTGTCCTGGCCTTCGTCGTCACCAGCATTTTCGGCTTCGTTCTGGAGCGGGGCCTCATACGCTTCCTGTACAAGCGGCCGCTGGACACGCTGCTGGCCACTTGGGGGCTGAGCCTCATCCTGCAGCAGATCTACCGGCAGTTCATCAACTCCAAGGAGGTGGAGGTGCCCACGGTGTCCTGGCTGCAGGGCGCGTGGCAGGCGAGCGAAGGCATCGCGCTTCCGCTGTCGCGGATGTTCATCATCGGACTGGCCATCGTCACCGCAGCTGCCGTGTATTGGCTCCTGTTCCGCACGCGGCAGGGCCTGCGCATCCGTGCGGTGACGCAGAACCGCGCGATGGCGGGCGCAGCGGGCATCAACACGACCAAGGTGGACGCCTACACGTTCGCCCTGGGTTGCGGACTGGCAGGCATTGCCGGCAGCTCCTTCACCATGCTGGCCTCCACCGGGCCCACCACCGGCCAGCAGTACATCGTCGACACGTTCATCGTCGTGGTGTTCGGCGGCGTGGAGAGCCTGCTCGGCACCATTTCCTCGGCCTTCATCATCGGCCAGATGCAGTCCTGGTTCGAATACGGGATCAGCGGATCCATGGCACGAGCGAGCATTCTGCTGCTGGTGATCGTCGTGCTGTACTTCCGTCCGAACGGACTCTTCGCCACCAAGGTGAGACGCTGATGAGACCGTCCATCGACAAGGGTGCCGCGTTCGCCGCGGCCACCGCGCCGGTCAGCCGCGGCTTTCTCGACAAGTACGCCATTCTCATCCTGGCCGTGCTGCTGCTGGCCGTGGTTCCACTGTCCCTCGACATCTTCCGGCTCGGCCTGGCGGCCAAGTATCTGTCGCTGTCGTTCTGTGCCGTGGGGATCGTGCTCATCTGGGGCTACGGCGGGATCCTGAGCCTGGGCCAGGGCGTGTTCTTCGGGCTGGGGAGCTACATGATGGCCATGTTCCTCAAGCTCGAGTCCACATCGGCGGACAGTTCGGCTCAGGCGCTCTCGGCGTTCTTCGGATCGAACCTGCCCGACTTCATGGTGTGGAACAGCGTGGAATCGCTGCCGTGGTGGTGGGAGCCGTTCCATCACGTGTGGTTCACGATCCCGGCGATCGTGCTCCTCCCGCCGTTGCTCGCCTTCGTGCTGGCCTATGCCAACTTCCGGCGCCGCATCGGCGACGTGTACTTCTCCATCGTGACGCTGGCGCTGTCCGCCATCCTGGCGATCGTCATCATCGGACAGCAGGGCGTGACAGGCGGCGTGAACGGCATCAACGATTTCCGCACCTTCATGGGAGTCAACCTGGACGAGGACAAGGTGAAGGTGGCGATGTACTACATCACCTGCGTCCTGCTGCTCCTGTGCGTGATCGTGGGGACTTTCATCCTCCGCAGCCGCCTTGGAAAGGTGCTGGTGGCCATTCGCGACCGCGAGGACCGCGTGCGCTTCTCCGGCTACGACCCGGCCCTGTTCAAGGCGTTCATCTTCGCCGTGGCCGCGATGTTCTCGTCGCTGGGTGGCGCCATGTTCACCATCCAGGTCGGGCTCGCGTCGCCGTCTCTCGTGGGGATCGTGCCCTCGGTGGAGATGGTGATCTACGCCGCGGTCGGCGGGCGCCTTTCCCTCGTGGGGGCGGTGTACGGCGCCGTGCTGGTGGGGTCGGCGAAGACCTTCTTCTCGGAGAACTTCGTGGAGTACTGGATGTACTTCATCGGGCTGCTCTTCGTGATCATCGTCATGTTCCTGCCCGACGGACTGGCGGGGCTGCTCGACCGCATCCGGGGCAAGCACAAGCAGGCCGCCCCCGCGCTTCACGGCGACATCGCGGCCACGCCTGCGACCGGAGCGGCGCTGGCTGACCAGACAGGGAGCGGCAAATGAGCGAGAACATTCTCGCGGTCGAGGACCTGACCGTTTCGTTCGACGGCTTCAAGGCCGTGGATGGGCTCAACTTCTACGTGGAGAAGGATGAGCTTCGCTGTGTCATCGGCCCCAACGGCGCAGGCAAGACGACCCTGCTCGACATGATCTGCGGCAAGACGAAACCGACCGGCGGGACGGTCAAGTTCAAGAATCTGGACCTGACCCACATGATCGAGTACCAGATCACCCGCGTGGGCGTCGGCCGCAAGTTCCAGAACCCGAGCGTGTACGAGGACCTCACCGTCTTCGAGAACCTGGAGATCTCGTACCCGAAGAAGCGGGGCCTGATGGGTTCGCTCTTCTTCAGGCGCGACGGCGACCTCATGGCCAAGATCGATCAGGTGGCCGAGCAGATCTTCCTGCACGAGGTTCTGCGCCACAAGGCGGGCCAGCTGAGCCACGGACAGAAGCAGTGGCTGGAGATCGGCATGCTCCTCATGCAGGACCCGGAGCTGTTGCTGCTCGACGAACCGGTGGCGGGCATGAGCCCCAGGGAGCGCGAGCAGACCGCGGAGTTGCTGAACGGAATCTCCAAGGGCCGGTCCATCGTCGTCATCGAGCACGACATGGCATTCGTCCGCATGATCGCCCACAAGGTCACGGTGCTGCACCAGGGCAAGCTGCTCGCCGAAGGAAGCATGGACCAGGTCCAGGCCCACGAGCGGGTGAAAGAAGTCTATCTGGGCCATTGAGAGGCTTGCCGTGCTGAACGTCGAAGCATTGAACGTCTACTACGGCGAAAGCCATGTCATCCGCAACGTCTCGTTCGGGGTGAAGGACGGCGAGACCGTCGCGATCATGGGCCGCAACGGCATGGGCAAGAGCACGCTGCTCAAGTCGCTGATCGGCATGCTCCCTGCGCGTGCCGGGAGGGTCACCCTGTCCGGAAGCGATGTCTCGCGTCTTCCCAGCTACGGCCGCGTGGCCGCCGGCATGGGCTTCGTGCCGCAGGGCCGGATGATCTTTCCGTACCTGACGGTGGAGGAGAACATCCTCACCGGCATGGAGAACGTCGCAGACAAACGCGTGCCGAAGTACATCTACGAAGTGTTTCCGGTGCTGGACGAGATGAAGGGCCGCCGGGGAGGCAACCTGTCCGGCGGCCAGCAGCAGCAACTCGCCATCGCGCGGGCTCTCGTCAGCAACCCCAAGGTGCTGATCCTCGACGAGCCCACCGAAGGCATCCAGCCTTCGATCATCAAGGACATCGCACGCGCGCTGAACAAGCTCAAGGGCGATCGGGGCTTCTCGCTGGTGGTGTCCGAACAGGTGCTGTCCTTCGCCATGGAGGTGGCCGACAGGTTCCTCATCATCGAGAAGGGCGAGTTCGTCTACGAGGAAACGAAGGAGACGGCGGACCAGGACAAGATCCACCGCTATCTCACGGTCTGAAGACGCCACCTGCGATGGCGGCGGTGCCGGGAGCCGCGAGACGCGGCGGCTCGACCGGTTTCAAGGAGCAGCGCCCCTGCCGGTGAGCGGCAGGCCGGCCTCGCGCGGCCGGGTGGCGAAAGGTGAAGCGCGATGTGACCGGGGGAGGGGTTCTCCGGTTCCGACCAACGACGTTTGAGGAGTATGCGAAATGATGCACGGAGATATTTCCAGCAGTAACGACGCCGTCGGCGTGGCAGTCGTCAACTACAAGATGCCTCGGCTGCACACCAAGGCAGAAGTGCTCGACAACGCGCGCAAGATCGCCGACATGATCGTGGGCATGAAGGTCGGCCTGCCCGGGATGGATCTCGTGATCTTCCCCGAGTACAGCACGCACGGGATCATGTACGACAGCAAGGAGATGTACGAGACCGCCTCGACCTGCCCCGGCGAGGAGACGGCCATCTTCGCCGACGCGTGCCGCAAGGCCAAGGTGTGGGGCGTGTTCTCCCTGACGGGCGAACGCCACGAGGAGCATCCGAACAAGGCGCCCTACAACACGCTGATCCTCATGAACGACAAGGGCGAGGTCGTGCAGAAGTACCGCAAGATCATGCCCTGGGTGCCCATCGAGGGCTGGTATCCGGGCAACTGCACGTACGTGTCGGAAGGACCCAAGGGTCTCAAGATCTCGCTCATCATCTGCGACGACGGCAACTATCCCGAGATCTGGCGGGACTGCGCCATGAAGGGCGCGGAACTGATCGTGCGTTGCCAGGGCTACATGTATCCCGCCAAGGATCAGCAGGTGATCATGGCCAAAGCCATGGCCTGGGCCAACAACTCCTACGTGGCCGTGGCCAATGCGGCCGGCTTCGACGGCGTGTACTCGTACTTCGGTCACTCGGCGATCATCGGTTTCGATGGCCGGACACTCGGCGAGTGCGGCGAGGAGGAGTACGGAATCCAGTACGCGGCGCTGTCCAAGAGCCTGATCCGGGACGCGCGCAAGAACGGCCAGTCCGAGAACCACCTCTTCAAGCTCCTGCATCGCGGCTACACCGGCAAGATCAACTCGCGCGAAGGCGACGAGGGCGTGGCGCAGTGCCCTTACGACTTCTACAAGAAGTGGATCACGGATCCGGAAGGCACGAGGGAGATGGTCGAGGCGATCACCCGCTCGACCGTGGGTACCGAGGAATGTCCGATGGACGGCATTCCCAATCCGAAGACGACGGTCCACAAGTAACAGCGGACGGAAGGCACAACGGCGGGCGGGCCTGCCGTTGTGCCCGTGTGCCTTGACGGGAGCATCCGGTTCACGCAGGGTGCTGCCGTCAACGAACAGGAAGGATCTGCTCCAGATGCTGCGTCTCACGCAGGTACTTGGCAATGCGAGCGACGGGAAGCTGGCGGAGGCGCTGCACCGGCTCGAGCATTCGGGCAAGGTCGAGACACTCGTGCTGAAGCGGGCCGACATCGCGCGCAAGCGGCTGCACGCGTTCACCAGTGGGGGCACGGAAGTCGGCATCATGCTGGACCGTTCCGAAGCCCTGTCGAACGGCGCCGTGCTGTTGCTGGAGGAAGATCGAGCGATCGTCGTGCGGCTGGACGAGCCGCAATGGCTCGCGCTCGCACCACGGGACGCCGCCGCCGCGCTGGAACTCGGTTACTTCTGCGGCAACATGCACTGGAAGGTGCGCTTCGTCGGCGAATATCTGCACGTGTCCATGGAAGGCCCCCGTCAAGACTACCTGACCCGCCTCGACCATCTGCTGGCCGACGGTCGCGTCGCGGAGATCCGATGACGGGAATGGCCGAGGCGTTCGCGCTGCTGCAATGGGGGGACAGTTTCTTCCCCACCGGCGCTGCGTCGTTCTCGTGGGGGCTCGAGACGCTGCGGGCAGATGGCCGTCTGCGCAACGCGCAGGACGTTGCCGGATTCGTGGCCGGGCAGATCGATCAACGCTGGTCGACCTTCGACCGGCCGGCCGTAATGGCCGCCTATCGCGCGAACGGCGATCTCGACCGCGTCGCGGCCGTGGATCAAGAGGTAGAGGCCGGCACGCTCGCGCGTGAAGCCCGCGAAGGCGGCCGGCGGATCGGCGCCGCGCTGCTCAAGGTTCACGCCGAGCTGGGCACGCCAGGAGCGGCCGCCTACCGCGAACGCGTGCAGCGTGGCGAGGTGCCGGGCCAGATGGCCGCCATGCAGGGACTGATCGGGCGTGCCACGGGCTTGAGCGGACCGGCTGTGTGTGCGCTGTCTGCCTACGGAGTGGCCGTCGGAATCGTGAGCGCTGCGCTGCGCGTCGGCCTGATCGGCCACATGGATGCGCAGAGAATCCTGGCCGCACAGCGCGACCGGGCGGACGGTCTCGCATCGTCGGCAACGGCGGAAGAAGACGGTTTGCACGCCTATGTGCCCATGACCGAGATCGCGATGATGCGACACGAAACCGGAAGCGGACGGCTGTTCGCGAATTGAGCGTGCGGCCTGCCGACAGCTGTGTCCGGCGCGCGCGGTTCGCGCGCCGCGACGTCGCGCCGGCAGACGAAACGAGGAGAAAGGGAAGATGCTGCTGACACCGACCGAACTCGAGAGACTGACCATCTACACCGCGGCGGAGCTTGCGCGCAAGCGGAGGGCGAAGGGGCTGAGGCTCAACCACCCGGAAGCGACGGCGATCATCGCCGACGAGATACTCGAAGGCGCGCGCGAGGGCCGTTCCGTCGCCGACCTCATCGGCTTCGGCTCCACGCTCCTGTCCACCGATGACGTCATGCCCGGTGTCGGCGACATGATGCCGGTGCTGCAGGTGGAAGCGACATTTCCGGACGGAACGAAGCTCGTGACCGTTCACGATCCGATCCGGCCCGGCAGGAAGCCGGCGGAACTCGCCCATGTGCCCGGCGAGATCATTCCCGCCGACGGCGACATCGAGATCAACGCGGGCCGGCGACGCGCGACTCTGAGGGCTCGTAACACAGGCGACCGGCCGATCCAGATCGGCAGCCACTATCACTTCTTCGAAGCCAACCGGGCGCTCGAGTTCGACCGGGGGACCGCGTTCGGCATGCACCTGGACATCCCGGCCGGCACGGCCGTGCGCTTCGAGCCGGGCGAGGAGAAGGAGGTCCATCTCGTGTCGTTCGGCGGCACCGGGGAGATCCACGGCCTGAACGGGCTCACCAACGGATCCACCCGCAGCGACATCATCCGGGAACAGGCGCTGCAGCTTGCGCGCAGCCGCGGCTACAAGGGAGCGTAAGGCGATGGCCAGGATCACCCGCAAGGAATACGCGCAGCTGTACGGACCGACCAAGGGCGACGGCGTACGCCTGGGGGACACGTCACTGATTGCGGAAATCGAACACGACTATGCGGTTCCCGGCGACGAATGCCTGCACGGCGGCGGCAAGACGCTGCGCGACGGCATCGGCCTGGTGCCCGGATACGACAGCGCGGCCGGCGCCCTGGACATGCTGATCTCGAACGTCGTCATCATCGATCCGGTGATCGGCATCGTGAAGGGCGACATCGGCATCAAGGACGGCAAGATCGTGGGCATCGGCAAGGCCGGCAACCCCGCGATCATGGATGGCGTGCACCCGGACCTCGTATGCGGCGCGGCGACCACCGTCCGCGACGGCGAAGGCCTGATCGCCACGCCGGGCGGCATCGACGTGCACGTGCACTTCGACTCCGCGCAGCTCGTGGAGCACGCCATCGCTTCCGGGCTCACCACGATGATCGGCGGTTCGCTCGGACCGATCACGGTCGGCATCGACTGCGGTGGCGCCTGGAACGTGGGCAAGATGCTGCAGGCGGCCGAGCAGTGGCCCATGAACTTCGGCTTTCTCGGCCGCGGCAATTCGTCCAAGCCGCGCTCGCTGCTCGATCAGATGGCAGGCGGCTGCCTGGGCCTCAAGATCCACGAGGACTGGGGCGCCATGCCGTCCGTGATCGACACCTGCCTCGCGGTGGCGGACGATCTCGATTTCCAGGTGCAGCTCCACACCGACACGCTGAACGAGTCCGGCTTTCTGGAAGACACGCTGGCGGCGATCCGCGGCCGCACCATCCACATGTATCACACGGAAGGCGCAGGCGGTGGCCACGCGCCGGACATCATCAGCGTGGCGGGCCAGATGAACTGTCTGCCCTCGTCGACGAATCCGACCAACCCCTACACGGTGAATACGTTCGACGAGCACCTCGACATGATCATGGTGTGCCACCACCTGAATCCGGCCGTGCCGGAGGACGTGGCCTTCGCGGAAAGCCGCATCCGGGCGCAGACCATCGCGGCCGAGGACGTGCTGCACGACATGGGGGCCATCTCCATGCTGGGCTCCGACAGCCAGGGCATGGGGCGCATCAACGAGGTGATCTGCCGCACCTGGCAGCTCGCGTCCAAGATGAAGGACCAGTTCGGGCGCCTGTCGACCGAGACCACCCGCATCGGCGACAACGAGCGCATCAAGCGCTATGTGGCCAAGTACACGATCAACGCCGCGCGCACCTTCGGCATCGATGCGCACTTCGGTTCCCTCGAGAAGGGCAAGCTCGCGGACATCGTGCTGTGGCGTCCGGCGTTCTTCGGCGTGAAGCCGGAACTGGTGGTCAAGGGCGGCTTCATCGTCTGGTCGGCCATGGGCGATTCCGCAGCGTCGCTCATGACCTGCGAGCCGCTGATGATGCGGCCGCAATGGGGCGCGTTCGGCGAAGCGAAGAAGCCGTTGTCGGCGTGCTTCGTGAACCAGGCGGCCCTCGCCGCGGACATCGCCGGCCAGTTGGGTCTCAAGAAACAGATCCTGGGGGCGAAGGGGACGCGCAAGCTCAACAAGTCGCACATGCTGCACAACTGGGCGTGTCCGAACATCACGGTGAATCCGCAGACGTTCGACGTGATGATCGACGGCAACGTGATCACCTGCGAGCCGGCGAAGGTGGTACCGCTCGCACAGCGGTATATGCTTCGCTGAACGTCAAATGCACTGCGCGTCCGGCGGTCCGGAAGGGCCGCTGCCCCGGGGACGCCCCGGCCCGTGCCGCGCGGTCACTCGAGGATGAATTGACATGAACGAGATCGTGCCGGGATTCCCGGAAGTGGCCGGCTCGGCCCGCCCCACAAGTGCGGCTCGCGTGGGAATCGGCGGCCCCGTCGGCTCGGGCAAGACGGCCCTGCTGGAACAGCTCATCCCGCGCTTCATCGCGCGCGGAACGAACATCGCCGTCATCACCAACGACATCGCGACCAAAGAGGATGCCGAGCGCGTCCGCCGCAGCGGGCTCATCGCCCCCGAGCGAGTGCTGGCCGTGGAGACGGGCGCCTGCCCTCACTCGGCCATCCGCGAGGATCCCACGCTCAACATGCAGTCGGCGGACGACCTCGATCGCAGGTTTCCCGGCCTCGAACTGATCCTGATCGAATCCGGGGGCGACAACCTGGCCTCGTCGTTCTCGCTGGATCTCGTCGACTACTGGATGTTCGTGATCGATGTGGCCGGTGGCGACGACATTCCGCGCAAGCGCGGGCTCGGCGTGCTGTCCTGCGACCTGCTGGTGATCAACAAGACCGATCTCGCGCCTCATGTCCGCTGCGACTTGCCGCGCATGATCCGGGAAGCGAACGAAGTCCGCGGCGGCCGGCCGGTGCTGCTCACCAACTGCCAGACAGGCGAAGGCGTGGATGCCATCGTCGATCACATCGCGCGCGAGGTGCTGTTTGACCGGTGACCGTCTTCTCGTGGAGACCGCCGCCGCGGCGGCTGCGGAACGGCAGGTCGAGATCGCGTTCGCCGGCGCCGCCGGGACGCGGACCTTTCTTCGCCGACAGCGGGTGGCGTATCCGTTTCACGTGGGGCGCGCACTCTATCTGCCGGGCGACCCGGCGGAGCTCTGCACCGTCTATCTGCAGTCCTGCTCCGGGGGCCTGTTCCAGAAGGACCGTCTCGGCATCGCGCTGACCGGCGCGTCCGGCGCGAGGGCACACGTCACGACCGCCGCCTCCACAGTGGTCCACTCGATGCCGGACGGGCATGCGGAACAGCACGTGCTCATCCGTGCGGACCGGGATGCGCTGGTGGAATACCTGCCCGATCCGCTCATCCTGTTTCCGGATTCGCGGCTGCGCAACACGCTCACCGTCAGGGCGCACCGCGAATCCACGGTCATGGTGTGCGATGCCTTTCTCGCGCACGATCCCGAGGCGAAACGGCGGCCCTTCGGCTGGCTGCGTACCGAAACGCGGATCGAGGACGAAGGCGGAAGACTGCTGGCCGTGGACCGCTTCGCGATCGAGGGTCGGCAACTGCTGGAGCCGCGCGAGGGAATTCATGGTCCGCACACGATCCAGGCATCGCTCATGGTCATTCATCGCGCCGATCCCGCGGCTGCGTTGGAAGCGTTGCGATCCGCACTTCCCGCGGACGGCCCGGTCTACGCCGGCGCGTCGCTCCTGCCGGGGGATGCCGGAGCCTGGGTCCGCTTGCTGTCCGCCGACGCCGTGGCCCTGAGGCAGACGCTCAAGGATGCCTGGAGCGCCGCCCGCGAGCGGTTCACCGGAGCGAAGCCGGGCACACGGCGCAAATAGTTTCACGGAGATGAGGTCATGAACGATTCCACCGCGACCGCCGGCACTGCCGGGGTCATCGACCAGTACAGACTCGCGTCCGAGCCCTACTACCGTGCGGTCGGCAACGAGATCGCGCTGTACGAGGCCGCGTACGCCGCCCGGCTGCCGATGATGCTCAAGGGGCCCACGGGATGCGGCAAGACCCGCTTCATCGAGTACATGGCCTGGCGTCTGGGCAAGCCGCTCGTGACGCTCGCGTGCAACGAGGACATGACGGCCTCGGACCTGGTGGGACGCTTCCTGCTGGATGCGGAGGGCACGCGCTGGCAGGACGGGCCGCTGACGCTCGCTGCCCGCCACGGCGCGATCTGCTATCTGGACGAGGTGGTCGAGGCGCGGCAGGACACCGCCGTCGTGATCCATCCGCTTACCGACGCGCGCCGTTGCCTGCCGCTGGAGAAGAAGAACGAACTGGTGCAGGCGCACCCGGACTTCCAGCTCGTGATCTCTTACAACCCCGGGTACCAGAGCATCCTCAAGGACCTGAAGCAGTCCACGAAGCAGCGCTTCGGGGCGCTGGACTTCCACTATCCGGCACGCGACATCGAGATCGAGATCGTGGCGCACGAGGCCGGTGTCTCCGGGGAGATCGCCGGCCGCCTGGTGTCCATCGGCGAGAAGACGCGCAACCTCAAGGGCCACGGACTGGAGGAAGGCGTGTCCACCCGGATGCTGATCCATGCGGGCCACCTCATCGCGCGCGGCATCGACCCCGTCGCGGCGTGCGAAGTCACTCTGGTGCGGCCGATCACGGACGATCAGGACATGCGCGACGCACTGGATGCTGTCGTGACGACCTACTTCTGAGCACCGGGCATCCCCGCCTGAGCGCGAATCGTCACAGCGGCCTTCTCCGGTAAGCGCTTCCATGTCCAACGCCGACGACCTCGATCGATACGCCGACCTCGTCGCGGGCATGCCACGGGAGCGGCTCGCGCTTCTGCGGGCAGGCTGGCCGGAGGCGCGGAAGGTCTTTTCGGACGAAGGGCTCGTCCGGTATCTGCGGGCGATCCGGAACCTGGAGGCCGCGGGCGTCACGTGGTCGACGGTGGTCACCTTTCTGCGCGAGGCGCCGCGTCTGGCGCGCGAGGTGGGCGAACAGGCCGTGGCGGAGATGCTCGAGGCGGCGTTCAAGGTCTATGCGCGCACCCAGCAGAAGTCGATGGATGCCTTGTTCTCGGCGGCTCCCATCGCCGCGAGGCGATTGCGCGAACCACGCCGGGTGCGGACGTTCTTCGCGCTCGTCACCGACCTTGCCGAGCGCGCGCCGCGTGGCGTGGGTCCCATGCTGCAGCACACGGACGCGCTGCTGGAGCATCTCGCCATCGAGGACCTGCGCAACTGGGCGCTGCTGGGCGTGCAATCGCACAGCGCCGATCCGCTTGACCAGGAGAGCTACTTCGATCTGCGCACGACGGAATCGCGCGCCTTTCTGCGCTCAGACCGGACGGGCGTCATGTTCACGGACGTGCGCAAGCGTCTGGGCTTCTACCTGCGCGCGCTGTGGGCGCGGGGCACGGAGCTTCGCAGCTTCTCGTCCACTTTGCAGCAGAGCCGCCCGTTCGTCACGCCGCTGGGCATCCATCTTCCCGATGCCTACCGGGCGGTGCAAGGCGCTTCGGCGGTCGCGCTCTATCGCGCCGCCTGCGCGCATGCAGCCGCGCATCTTGCGTTCTCGCCCGCGCCACAGCCCCGTTCCGGCCTCAAGCCGATCCAGATTGTGCTGGTGGGCCTGCTCGAAGATGCGCGCGTCGAGGCCCTGGCCTGCCGCGAGATGCCGGGGCTGAGGCGGCTATGGTTGCAGTTCCATGAAGGGTCGTCGGGCGGTGCCGTCACGTTCGCGGGGCTCGCCGTGCGGCTTGCGCATGCGCTGCTGGACCCGGGACATCCCGACGACAGCCCCTGGGTGCAGAAGGCCCGGCGCCTGTTCTTCGAGAACGACCTCACGGATCCCTCGTTCGTCCGGCCCCTTGGCTCTCTGCTGGGAAACGACATCGGACAGATGCGACTGCAGTTCAATGCGAAGACCTGGGTGATCGAGCCGCTCTACCGCGACGACAACACCGTCCTGTGGGAGCCCGACAAGAACGAGAAGGGCCTCATGATGGAAGAGGAGGTGATGCTCGTTCAGCCCGAAACCGTCGAGAGCAGCACCGGGGACACGCTGGAGGATCCGGATGCCGAGCAGGTGGAAGGCGTCAAACCGGTGGGCGCGGGAAGCGCAGAGGAGGACGAGGAGTTGCAGATGGCGGGCGATCTGCTGCGCATCGTCCAGTATCCGGAGTGGGACTACCTCATCGGCATGGTCCGGCCGCAGTGGTGCACCGTGCAGGAGAAACGGCCGGACATGGCCGACCCGGCAACGGTCGCGGAGATCATGCATCGCAACCAGGACCTGCTCGACCGCATCGATTCGCTGATCCGCGGAAGCGAACTGCGCAAGCCGGTGCGGCTCAAGAAGCAGATGGACGGCGACCGCTTCGATCTTGATCAGGTGGTGAATGCCATGATCGACGTGCGTTCGCACCGTACGCCCGATCCGCGGTTCCACATCCGGGTGGACAGACGCGAGCGGGATCTGTCCGTGCTCGTGCTGCTGGATCTTTCCGAATCCACCAACGACGTGGTGAAGGCGAGCGGCAAGACCGTTCTGGCGCTGGCCCGCGAGGCGACCGTGCTGCTTGCGGCCGCGATGGAACGCATCGGCGATCAGTTCGCGATCCACGGCTTCTGCTCCAACGGCCGGTCGGAAGTGCAGTACTACCGCTTCAAGGACTTCGGCTGGCCCTTCGACGACCACGTGAAGGCCCGGCTGTCGGGCATGAAGGGACAGCTTTCCACCCGCATGGGCGGGGCCTTGCGGCATGCCACCAACTGGCTGCGCTACCGTGCCTGCGACAAGAAGCTCATCCTGCTCGTGACCGACGGCGAGCCGCACGACATCGACGTCCACGATCCCAAATATCTTCAGTTCGACGCCAAGAAGGCCGTGGAGGAAGCGAGCCGCGCCGGCATCTACACCTACTGCATGAGCCTCGACCCCAAAGCCGACGAGTACGTCTCGCGCATCTTCGGTGCCCGCAACTACATGGTCGTCGACCACATCAACCGGCTGCCCGAGAAGCTCCCGGGGCTCTACCTGCGCCTCACCCGCTGATTCTCCCCGATCGTTTCAGCGGCCCAAGCCGTAGACCGCCAGGAAATCCGGCCGGATCTCGCGCAGCTCGTCGGTCACGATGGCGTCCACTCCCCACTCGAACAGCGTGATCGCGCGCCCCGGTTCGTTGACCGTGTAGGCCAGCACCGCGATGCCTTCCCCGTGGATCGTCTCCACCCATTCGGCCGTGAGGTGCTGCTGGGCCACATGAACGGAGCGGCATCCGAGCGTCCGGACCCGTTCGAGCCAATCCGGCGGGATGGCGTCCACCAGCAGGCCACGGGGCAATCCGGGGGCATTGCGGGCGGCGGCGGCCAGGGCCAGGTCCGAAAATGACGAGAGCAGTGGCGGCGGGCTCGCGTCCGCCCAGCGCCGCGCCGTCTCGGCCGCGACGACCGCGCCGGTCCTGGCCGGGTCGGCATCCGCAGCCACCTTGATCTCGATGTTCATCCACTGGCCCTGGGATCGGCTCAGGGCACAGGCCGCTTCCAGGGTTGGTACGCGCTCACCGGCGAACTCGTTGCCGAACCAGACGCCAGCATCCAGCACGCGCAACGCCTCGAGCGTCGACCGGATCGCCGGACCGCTGCCGTCAGTGGTGCGGTCGAGGGTGTCGTCGTGCAGGAGAAAAGGCGTGCCGCACGCGGCGACCTGGGCATCGACTTCGACGCCGCCGAAGCCCAGGGAAGCGGAAAGCCTGAGCGCGACGAGGGTGTTTTCGGGAGCCAGCACGCCTGCGCCGCGGTGGGCGAGGATGCGCGGATAGGGCCAACGGGTCTTCGTGAGCATGGGATCTTGAGAAATCAGGGCGCGAACACCATTTTCGAGCGTGGCTCGCGCAGGTTGCGGGCGTATAATTCCGTTTCGATTTTCGAGGGATATCATGCCGATTTACGAGTATCGCTGCGACAAGTGCGGCCTCGAGAAGGAATTCCTGCAGAAGGTGAGCGACGCCCCGATCACGGTTTGCCCGTCCTGCGGCGAGACGTCCATGACCAAGCTCATCTCCGCCGCAGGCTTCCAGTTGAAAGGCAGTGGCTGGTACGCCACGGACTTCAAGAACAGCGGCGCCAAGGCGGCCGCCAAGAAGGAAGACAGTGGCGGCGGGGAATCGAAAAGCTCGGGAGACACTGCGACCGCCACGGCGGGCGGGGGCTGCGCCAACGGCCCGTGCCCGGCTTGCAGCTGAACACGATCGAATCCGCGGCCTGACGGCCGCACTTGAACAGGGACAGGATTGCGGACCGCACCGCAGGGTGCGGTCCGCTTCGTTTTATCCGTGCGACGCTATCTCATCACCGGCCTGCTGATCTGGGTGCCCCTGGGTATCACCTTCTGGGTGCTCAAGGCCATCGTGACGACCATGGACCAGAGCCTCGTGCTGCTGCCCGCGTCCTGGCGCCCGCGCGAGCTGCTGGGATTCGACGTTCCTGGTCTGGGCGTCCTGCTCACTTTCCTGATCGTCTTCGTCACCGGCCTCTTCGCGGCGAACGTCCTGGGCCAGCGGCTCGTGCAGGGTTGGGAATCGCTGCTCGGCCGCATCCCCGTCGTGAAGTCCATCTACAACAGCGTGAAGCAGGTGTCCGACACGCTGTTCTCCTCGAGCGGGCAGGCCTTTCGCAAGGCGCTGCTCGTGGAGTGGCCCCCGTCCCGGCATGTGGACCATCGCCTTTCTCACGGGCGCCCCGGGCGGCGACGTTTCCAGCCATCTGAAGGGCGACTACATCAGCGTCTACGTCCCGACCACGCCCAACCCCACCGGCGGCTATTTCGTCATGCTGCCGCGTTCTTCGGTCATCGAACTGGAGATGAGCGTGGACGAGGCGCTCAAGTACATCATCTCCATGGGCGTGGCGCCGCCGGGAAGCCCCGCGACGCGGCGTCCCTGATCACCGATTTCATCGCTTCGAACACATCATGCGCACCAACTACTGCGGACTCATCGACAAGAACTACCTGGACCAGACGGTCACGTTGTACGGCTGGGTGCACCGGCGCCGCGACCATGGCGGCGTGATCTTCCTGGATCTCCGCGACCGTGAAGGCATCGTCCAGATCGTCATCGATCCGGACACCCCGGAGGCCTTCACGACGGCCGACCGCCTGCGCAACGAATTCGTGGTGCGGGTGACGGGCAGGGTCCGCGGGCGCGTCGAAGGCACGCTCAACTCCAATCTCAGGAGCGGCGAGATCGAGGTGCTTGCCAAGGAGATCGAGCTGCTCAACGCGGCCCTCACGCCGCCTTTCCAGCTGGACGACGACAACCTTTCCGAGACCGTCCGTCTGCAGCATCGCGTGATCGACCTGCGCCGCCCGCAGATGCAGAAGAATCTGATGCTGCGCTATCGCGTGGCGATGGACGTGCGCCGCTTTCTCGACGCGCAGGGCTTCATCGACATCGAGACGCCGATGCTCACGAAATCCACGCCCGAGGGCGCGCGGGATTACCTGGTGCCTTCGCGCGTTCATCACGGCGAGTTCTTCGCGCTTCCGCAATCGCCCCAGCTGTTCAAGCAGATGCTGATGATGTCCGGCTTCGACCGGTACTACCAGATCACCAAGTGCTTCCGCGACGAAGACCTCCGCGCCGACCGGCAGCCCGAGTTCACGCAGATCGACTGCGAGACGAGTTTCCTCACCGAGCAGGAGATCCGCGGCATCTTCGAGGACATGATCCGCAAGGTGTTCAAGAGCGCCATCGACGTGGAGCTGGCCGATCCGTTCCCCGTCATGACCTTCGGTGAGGCCATGCACCGCTTCGGTTCGGACAAGCCCGACCTGCGAGTGAAGCTGGAGCTGACCGAAGTGACCGACCTGGTCAAGGACGTCGATTTCAAGGTGTTCTCCGGTCCCGCGAATTCCGCCGGCGGACGTGTCGCTGCGCTGCGGGTGCCCGGCGGCGCCGAGCTCTCGCGGGGCGAGATCGACGGATTCACGGAATTCGTCGGGGTCTATGGCGCGAAGGGACTGGCCTACATCAAGGTGAACGACCGCTCGAAGGGGCGCGAGGGGCTGCAGTCGCCCATCGTCAAGAACCTTCACGACCGCGCGCTCGAAGCCATTCTCGAGCGTACCGGTGCGCAGACCGGCGACGCCGTGTTCTTCGGCGCGGACAAGGCCAAGGTCGTCAACGACGCGATGGGCGCCCTGCGGGCGAAGATCGGCCACTCCGAGTTCGGCAAGGCGCACGGCTTCATCGACGGCACATGGAAGCCGCTGTGGGTCGTGGACTTCCCCATGTTCGAATACGACGAGGAAAACGATCGCTGGGCCGCCATGCACCATCCGTTCACAAGTCCCAAGGATGGTCACGAGGATCTCCTGGAAACCGATCCGGGCGCCGCGCTCGCCAAGGCCTACGACATGGTGTTGAACGGTTGGGAGATGGGCGGCGGCTCCGTGCGGATCCACCGTGAAGCCGTCCAGAGCAAGGTGTTCCGTGCCCTCAAGATCGGCGAGGAGGAGGCCCGGCTCAAGTTCGGTTTCCTGCTCGATGCGTTGCAGTACGGCGCGCCTCCCCACGGAGGCATCGCGTTTGGCCTGGACCGCATCGTCACCATGATGACCGGCGCCGAATCCATCCGCGACGTGATCGCTTTCCCCAAGACCCAGCGCGCGCAGTGCCTGCTCACCAGCGCGCCCAGTCCCGTCGACGAGAAGCAGTTGCGGGAACTGCACATCAAGGTGCGCTGACGCTTGCCGCGGTTCCGGTCCGGGGCCTGGACTGCCCTGTGCCGGGCCGAGTGGCGGCCGGCCGGGCGGCGCGCGGTGCCCCGTCTTCCCCTGGGGGCCACGGTCAGCCCGGATGAGCGGGGACCAGCGGAGCCCTGGAGCGATCGTTGAGGTGGAAACGTTTCCCACGCAGCGCGGGTCACGTGCTATAAGTCACTGCCATGAACGACTCAGAGCAGATCCCCTCCTCGGTTGCGGCACCGGAAAAACTGGTCGCCGCGGTACGCCGGGTTCTCCGGCCCCTCATCCGCCTGCTGCTCTCGCATGGCCTCACCTATCCGTGGCTCTCCGATCTCCTCAAGGAAATCTTCGTGGAGGTCGCGGACAAGGAATTCCAGCTCGACCGGAAACGCCAGACGGACAGCCGCATCAGCCTGCTCACGGGCGTTCACCGGAAGGACGTCCGCCGCCTGCGGTCCGTCGCGGCCGCCACGCGCGAACCGGCACCGCCCTCGGTTTCGCTGGGCGCGCAACTGGTGGGCCGGTGGCTGTCGGACTCCCGATTTCAAGACGCCGGAGGCAATCCTCTTCCGCTTCCCCGGCTGGCCAGCAAGGGCGGCGATCTGTCTTTTGATGCGCTGGTCGCGAGTGTCAGCAAGGACATCCGCGCGCGCGCGGTGCTCGACGAGTGGTTGCGTCTGGGCGTCGTCAGGCTGGACGAGGATGAACGGGTCGCGCTGAACGTGGATGCCTTTGTTCCGGCGCAGGGGTTCGAGGAGAAGGTGCACTACTTCGGCCAGAACGTGCACGATCACCTGGCGGCAGCGGCTTCCAACGTGATCGGCGGTCGCGCCCCGTTTCTCGAACGCAGCGTCCACTACGACACGCTGACTCCCGAGTCGGCGCGGGAACTCGCGGCGCTGGCCGAGAAGGCGGGCATGCAGGCGCTCAAGACCGCGAACCGTCGCGCAGCGCAACTCGGGGACGAGGACGCCGCTTCGGCCGATGCCCGCATGCGCATCACGTTCGGCGTGTACTTCTTCGCCGAATCCATGGACCCCTCGGACAAAGATGCTTGAGCGGCTGAGTGCCTGCCTGATCGCACTCGCCCTGTGCGCCGCCGCGGCACAGGCGCAGGCGAATCCCTGCATCGCCCAGTTGAGCGAAGGGGGCGTCGGAGGCACCGGTTCACCGCGGGTGGACGGAGGTGTAGGGGGCACAGGAAAGTCGGCCGAAGGCGGCATCGGCGGTACGGGCAAGTCGGCCGAAGGCGGCATTGGCGGTACGGGCAAGTCGGCCGAAGGCGGCATCGGCGGCACAGGAAAGTCGGCCGAAGGGGGTGTCGGCGGCACAGGAAAGTCGGCCGAAGGGGGTGTCGGCGGCACAGGAAAGTCGGCCGAAGGTGGCATAGGCGGGACCGGCAAATCGGCAGACAAGGGAATCGGCGGGACGGGAAAATCGGCGGACAGCGGCGTCGGCGGGACGGGCATCGTCGGCATGGTGACCGGATTCGGTTCCATCTGCGTGGGAGGGGTGGAGATCGAATACGACGATTCGACCCCGATGAGCGTCGGCGGGCAGCCCCTGCACCACAGCCATCTCGCGGTCGGCCACGTCGTGGCGGTGGACGCCGTGGGGCACGTCGACCGGGTCGTGGCCCGCCGCGTGGAACTGCTCCATGTCGCGGTCGGCCCCGTGCAGAAGTTCGACCGGGCGGCCGGCCGGGCAACGATTCTGGGTCAGAAGATTGCCATTCCGCCGGGCCAGCGGGCGGTCATCGATGGCGCGGTCAAGGGCGGTCAGGCCGTTCGCGTGAGCGGTCTTCGCCTGCCGAACGGGGAGGTGATGGCCACAAGGTTGGAGCAGGCCTCGGCCAACGAACCGGCACGCCTGGCCGGATCGGTGACACGGGTCTTCAAAGGCGGGGCGGAAATCAACGGCCAGCCCGTCGATCTTCGAGGGCTGGGACGCGCTTCGGTGCGCGTGGGCCAGGAGATCGACGTGCGCGGCCTTGCCGACGGTGCCGTCCTGCGTGCGGACGCTCTGGTCGTGCGTCCGGAGATCCCCTTCTTCGGCAAACCGCAGCGCTACGTGCTGGAGGGGTTCGTCGGAAGCAAGTCGAACGGTCGTGTGCGCGTGGGCGCCCAGGAAGTGCAGGTGGAGGCGGCCACCGTGGTGGCGGCCGGATCTCCGAAGGGACTGGCACTAGGAGAGCGGGTCGTAGTCGTCGCCACCAGGCAGGGCGCTACCCTGCGTGCCGAGAAGGTCGATGTCCTGCGCAAGGCGCCCGCAGGACCGCAGAGTCCCGGCGGTTCGTCGGGCTCTGCTGCCCGGCCTGGCGGCAAGGCAACGGGCAACGCGTCAGCTGGAAACGCCGGGGGGGCGTCTTCCTCCTCGCGGACCGGCAGCGGCCTGGATCGGTCAGAGGCTGCAGAGGAATCCGAATCCGATGCGGAGCGCGGGACGTCGTCGCCGACGACCGGTCGTGCCGAGTCCTCGGTCCGTGAGGACGACGAGGGTTCGGATTCCGAAAAGGAGGAGGGTTCCTTGTCCTCCATCGGCGTAGTGACGCAGAAGGTCGAGACGGAGAACGGAAGGACCGAGACAGAGCGCGCGGAAAAGGTGGAGTATCCGGACGGCAGCAAGACGGAGCGCGTGGAGAAGATGGGGATCTCGGCCCGGCCGGAAAAGGTCGAGAAAGTCGAGAAGGTCGAGAAGGTCGAGAAGGTCGAGAAGGTCGAAAGTCGAGAAGGTCGAGAAGGTCGAGAAGGTCGAGAAGGTCGAGAAGGTCGAGAAGGTCGAGAAGGTCGAGAAGGTCGAGAAGCCCGAGAAGCCCGAGAAAGTCGAGAAGGTCGAGAAGGTCGAGAAGCCCGAGAAAGTCGAGAAGGTCGAGAAGGTCGAGAAGCCCGAGAAAGTCGAGAAGCCCGAGAAAGTCGAGAAGCCCGAGAAAGTCGAGAAGCCCGAGAAAGTCGAGAAGCCTGAAAAAGTCGAGAAGCCCGAGAAGATCGAAAAGGCGAAGTAGGGCGAAAGCGGGTTCCGGTGTGGCAGAACGCCCCGAAATCCGGATGCGGGGAGTACGGATTCATGTTCGGAATGCTTGTTCGAGGAACAGCAGCGACGATGTTGGTGCTTGTTGCCTGTCCATCTTTGGCGGATGAGGGTTCACCGCCGGGCCGGTTCGGCATCGCCCTGGGGGCGGACTACAGCACCGGCAAGTACGGCGGCACGCAGTCCACCGATGTCGCGTACTTTCCCGTGATGGCGCGCTACGAGACGGACCGCTGGCTGGTCAAGCTCACCGTGCCTTACGTTCGCATCACCGGCCCGGGAACGGTGGTCGGGGGCGACCGGCCCATCGTGATCGACGCGGGGGGAAGCCCGCAGCGACGCACGGAATCGGGCCTGGGCGACGTCGGGACATCGGTGACCTACAGTGCCATCGCGACTTCCCGTCTGTTCCTCGATCTGACAGCGAAGATCAAATGGGGGACCGCGGACGAATCCGTGGGGCTCGGTACCGGCAAGAATGACTATGCGTTGCAGACCGATGTCTACAAGCCTCTTGGTGCATTCACGGTCTTCGCCGGAATCGGCTATCGCTGGTACGGCGACCCCCCCGGTTCCGATCTGCGCAACGTCGCTTTCGCCAGCGCAGGGGGGGTCTACAAGTTCGGTCCGCGCGTGTCTGCCGGCGCGTCGTTCGACTATCGGCAGCCGATCATTTCGGGACGCGATCCCATCCGCGAACTCACGCCGTTCATCGCCGTGAAGCTGGGTGACTCCACCAAGGTCCAGATCTACGCGGTCCGAGGATTCTCCGACTCGAGCTCCGACTGGGGCGCAGGAGCGGTTCTCATCCAGTCTTTCTGAATCCGGATGCCCGCGCCCCGTCCCTACAAGATTCCCGTTTCCGTTCTGGTCGTGATCCACACGCCGGAACTGGACGTGTTGCTCATAGAACGTGCCGACCGGGCAGGTTACTGGCAGTCCGTGACCGGAAGCCTGGATCGAAGGGACGAGGACCCGGCGGATGCCGCCCGCCGGGAGGTCCTGGAGGAAACCGGCATCGATGCCGCCTCCCATGTGCTCACCGACTGGCACATGCAGAACGTTTACGACATCTATCCCCAGTGGCTTTGGCGCTACGAACCCGGCGTGACCCGCAACACCGAACACGTGTTCGGTCTGGAGATCCCGCAGCGGGTGACACCGCGGCTCTCGCCTCGCGAGCACACCGCCCATCAGTGGCTGCCGTGGCGGCAGGCGGCCGAACTGTGTTTCTCCCCCAGCAACGCCGCGGCCATCGAAAAGCTGCCCTTCCGGCGGACGGCTCCCTGAATCCCCTTGTCGTCGGCAGACCCCAGGGGTGACACCTCCGGGTCCTGGCTTGCCTTGACTTGACTTGCGTCAGATCGGCCGTGTTGCAGGCTCCTTACAGTAGATTCTTTTCGGACTACGGGAGCGGGTGATGGAAAAGTCTGCGAGACGCACAGGCAGTGGTGGAGCGAAGAAGGCCCTGGTTCCCCGGGGGTCTCGACCTGCCCCATCCCGGCGTGCTTCGGCTGGGGACGTCGCGCCGTCCCATACCGCCGACTCCATCGAGCGCTTTACAGTATCCGAGGCGGTGAAGGCGGCCGAGATGTCCAAGGTCGAGGCGCTGCAGGACATCCTCGCTCAAGGAGCCTCCAACGATCCCGACGGCCTCGTCTCCCGTCTCGAAGCGGTCGTGTCCGGGGCTTCGGCGGACGACGTGAAGGCCCTGCGCGAAGTGCTTCTGAAACGGGAAGGTCCGGTCGATCGCCTGCCCGTGAGCCCCGACGACGAGCTGTCGGAGGACTGGCGCACGGGCGGGTATCCGTACCGCAACCTCATGCAGCGCCGCACCTACGAGAAGCAGAAGTACCGCCTGCAGGTGGAACTGCTGAAGCTTCAGGCGTGGGTGAAGGAGACCGGCCAGCGCGTCGTGATCCTCTTCGAAGGTCGAGATGCCGCGGGCAAGGGGGGCACCATCAAGCGATTCATGGAACACCTGAATCCGCGCGGCGCGCGCGTGGTTGCCCTGGAGAAGCCCACCGAGCAGGAACGCGGGCAGTGGTATTTCCAGCGGTACGTGCAGCATCTGCCGAGCGTGGGCGAGATCGTGATGTTCGACCGGTCCTGGTACAACCGTGCCGGCGTGGAGAACGTCATGGGCTTCTGTTCTTCGCAGGAGTACGACGAGTTCATGCGCCAGGCGCCTGAGTTCGAGCGCAATCTGGTACGAAGCGGCATCTTCCTCATCAAGTTCTGGTTCTCCGTGAGCCGCAAGGAGCAACGCCGGCGGTTCAAGGAACGCGAGATCCATCCGCTCAAGCAGTGGAAGCTGTCGCCCATCGACATGGCGTCCCTCGACAAGTGGGACGACTACACCAAGGCCAAGGAAGCGATGTTCTTCCACACCGACACCGCTGATTCTCCATGGACCGTGATCAAGTCGGATTGCAAGAAGAGGGCGCGTCTCAACGCCATGCGGTACATCCTGCATAAATTGCCGTATCGGTCGAAGGACGCCGAGCAGATCGGTGCGCTCGACCCGCTCATCGTCGGCCGGGCACATGTGGTGTTCGAGCATGGAGAACGGCAGGTGACGGCCATCCTCTGATTCGGGAGTGCATGCCGGGCGCGGGCGGTCGCTCTCCGCCGCTTCCGGCAGTCCCGGACGCTCATCGGCGGGGCGGGCAAGGCGTTTGCCTGCAGCGTCGCGATCGTGGCGTTCGAGGCTCGTGCGCGTGCCGGACCGGACGCCTGCGGGAAAGGTGGCCCGCCAGCGCGATTCACGGTAAAAAGGACGCCCGGGGAGATTCTGGGATGCGAGCCATCCGCCGGTATGCCAAGCTGGCGCACGTCCGCCCTGCGACATGGCCCGTCACCCAGAGCGTCCTCACATGATCACTCGGGCTGACCGTACCCGCATGAACACTCTGCACGTCGTCACCTACAACATCCGCAAGGGCTTCTCGCCGCTGAACGGACGAATCGCCGTGCACGAGTTGCGCGACGCGCTTCGGGCGGTGGGGGCGGATCTGGTCTTTCTGCAGGAAGTCCAGGGACTGTCGCACCGGCATGCGCTGCGGCATCGCAACTGGCCCGAGGCGCCGCAGTACGAATTCCTCGCCGACACGCTGTGGTCGGATTTCGCCTATGGCCGCAATGCCGTGTACGAGGAAGGTCATCACGGCAATGCCATCCTGTCGCGGTTTCCCATCCTGAAGTGGGACAACGAGGACATCTCGCAGTCTCGCTTCGAGAGCCGCGGGATGCTCCACTGCGAGATCGACGTGCCGGGCTGGCCGAGCCGCCTGCATTGCATCAACGTCCACCTCGGCCTGATCGCGATGTGGCGTCATCGCCAGGTGGCGCGTCTGAAGGAGCGCATCGAAAGACTGGTGCCGCCGGAGGCCCCGCTCATCGTGGCCGGGGACTTCAACGACTGGACGCGCCGTGCCGGTCTGCCGTTGCGCGAGACACTGGGCCTCACCGAGGTCTTCGAGCACACGCACGGCCGGCCGGCGCGGAGCTATCCGGCCGCCTTGCCGATGTTGAACCTCGATCGCATCTACATCCGCGGATTCCGGGTGAAACTCGCGCACGTGCACCACAACCGGCACTCGCACCGGCTTTCCGATCACGTGGCCCTGTCGGCACTGCTCGCGCCGGCGGCCCTCCGGGAAGAGTCCGCCGAGGACGAGGTGGCCGCCGGTTCATGACGTCGTTCGCCGATGGCCACGACGTCACGCTGCTCGAGACGGGTGACGAATACTTTCCGGCACTGCTGGAAGCCATCGGAAGCGCCGCGAGCGAGATCCATCTCGAGACCTACATCTTCGCGGACGACCCCACCGGCCAGCGTGTCGCCCAGGCGCTTGCGGCCGCCGCCACCCGGGGCGTGCGCGTGCGCGTGCTCGTGGATGGCTTCGGCGCCGCGAATCTCCTGCCGTCCATCCGGGCCGTCCTCGAACCGGCGGGCGTCCAGATCCTTGTCTACCGGCCCGAATATGCCCGTTTCCGGCTGCGCCGCCACCGCCTGCGCAGGATGCATCGAAAGCTGGCGGTCATCGACGGGAATGTCGGCTTCTGCGGAGGCATCAACGTGCTGGACGACCGGGACGGCCGCTCCGAGGGGCCGCCGCGCTTCGACTATGCGGTGCGCGTGACCGGTCCGGTGGTGGCGCAGATGCACCACGCCGTCCACCGGCTCTGGATGCTGGTCCGCTGGACGACCTTCGGTGGCCGCAAGAAGGCCCCGGTCGAAGTCCGGTCGCCTTCGACCCGTCCGGAAGAAAGCAACGGGCACATCGAGTTCGTGACTCGTGACAGCCTGCGCAACCGCAGGGCCATCGAGGAGGCCTACCTCCGCGCGTTCGGCCGGGCGCGAAGGGAAATCTTCATCGCCAATGCCTACTTCCTTCCCAGCCGCCGTTTCCGGGAAGCGTTGCGCGACGCGGTGTCCCGTGGCGTGCAGGTGCGGCTGCTGCTGCAGGGCCTGCCGGAGTATCCATTCGTGCTGTACGCGATGCGCGCCTTCTATCAGGGTTTTCTCGATGCCGGCGTGGAGGTGCACGAGTACCGCGCGACGTTCCTCCACGCCAAGGTCGCGGTCGTGGACGAGCACTGGGCGACGGTCGGATCGTCCAACCTGGACCCCTTCAGCCTGATGCTCTCGCGCGAAGCCAACGTCATCGTCAGGGACGCGGATTTCGGGCGGGAACTGAGAAGGAGTCTGGAACGGGCTCTGGCCGCAGGGGCGGTCGCGATCCAGGCGGGCGATCTCGTTCACCGCCCCTGGCTCGAACAGGTGAAGTCCTGGCTCGCGCTGCAACTCGGCCGCCTGTTCATCGGCTTCACCGGTTACGCCCGTCGGGAGGACCTCTGACCGGCCGCCGATCTGCCGGTCCGGGCACAGGGCTCGCTTTTGCTCGCCCCGAACGCAGAAAATCACCCTCCTCCGCCTTCGGCTTGCGCTGTTGCCGGCGGCATCGCGGAACATCTCACGGAACCCCCTTCATGCCCATGATCCGCCATCGCTTCCCGGTCGCCGCCCTGGTCATCGCCCTGTCGATCGCCGCCTGCAGCAAGGAGCCCGCTCAGGATTACCTGCAGTCGGCCCGGGACTATCTGGGGCGGAAGGACAACGCAGCGGCCATCATCCAGCTCAAGAACGCTGTGCGCGAACAGCCCGAGAGTGCCGAAGTGCGTTACCTGCTCGGCGCGGCGCTGCGGGATGCCTCCGATCCATCCGCCGCGGAGATCGAGCTCAGGAAGGCGCTGGCGCTGGGGTACGACGCGAATGCGGTGCTCCCGCATCTTTCCCATGTCCTCCTGGAAATGGGCCAGTACGACAAGGCGATGCAGGAGATCGAAGGGGCTTCGATCACCGATGCCAAGGTCAAGGCGGAACTGACCGCCCTCAAGGGCGAGGCCCTGGCCGGCAAGGGAAAGATCGAGGAGGCACGGGCGGCGTACCAGGAAGCCCTTGCCCTGGAAGCCGGCAATCCGGTGGCGAAGGTCGGCATGGCACGCCTTGCCCTGGTGGGGAACGACACCGCGCAGGCCGAGGCGGCGCTCGACGAGGTCCTCTCGTCGAGGCCCGACACGGCGGACGGTTGGGCGCTCAAGGCGGGCATCCTCACCCGGCAGGGGAAGATGCGCGAGGCGGCGGAAGCCTACGAGAAGGTCATCGCACTGCGGCCGGCCGACGTCAGGGCGTTCACCGGGCTCGTGCCGATCATCCTCAGCCTGGATGGCCCGGAGGCCTCAGGAAAAGTCCTGGCGCGCCTCGCCAAGGCGGCACCTACCACTCCGGCGACTGCCTATCTCGACGCACTGGTGTCCTTCGCCAAGGGTGACAAGCTGCGCGCGCGCGGTTCGATCCAGCTCGCCCTCAAGGCCGTCCCGGACGACATCCGCGCACAACTCCTCGGCGGATCCATCGAACACGATCTGGGCAACTACGCCATGGCCGAGAAGCTCCTGAGTGCCGTCGTCAATGCCGCGCTTTCGGAGCAGCAACTTCGCCGTCTGCTCGCCTCCGCGCAGCTTCGGGCGGGACAGGCCGCGCGTGCAAAGCAGACCCTGGGTCCGTTGCTCGACGCCGCGCCGAACGATCCGGGCGTGCTGCTGCTCGCCGCCGAGATCGCCGAGGCCTTGCGCGAGCCGCAGAAGGCTCTCGCGTACCTCGAGAAGGCAGCCTCGCTGGATCAGAAGAACGTGGCGTCCCGCATCGCGCTGGGGCGCGCCCGGATTCGCATGGGACGGGCCGAACAGGGCATCGCGGACCTGGAGGCGGCAAGCAAGGCGAACCCCACCGACCCGACGCCGGATCTGCTCCTCGTCGAGTACTTCATCAAGCAGGGCAAGCCGGACCGTGCACGCTCCACCGCGGCATCGTTGTCGCAAAGACAGCCGGAGCAGCCCCAGGGTCACAACGCCCTGGGACTCGCGCACCTGGCGTCCCGCCAGATGCGCGAGGCACGTGCCGCCTTCGAGAAGGCGCTGAGCGTCGCTCCCGCTTTCTTTCCCGCCGCCAAGAATCTGGCGGCGATGGATCTGGAAGAAGGCAAGCCCGACGCTGCCAAGGAACGTTATCGGGCCGTGCTGTCCCGCGATCCGAAGCAGGCCGAAGCAGCGCTGCTGCTGGCGGCCGTCATGCAGCGCACCGGGTCCCCGGCCGCGGACGTCCTGAAGACCCTCGACGATTCCATCGCGATCAATCTCACCTCCGTGCCACTGCGCATGGCCAAGATCGACTACCTCATGGCCACGGGGGACAACAAGGCCGCGCTGGAGGCAGCCACCGCAGCGCAGGCGTCCATCACGGACGACACGACGGTCGTCTTCGCCCTCGCCCGGGCGCAGCAGATGGCGGGCGAACTGCGCCAGGCCACCGTGACCTACAACAAGCTGGCCAGCCTGAGCGGCGATTCGGTCGTGCCACACATGGGGCTGGCCGAAGTGCAGGTCGCGGACAAGAACTGGGAGGCGGCTCGAACGTCACTGCGCAAGGCCATCGAAATCAAGCCGGAGCACCTTCCTGCGTATCTCGCCATGGTCGACGTGAGCGTGCGTGCCGGCAACTTCGACGCCGCACGCGAAGATGCGCGAGCCATCCAGAGGAAGTGGCCGGACAGAACCACGGGATACGTCGCCGAAGCGCAGGTCCTGGCCGCCAGCAAGGATGCGATGGGCGGAGAGAAGATCCTGCGGGCGGCGATGGCGAAACTCGCCGATGCGGACCTGATCGGCGCGCTCTATCGCAATCTTCTGGCGCAGAGCCGTGCGGAAGAGGCAGAAAAGGAGATGAACGCCTGGCTGGGCAAGCACCCCGGCGACCTGCGCGCCATGCTGGCAGCGGCGGACACCCGTCTCGCTCGGGAGGAATACAAGCCCGCCGAGCAGTGGTACAGGCGCGTTCTCGAACGCAAGCCCGATCACCCGGTGGTGCTGAACAACATGGCGTGGGTGCTGGGCAAGCTCAACGATCCGTCGGCGCTCGAATTCGGGCGGAAGGCGCTGGAAAAGGCGCCGCGCAGTGCCGCGCTGCTCGACACCGTCGGCATGCTCAATGTGCAGTTCGGCAAGGTCGACGAAGGCATCCGCCAGCTTCAGTCTGCCGTGGCGCAGTCGCCTCGTGCGGTGTCGATCCGGGTGAACCTGGCCCGGGCGCTGGCCAAGGCCGGCAAGAAGGAAGAAGCCCTCAAGGAACTGGACAGCGCGTCCAAGTACGGCGTGGGCGAGCCGCTGGCGAGGGAGATCGAGGAACTGCGCAAGTCGATCTGACGCAGCGCGGAGCCGGAAGCTTCAGGCGACCCGCGCCAGTTCGAAGTGCATGCCGTCCCGGCGGCCGAAATGGCCGCCCCAGTAGAACCCGCACTGGTGGGCGATGCGCACCAGGCGATAGACGCATCCCGGCGCGTCCGGCGAAGCCGGTTCCGCGCCCAGCGGATTCCATCTCGCGTTGATGTCGAAGGCCGTGCCGAACGCGTGATTCGACAGCACCTGGTCGTGGGCGCGACCGCGCACGAAGCGCGGGTTGTAGGCGCCATCGAAGGTGAGCACCATCGGCAGAACGCCCTTCTGTTCCCATGCGCGCCACAGTTTCTGCATCGGCGCGGCCATGGCCTTGTGTATCCATATCGCACCGTCTGCCCGGGCGCCCTTGATGCCCGCCAGCTGCGGCACGAACACCTTCACCACGTTCTCCCGGTCCCATCCGTTGGTGATCCGGATCGCCTCGGGGTTGCCCGCCACCGGAGCGGCCCGGAACTGCATGGGCCCGAAGAGCTCCTGCCGCTGTGCCGTGCTCACCAGCGGCTGAAAGTCCGGCGCCGGAGGAAATTCCCGGTCGATCTCCGTGAAATCCACCAGTTCGAAACCCAGCATTGCCGCCTTGCCGAACGACTGGTTGCCGACCACGCCATCGGGCGAGAGCTTGTGCCTTTTCTGGAACGCAATGGTGGCATCGCGCGTCGCAGCATCGAAGGTGCCCGTGGCGTTGATCAAGTGGCCCTGACCGCGCAGGAACATCTGCCACTGCGAGACGATGGGTCCGGTGGAGCCGAGCCGGAGGACTTTCATGACGGGATTCTCATTGGACGCTGCTTTCGAGTGTGCGCCACGCCACAGCACATCGCCATACGAGCTTGGAGATAGGTCCGCACGCAAACGCCTGCCGGGTCATCGCGGACTCCCGTGTCACGCCTCGCGTCGGCGGGATCCATGCGGTCGCGCTTCGATCCCGCGTCCAGCTGCCAGCAGGTATGCGACCACGGCCGCGCACAGCAGGAGCGGCCCGCGAGGTTCGGGTACGGAGCGGGGTACGTAGTCCGTGGAGATGACTCCGCCGGCGTACGCGATCAGTCCGCTCGAAGGTCCTTGCGTGGACAGGAAGGACAGCACGCCGGACAGTGTCTGCTCCCCGAGGTAGTTCGAGTCCGCGTGAAACGCGAGATAGCGGTCGCCGCTTTCCCGGTCCTCGGCGATCCAGTCGTACAGCCCCGCCGAACCTCGCGCTGCGTAGATGGGGGCGTTGCCGACCTCCACCTGAACGTAGCTTGCCGGCAGTCCACCCAGGAACGCGAGCGCATAGGAGTACTCCCACACCTCACCGGTGCCCACGGGCAGCAGGCTGCGAATTTCCGCAGAGAGTTCGTCGGCCTCGCGAAGAAAGGCGCCGGACCGGGCGTCGACTCTCGGCGGCGTTCCGTAGATCCGGTCCAGCCCCTTGATGTCTTCCGCACCCAGCGTGAAACGTGCCGTGGACAGGGTGGCATCGAGCCGCATGACCTCGCCTTGTTGCGTGGGCGAGTAGTGATCCAGGCCTGCCACGTGGCCGAACTCGTGCATGGCGAGGTTGTGGATCATCAGCCGGGCAATCTCTTCGGTTCCGCCTTTCGGATCGGTGGGCAGGAACACGTCGGAAAGATCGATCGTGCCGGCCTTGCCTGAAGCATCCCGATCCCAGACGTTCGCAGCCATGGCACCGGTGTTTTCCCCGCCGCGTCTCCTGACGATGTTCTCGGTGGTGTCCCAGTACACGCTGACCGTGTTCTGCTTCGCCTGCAGCTTGGCCATCTCCGGATAGTCGGCCGGCTTCGGCGCGGGGTCGGCGTTGTAGCGGGTGACCTCGGCGTTGTATCGATTCCGGTCGAAGGGCGTCTGCGGCGGATTGCCCGCACGAAGCTCCAGTGTGACGCCGCGCGCGGCGAGAGCATCGCGCCAGGTGTTCAGGGCGGCCACGACCTCATCGCGCCTGCCCGGGTGCGCCGGATCGTCGGCGATGAAGACCTGGTAGGTCCGCTTGGCGAGTCTGGGATTCCCGCCAAGCTCGTTGTCGGTGGTCATCACGTAGGCGTTCGCGGCGAACGCGGCCGCCCAGAGCAGAAGAATCGACAGCAGGTGCCCTGCGCGCGAACCGCCTTTCCGGTCAATCGGATTCATCTCGTACTCCTCCAGGCAGGGGTTCGCGACACGGTGACGAGTTCACTCCGCCACGCTACCTGCTACCTTTGCGGAAATGCGCCTGCGTGAGCTTGACAGATGTCAAGGGCGGGTGCGGTCGGTCAGATGGTGTTCCGGCGATCGAGGGCGCTCGCGGTTTCCGACGAAGTGCCGAACCGACTGCCTGACTAGGAGCGTGACAGCGAGTGGTGCAGACGTCTACGCGGGTGTAGCCAGGAAGCTGACAGCCGAGAGTCGGCAACTTCGGCCAATCGCGCCCGGAAGCGTGTAAAGCCGAGGTGCGGAGCGGAAATCGTAGAGTCTGTAGATGTGGTACGCGGCGGAACGTCGCTCCGAAGTGGTGACCTCGTTTCGAGTCACGTAGAAGGGCGTGCTTGCTCCATATCTCGTTGTCTTTACCTCGATGAGCTGTTCCTCTCCATGCGCGTCGTAGGAAAGGACGTCATAGCCTGGGGTCCGGGACACGAGAAGTGTCTCGACCTTCCGGAGCGTTTCCCGGCCTGCATGAATCGCCTCGCACGCTCATAGTTGATGACGAAGATCTCTCCCGCAAGACCGAGCGAACGATTCCGCGCTTCCCTCTCGAGATAGTTGATAGGCAATCGGATCGGCGCCACGACAGGCTCCCCTGTCTTGGCAGCCATCGCAGCCGGTGAAGGTCGGTCTGACAGTATTGCCAGAATATCCTCTACTTCTGGCACCACCATCGGACGGTCTACATCGGCCTGTGCAAGTTCTTGCAGCTTGCTCGCGCTCGACATCCTTTCGGCGACTACCTCCGCCAGGATGGTCTGGTAGTTGGAACGAGGCTTGTAACCCGCGATGTAGGGAATCCCGCATCCAGCAATGCGGCACTGATATTGCAATGCTTGAATTCTATGGATGGCTCGTTCCGGTCTTCCAACCGGAGTCTGAGCGCGCGGCGGTGGGCTGCCTTGTTGTAGGGTAGTCCAGCGAGTTCCAGAGCCAGCATCGAGAAATAGTCGTCGACGATTGCTTCCACCTCTCCACGTGTCCATCCAGACTGTGCCATTCGACATTTGCCTCACGTGGATGTCCGCTTGACCGTGGACGTCTGCAATCTGTTCACCGCGCGAACCATCGCCCGTCCCCACCGCGCTCCAGGGTTCCTGCCTTCGCCAATTCTTCCATCGTGGCCAGGGCGAGATCGCTGGGCGGCGTATCGAAATAGCGGGCCGCGTACTCGGCAAAGAGCGGCACCTCGCAGAACAATGTCAGCACGTCTTCTTCGGTCATGCCCGGCCGTTCCAGCAGCGCGAAGACGAACATCACCCTGACCACGTTGCGCGCCATGCGCCGCTCGTCCTGTTCGAAGGCTGCGACACGAGACAGGCACGCTTCGATGGCTCCGTCCGCGTCCGTGAAGATGTCGCCGTGACCTGGAATGACGATCCGCGCGCCCAGCGATCTCAGGCGGAAGAGCGTGTCGCGCGCGGCGGCAAGGCGGTCGCGCCAGCCTTCGCCCGGAAGCACGATGCCGAAGCTTCGCTCCCACAGCGCATCGCCCGAGATGAGGATGCCCTCCCGGGCGCACCAGTAGACGACGGCTCCCATGTCGTGGCCGGGTGTGGCGATCGTCTCCCATTCGATGCCGCCCATCTCGATGCGATCGCCGGGGCGGATGACGTTTTCGAAATCGAAGCGCTCGGCGTGCTGCCCGGCGTAGTCGAGCCACAGCGCCCGGGTGTCCCACGCGCGGATCATCTCCGCTTCGCCCTCCGGAACCGTGATACGGCAGCCGAACGTGCGCTTGAGCATTGCGCAACCACCCATGTGATCGGAGTGCGTGTGCGTGAGAACGATGTCGTGCAGGGGGCGGCCGTCCAGGGCCCCCGTTACCCGCGTCACTGTTTCTGCCGCCGAACTCACATGTCCCGCATCGATGAGAACGTTGCGGTCCGGGCCGTACAGCAGGACATGATTGGCGCTGAGCCAGTCGCGCTGGAGGAACCGCAGCGTGCCCGGAAGACGGACGGAGAGGTGCGTTGTCACGGACAGGCCTCCGGACCCATGAAGGGGAGTGCGAGTCCCGCAGCCTGCGCGGTCGGGCCGTCAAACCGGGGCGCGGGCGTCAGAAGATGGCGTACGCGATGATGGCGCAGATGCCGCCCATGCCCGCGAGTCCGAACAGGAACAGCGAGTCGACGCACAGGCGCAGCCGCTGACGCGTACGGTGGTGGCGCGTCTTGAACGACCAGAACGCAAGGCAGACGCACAGCACGAACACGAGCGCATCGATCGCGAGCAGATCGTCCCCGACCGACTGCACGCTCGTCTGCGAGGCGATGAGGCGAAGTATGCCGATGGCGGTGAGGCACACGCCCACCATGCCCGCGGAGACGGCGAACACGTGCATCGTCAATTCGTGCTCCCGGCGGTCGGGCGGAGCGGTCTGGTCCATCCTGTCGTATCTCCGAACGCTGCAGGCGACGGCGGCCGCCGGCTGCGGCACGGCGTGGTGTGGCCGAACCGCACGCGCCGGCTCCGTGGCCGGTTCCGCAGCGGACGCCCTTGGCCACGATCGCGAAGATCGCGCGGAATCCTTTCACCAGCCTTCCGCGGCCACGCGTCGCCGGGTCAGCGGTCCCGCAGCGCCTCGAGTCCTTTCCAGTCGAACTCGATGCCGTGCCCCGGGCGGTCGGGCGCGATCGCGCAGCCGTCCCGGATCTCCAGCGGTTGGGCGATGTACTTGTCCAGACCGAAGCCGTGGGCCTCGAGATAGGAACGATTGGGAGCGGCGGCCAGCAGATGCACGGTGATGTCGTGCGCACCATGCGAGGTCACGGGCAGATTGAAGCTCTCGGCGAGGCGAGCAACCTTCATGAAGACGGTGATGCCGCCGCAATTGGTCACGTCCGGCTCCGGGAAGGTGACGCCGCCCGCGCTGATCATCTGCTGGAATTCGTAGAGCGTGTGGAGGTTCTCGCCAGTCGCGACGGGAAGACCGCCTTCGCGCACGATCCGCACGTGGCCTGCCACGTCGTCGGGAATGGTCGGCTCCTCGATCCATCCCGGGTGGTACGGCTGCAGGGCGCGCGCGGCGCGGATCGCTTCGTCAGGTGTCCAGCGCATGTTGGCGTCGACCATCAGCGGAAAGTCCTCGCCCAGATGTTCGCGCATGGCCTTCACCCGTGCGACGTCCTCGGACAGTTTCGGACGGCCCACCTTCATCTTGATCGCGCGGAATCCCTTGGCCAGGTTGTCGTCCGTCTGCGCGAGCAAGCGGTCGAGGGGGAACCAGAGGTCGATGCCGCCGGCGTAGCAGGGCACGTTGGCGTCGAAGCCGCCCAGGAGGGTCCACAGCGGCTGACCGAGCTTTCTCGCCTTGAGGTCCCACAGGGCCACATCGATGGCGGAGATGGCGAGCACCGCCGAGCCGCCCCGGCCACCGTAGTGCACAGCCCACCACATCTTGTACCAGAGCTGCTCGATGAGATCGCCGCGCTGCCCGTTCAGCACGGGTGCCAGGTCATGCATCACCGTGTGGAGCGCCGCGCGGCCGTTGGCGCCGACGGTGAAGGTATAGCCGGAACCTTCGGCCCCGTCACTGTCGCGCAACCGGACGGTGACCAATTCGAAGTGGGTCATGTCGCCGTGCGTGCTGTCGGACAGCGTCACCGGCAGAGGAATGCGGTAGAGGTCGGCGCGAACGTCCTGGATCGTGCTCATGGAAAAGCTCCGGTGATGTGTGAAGCGGGGGACGCTGTCGGCGGGGTCAGCGGCCGCCGGATACGTCGAGGATCGCGCCGTGCGTGAACGACGCGCGGTCGGAGAGCAGCCACAGAACGGCTTCGGCGATCTCGTCCGGATCGCCCACCCGGCCCAGGGGTGTGGATGCCGCCACGCGCGCCATCAGGGCATCGCCGCCCAGCGGCTCGAGGATGTCGGTGCGGGTCGTGCCGGGTCTCAGGCAGTTCACCCGGATGCCTTCGTGGCCCACTTCCTTGGCCAGGGCGACACTGAAGCTGTCCACCGCGCCCTTCGACGACGAGTAGGCGATCATGCCCGGCATGCCGCCGTAGCGGGAGGCGATGGACCCCACGTTGACGATGGAACCGCCCTGGCCGCCGTGCTTGCGGGCCATGCGGCGCACCGCCTCGCCACAGCACCAGAAGAGGCCCGCGACATTGACGCCGAATATCTGGTCCAGCGCCTTCTCGTCCATGTCTTCCACCGGCACCAGCGGTCCGGTCACGCCGGCATTGTTCACGAGGGCCGTCACGGCACCCAGCTCGCGATCGACCCTGTCGAACAGACGCACGGCTTCGCTGCGCTTTGCCACGTCACCCTGCACGGCGATGGCGCGGCCGCCGGCGGCCACGATGTCCGCCACCACGGCTTCCGCCGCTTCCTGATTGCGCGCGTAGTTGACGCAGACCGCGTAGCCCTCGCGGGCGCCCAGACGGGCGATGGATGCGCCGATGCCGCGGCCGGCGCCGGTCACCACCAGAATCCTGTTCATGTCGCTGCTCTGTTCCTTGGTCGTGTTTCAGGGATCCGCCGGGCCTGTGCCGCCGGGCGGCGGCCGAACAGGCAGGCGGAACGAATCGAAGGAGGGGCTGTCGGCCCGCTTTCCATCCGCATCAGCGGTTCGCAGCCGGGGCGCCCGGCGGCGAGGCCGGTGCCGCGCCTGGGTCCGTCGCCGTTGAGGGCGTGGCCGGTGCGGGGCTCGCAGCAGCGGGTTCGGACTTTGCCGGCGCCGGCGGCGGAAAGAGCAGGCTCGGATCGGACACCACCTTCACGTCGGTCACGAAGTACTGGGTATCGCCGAAGCAGTCGGTGGGAATGCCGATGTGCTGGTTGTAGGTGACCGTCACCCGCTGCCCCATGGAGGCGTTGATGCGCGCGGCCACGGCATCGTCCCGCACCGTGAAGAAGAACTTCTCGGCCACGGTTCCGGGCATGGTGATGAGGGCGATCTCTCCTTCCCAGGTCTTGCAGAGCCAGCCGCGATGGGAGAACTTCTGGATGTAGCCCGCGCGCTCGCCGGTGGAGTAGCTCCAAGAGATGACGAACCAGACGTACAGCGCAAAGAGCAGGGCAGGCACGATCAGGAGCCAGAACAGCCACTTCCACTTGCGTGAGCGTCCGGAAGCTTGCATGGGGTGGGGAGGCGGATGAGTTTTGGAGCCGGCTATTTGATCTTCTCCCGGTGATGCTGTCCAGTCGCGAGCGTCCGCGGCAGTCCGTGCGCCGCCACCGGATGTCGAAACGCTGTACGGCGCTTCCGATCCGCCGGCCGAAAGTCACGTGGAGCCGCGCCTCCATGGGACGCCAACAGCGGCGCCCGGCACCGATGCTTTGCGTTTCGCCCTTTCGTGACGCTCGTGTTGACGCCATGCCCCCACGGTGGACCTGTCGGCCCGAACGACAAAGGGAATCGATGGCATGCAACCTGCTGATGAACCTGCGAGTCCCGGACGGGGACGCAATGCCGCCACAGGAGGCCGCCATGACCGTGATCGCGCTGTTCGGAAAACTCCTGCATGCCGTGCTCGCCGCCGCATCCGGCGGTGCCGGCCCCAGGGTGCCGCAGGCCGTCCCTGTCCGAGTCCGAGCGCGCTCGCGGCGTCGACAGTGACGCCCGCGGCGGTGATTCCCGAGACCTGACAGAGGAGCCGGAGCCGGAGGAGTGCCCCCAGAGACCCCTGGCTGCGGATGACGTTGGTGCCCATCATTCTGTTTACCGTGACCCTTGGCGGGTTGTTGCTCGCGATCGGTTACTTCGCCTACACCACCATCTTCGGTGGACGGCTGCTCGCCAAGTGCCGAGTACCGGGCGAAGCCGTGTTCGATCTCGAGCCCCGGATGAGCCCCGTGGAAGTCTCGGCCTATCTGGGCCCCTCCCGGGGTGAACGCCAGCTGGTGAGGGTGGAGCTGGAGCGGGAGGGAAGCTGGGTCTGGACCCGCGACGTGCTTCCCGAACAGAGCCGCGGTCTGCTCGACGATGCCGTCCCGGTCGAACGTTTCCGGGTGGATGCGCCGGGGCGATACCGGCTCAAGGGCATTTCGTCCAGCGGCGCGAATGGCCGCAATGCGACAGTGGCCGCCATCCATGTCTATGCCCACGCGACTCAGCCCAAGGGCTTCGTGTACGTTCTTGCTGGCGTGATGCTCGCGGGCGGTTTCGTCAGTCTCCTGGTCGTGCTGGCCTGAGCCCGGGAATCCGCGGAGGCACTTGCGGTCCAACCTCCGTTGCCGGTTTCCCGGCGAAGACTGCCCGAGTTCCATCGTGAAGCCGTGCCCGGCCCTGCTTGCCGCCCTTTTGCCCCTTGTGTCCGGGATTGCCCTGGCCACGGACCCGCCGCGCGAGTGGGACAGCCACCTTCAGCGCCGGGACTACGCCGGCGCCCTCCGGATACTCGTGCCCGCGGCTGATGGTGGCGATGCCCGCGCAGCGGCAGTGCTGGCGGACATCCACGAGCGCGGACTCGGGGGCCGGCGGGACTACGACCAGGCCATCCGCTGGCGCAGGGTGGCTGCCGAGAACGGCGATGCGGAATCCGCCTACCGGATCGGCAACCAGTACGCGCGGGGAGACGGCGTGTCCCGCAGCGACGAAATGGCGGAACAGTGGTTCCGCGCCGCCGCCGAGAAAGGTCATCCCCAGGCGCAACTGGAGCTCTCCAAGCTGCTGGCCCGGGCTGGGGCCTCGGCCGAGGAATTCAAGGAAAGCGAGCTGTGGTATGACCGCGCACGCGACAACGGCGCCGTGGCAGCGGCACCTTTGCCGCCCCACGCGGTAGGGACTGCCGCCGAACGCGGTCCGACGTTGAGCGATCTGCGGGCCGAACGCGCGATGCGGCACGGATGGCGCCCGCGGGACCGGCGCGCCTTGCTTGCTCCCCCGCCGCCGCTCTGGGCAGATCCCTTCGGCCGACCCTACGGTGTGGTACCCGGCTGGAGTGCCGGATACGGTTACGGCGCGGGCTTCGGACATCCAGGATTGTGGGGGCCGGGCCCGTTCGCGGGATGGGGCTGGGGTTACCCCGGCACGTCACACTTCCACTTCGGATTCTCCCAGCGGCTGGGGTGGTAAGCTGCCCGGCGGGTTGAAGTTGCGCCAAGGCGCGGCGAGAGCCGCGCCTTTTGTTTTTCCGGAACGCGTCCCGATATACCCCCCATGAGTCATCACGCCCCCGCCTCTGCCGTTCATGCCCCGGTCGGCGGACCTGCCGCGCCCGCTTCCAGCGAATGGCGGGTTGTCCGCCGCCTCGTCCCCTACCTGCTGGAGTTCCGCTGGCGCGTCGCGCTGGCGCTCGCGTTCCTGGTGACCGCCAAGCTCGCCAACCTGGGCGTGCCGCTGATCATGAAGGAGATCGTGGACTCGCTCGATTCCCGCACTGCGGTGCTGGCGGTGCCGATTGCCTTCGTGGTGATGTACGGTGCGCTGCGGCTGTCGACGACGCTCTTCGCGGAACTGCGCGATGTGGTTTTCGTGCGGGTGTCCAAGCGCGCCATCCGCCGGGTCGCGCTGGAAGTGTTCCGGCATCTGCACTCGCTGAGTCTTCGCTTTCACCTCGAACGCCAGACCGGCGGAGTGTCCCGCGACATCGAGCGGGGCACGCGCGGCATCTCCAGCCTGCTGTCGTACATGCTGTTCTCGATCATTCCGGTGATCCTTGAATTCAGCCTGGTGGCGGTGGTGCTGCTCACCAAGTTCGACTGGCGGTTCACGGCGGTCACGTTCGGCGCGGTGATCGTCTACATCGGCTTCACCATCGCCATCACCGAATGGCGGATGGATATACGCCGGCGGGCCAACGAGTTCGACTCGCGCGCGAACACCCGCGCCATCGACAGCCTGCTCAACTACGAGACGGTCAAGTACTTCAACAACGAGGACTTCGAGGCAAGGCGCTACGACGAGCATCTGCGCCAGTACGAATCGGCAGAGGTGCGCAACGAGGCCTCGCTCGGGCTGCTCAACATCGGCCAGAGCTTCATCATCGCGGTGGCGGTGACGCTGCTCATGCTGCTCGCGGCGGAGGGTGTCGTCGAGCGCAAGCTCACACTGGGCGATCTCGTGCTGGTGAACGGTCTGCTGATCCAGCTCTACATACCGCTCAATTTCCTGGGCATGGTCTACCGCGAGATCAAGCAGTCGCTCACGGACATGGACAGGATGTTCCGGTTGCTCGGCCAGAACCGCGAAGTCGAGGACCGCCCGGGCGCGGTGCCCCTGCAGCTTCGCGGTGCAGGCATCGCGTTCGAGGATGTCCATTTCAGCTACGAGCCGAACCGGAAGATCCTGCACGGCGTGAGTTTCCAGGTGCCGGCCGGACATACGGTGGCCGTCGTCGGCGCGAGCGGTTCGGGAAAGTCGACGCTCGCGCGTCTGCTGTACCGGTTCTACGATGTCCAGCAGGGGCAGGTGTCGGTCGACGGCCAGGACATTCGCGGCTGCACTCAGCGCAGCGTCCGCGGCGCGATCGGTATCGTCCCGCAGGACACGGTCCTGTTCAACGACAGCATCTACTACAACATCGCCTACGGGCGTCCCGAGGCGACGCGTGACGAAGTGATCGAGGCGGCGCGAGCCGCTCACATCCATGATTTCATCGCGCGGTTGCCCGAGGGGTACGACACTCGCGTGGGCGAGCGGGGCCTCAAGCTGTCGGGGGAGAGACACAGCGCGTCGCCATCGCACGTGCCATCCTCAAGAACCCGCCGATCCTCATCTTCGACGAAGCGACGTCCGCCCTGGACTCGAAGTCGGAGAAGGCGATTCAGGAAGAACTGGCCCGCATCGCGCGCGATCGCACGACGCTCGTCATCGCGCACCGGCTGTCCACCATCGTGGATGCGGATCAGATCCTGGTGATGGAGGGAGGCCGCATCATCGAGCGCGGCACTCACCGTGCGTTGCTGGAAGCGGACGGCGCGTACGCGCAGATGTGGCGGTTGCAGCAGGAAGAAGGGGAGCAGGGCTGACTCGGACGGAGCCTCCAGGCTCCGGTCCCCCTGGTCCCGGATCAATGGAGTTGCGGCTCCTGGCCGCGGCAGATCGATTCGTTGGCCGCCGCAGGTGGCCTCCCTTTCGCGGGGACCGGAGTCTCGTTCCCCGGGACCTTCTAGGGACCGGAGGCCTGACCCTGAGGCCTCGCCTTCGGAAACGCCACCACGACTCTCGTTCCCCTTCCCGAATCGTTCCCGGTGATGGAGATCGTTGCGCCGTGCATTCTTGCGTTGTCGATGAGGTTGCCGATGAGTTCCCGGATCATCACCGGATCGCCCAGCACCGCGTGCGATCCGTCTGCCGCGGCGTACCCCAGGTCGATTCCGTGCTCGATTGCCCGAGCGATCCAATCGGCCGTGACCGAGCGCGCGAGAGGTTCCAGGTCCACGAGACCGGAAGCGCCCTTGGCCGCCTCGGAAGGGTCGACCCGCGCCAGCGACAGGAGCTGCACGACCAGGGACGACATGCGGGTTGCGGCGGTCACGATGTTCGCGACGATGGAACGCATCGAATCGGCATCGGTCGCGCGCAGCGCCGTTTCTGCCTGCGTCTTCAGTCCGGCGATCGGCGTGCGCAGCTGATGCGCGGCATCCGCGACGAACCGCCGCTGAGCGGTCAGCATCGCATCCACCCTTTCGAGCAGGCCGTTCAATGCCTGCACGAGAGGACGCACCTCGCGTGGTGCCTGCGATTCGTCCATGGGGCCCAGATCGTCCGCGGAGCGGTGCCGCAACTGGGTGGCGATCCGGGTGAGCGGATCCAGGCCCTGTTCGACGCCGATCCAGATGACCGCCGCGCCCAGCACCATCAGCAGCAGCAGCGGCGCGAGCATGCTGGCAATGATCTCGAACGCGAGCACGTCGCGCTTCGTGACCGTTTCCGCCACCTGGACGATCACGGGAATGTCCGCCGGGCGGTACGCCGCCAGCCGTACCGGGTCGCCGTTGTAGACGGCATCCGAACAGACCGGCGCGACGCCGGGCGCGGGCAGCTGAAGCGGCGCAGGCAAACCGCGGTGACCGGCGAGGCGGTGCCCGCGCTGAGAACCAGAAGACCCAGCATGGGCGCCAGCAGGCGGGCGAGCAGGCGCCCGCGCAGCGAGGCCCGCTCAGTCATTGCGTGTCGCGTTGTCGAGGAGATAGCCCAGGCCGCGGATGGTGCGGATGTTGATTCCGCCCGGCTCGAGCTTCTTGCGCAGCCGGTGGACGTAGACCTCGATCGCATTCGTGCCCACGTCGTCGTCCCACCCCGTCAGGGATTCCAGAAGCTGTTCCTTGCTCACGACGCGTCCTGCGCGCCGTGCCAGAAGTTCCAGCACGCCGAACTCGCGTGCCGAGAGGTCGATGCGCTGGCTGCCGTGGTAGACCGATCTTCCGCTGATGTCGATCATCAGTTCGCCGATGTGAAGGCGCCCGGACAACGATGGCCTCTGCCGGCGAAGCAGTGCACGCACCCGCGCTTCCAGCTCCGGCAGGTCGAACGGCTTCACCAGGTAATCGTCGGCACCCGCATCGAGACCCTTCACGCGATCCTGCAGGGCGTCCCGGGCCGTGAGCACCAGTACCGGAACGGCGGTTCCGCGGGTGCGCAGGCGCCGCAGAACCTCGAGTCCATCCAGGCGGGGCAGGCCCAGGTCGAGGATCACCAGATCGTAGGTGTACTGCTTGAGCGCTTCGTCCGCTTCGAGTCCGCTGGTGGTGTGGTCGACCGCGTATCCGTCGGTCCTCATGGCGCGGATCAGTCCGTCCGCGATGAGCGGGTCGTCTTCGGCAATGAGCAGGCGCATGGGCAGCACGGGAAAGTAAGTTCGCCGTAAGGCTAACCTGACACGATGCGGGGCGTCGAGTCAGGGAAGGTCTGAAAATGCATGCAGTGGCGACCGGGGTCCGGTAGGTGGATGACGTGAAGGCCTCGAGGTGCGAACCGCATGCGCGGATCGGCTCCTTTCCCACAGCGGCATGGTGCTGGAGGCACGTCGTGCCGCTGCTCGCGGGGCTGGCATCGGTCATGGTGTTGCCGTCTGCCGGGATGGCAGTCGATGCGGCTCCCTCGCCGGGTGCGAACAGGACCGTTCGCACCCTCTCGTTGTCCGAGGTTGTCGGCTTGGCGGCATCGCGCAATCGCGACATCGCGATCGCTCGCGGCGCGGTCTCCGCGGCGGAGGCCGACAATCTTGCCGCTCGCGCGCGGCCCAATCCCGCGCTGTCGCTGGGCACCTCCGGATTCGATCCGCGGCATCCCGGTTCCGGGTCGCTGTTCAACAAGCCGATGGACAGCGTCGTGCAGCTGTCCCAGCTTTTCGAGCGCGGCAACAAGCGCGAGCTTCGAGACCGCATCACACGCATTGGCATCGACGCGGCAAGGGACGATCTGGCGGAGACGTCACGTCGCCAGACACTGGCCGTGAGTCTTGCCTTTTACGATCTGCTGCAGGCGCAGAGCCGCGTGAGCATTGCGGACGAGACCATCGCGCTGTTCGCCAAGACCGTGGCGGCTGCGCGGCTGAGGCTCGAGGCGGGCGACATCTCGCCGACCGATCTCTCAAGAATCAAGGTGGACGAGCTTCGCGCACAGAACGAGCGGCGCATTGCGATGACCGATCGCGATCGCGCCCGCGAGGTTCTCGCCTATCTCATCGGGGAGCAGGCGCCCGACGTGTTGCTGGCGGCGGAGGACGCGTGGCCGTCGTATGCCGCGGGAGCGGGTGACGAATCGACGTTGGACGAAACGGCGCTCGACGAGCGGCCGGACGTCCGCGCGGCGCGCCGGCGGGTCGATGCAGCCGATCGCGCGCGGGAACTGGCCAGGGCGTTGCGCACGCGAGACATCACCGTGGGTGTCCAGTACGAACGCTACCCGACACAGATCCAGAACAACACGATCGGGGTCGGGGTGAGCCTTCCCCTGTTCCTCAACTACGGCTTCGAGGGCGAGGTCCGCCGGTCCGAGGCGGACCGTCAGATCGCCCTCGATTATCTCGAGCGCACGCGTTCCGCGGCGCTCGCGGAGCTGAGACGTGCCGGAGCGGAACTGACGGGGGCCCGGGATCGGATTCGCCGTTTCGACGACGAACTGCTCAAGCAGGCGGTCAGGGCGGCCGACGCCGCCGAATTCGCCTACAGGAACGGCGCGCTGGGGGTGCTGGATCTGCTGGATGCCCGCCGGGTGCTGTACGCGACGCGCGTCGACGCCGTGGATGCACGTGCCGACTACGCCCGCGCCCTCGCGAGCTGGCAGGCCGCCAGGCAACAGACCGGGAGTGTCCGATGACGCGCGGCAAGCTCTGGGGATCGGTGTCCGCCGTCATCCTGGTCGTGTCCGCGGCGGCGTGGACCCTGCCGCGCATGTCCGGCGAACCGCCCGCCGCACGGCCTCAGCCCACCGCGCCGTCCGAATCCAACGGCACCACCTTGCGATTCCCCGCAGGCGCCCCCCAGCTCGCCTTTCTCCGGACGTCCGACGCGATACTGGACGCCGAGCCCTTGCTGGAGGCGCTTCCCGGAAGGATCGCCTACGACGAGGACCGGACCGCGCGGCTCGGCGCTCCCATGGCAGGAAGGGTGACACGCATCGCAGCCACGCTGGGCACGCGGGTGCGCCGCGGTGATCTTCTGGCCGTGATCGCGTCGCCCGAATACGCGCAGGCCGTATCGGATGTCCGGCGCGCCGAGCTCGAGGCGAGACACAAGGGACAGGCGTTCGATCGGGCACGCGTGCTTTTCGAGGGCGAGGTGATGCCCAGACGTGAATTCGAATCGCTGGAGACCGATCTCCGCGAAGCGGAGGTCGAACTCGGTCGCGCGCGCCGCCGGCTTGAATTGCTGTCGTCGGGCGGCCCGGCGGAGAACGGCGAGCTTCCCATCCGTGCACCCCTTGCCGGCGTGGTGACGGAGCGTTCCATCAATCCGGGGACCCTGGTGGGGCCGGACACGGCGGAGCCCCTGTTCGTGATCTCGGATCCGGAAAACCTCCGGGTGGTCATCGATGTGCCGGAGCAGCACATCGGGGTGCTGCGCACCGGCCAGCACGTGAGCGTGGAGGTGGATGCCTACTCCGGTCGCCGATTCGACGCCACCGTCGTGTACGTCGGGGACGTCCTCGACCCCGCTTCGCGTCGCATCCAGGTGCGTTGCCGGATCGACAATGCCGGCCGGCTGCTCAAACCGGAGATGTACGCGCGCGTCACGCCCGTCATGGAGGCGCAATCTCCGCGCGTGCGGGTGCCGATCGCGGCCATCGTCACGGCAGGGGTCAACAGCTACGTCTTCGTCGAGACACGGCCGGGGCAGTTCGAACGGCGTCAGGTGACGGCGTCCACGCAAGGCCGGGAATTCGCCTATCTGCGCTCCGGCGTGGCGGCCGGCGAGCGGGTGGTCGTGAGCGGCGCATCGCTCCTGAATTCAGAGTTGCAGGGGAGCTGATGCCCGCCGCGTCCGGGACTCCTGCGATGCCGGTTCGCCGTCTGGCAGGCCATCGCGAGCGGGACGGCTGCGCTGCGGGAAGGCACCGCCGTTCCTGGGAGCCGCCAGACCTGCGGCCCGGTACGCGGATCCTCGGCGGCCCGGGCATCGCGCCCGGACGAACGAGCGCCCGATAACGTGCTCGAGAAGTTCGTCACCTTTGCGCTGCAGCAGCGCCTTTTCGTCGTGGTCGCGGCGCTCGTCGTCGCGATCGCCGGCGGATTTGCCTGGATGCGTCTGCCCATCGAGGCGTTCCCGGACGTGCAGGATGTGCAGGTGCAGATCGTCACGCCCTATCCGGGACAGGCGCCCGAGGAGGTGGAGCGTGCCGTGTCCGTGCCGATCGAGCGGGAGATGAGCGGTGTGGCAAGGCTCACCCAGGTGAGGTCCGTCTCCATCTTCGGCCTGTCGGTCGTGACGGTCACCTTCGCCGACAACACCGACGACTACTTCGCACGCCAGCAGGTGCTGGAGAAACTCCAGGGGATTTCGCTGCCGCCCGGTGTCACTCCCACCCTGGCGCCTCTCACCAACGCGGTCGGCGAGGTGTATCGCTACGTCATCCAGGCGCCGCCCGGCATGCCGCTCACGGAGGTGCGTGCGGTGCAGGACTGGGTGATCAGGCCCGCACTGAAGCGTCTGCTGGGCGTGGTGGAAGTCGTGAGCGTGGGCGGCGGCGTGAAGGAATACCAGGTGCGCGTGGACGCGCAGTCGTTGCGCAAGCACGGGGTGACGCTCGACCAGGTCACCGAGGCACTCTCGGCAAACAGCGGCAATGCCGGAGGCGGTCTTCTGCGCCGGGGCGACGAGGCGCTCGTCGTGCGTTCGCTGGGACTGTTCCGCACCGTGGAGGACATCGGCCGCGTCGTGGTGGCTTCCCGTCAGGGCGTTCCCGTCCTCGTCTCGGACATCGCCGAGGTGGGCGTGGGTCAGCGTCCGCGCTCGGGCATCGTCGCGTTCAACGGCGCCGACTCCGTGGTGCAGGGCATCGTGCAGATGACCAAGGGGCAGAATGCGAGCCTTGTCGTGCAGACGCTCAAGCAGGGCATCCGCGAACTGGAGCCCCGGTTGCCGCCGGGGATGAAGCTCGTTCCCTACTACGACCGCACGGAACTGGTCAGCCACACGGTGCACACGGTGACCGAGAATCTTGCCGTGGGCGCCGTGCTGGTCGTCGGCGTACTTCTGATGTTCCTGCGCAACTGGAGAGCCGCGGCGATCGTCGCGTGCGTCATTCCGCTGTCGCTTCTGTTCGCCTTCATCCTCATGGACCTGAAGGGAGTGTCGGCCAATCTCATCTCGCTGGGATCGGTGGACTTCGGCATCATCGTCGACAGCGCGGTGGTGCTGGTCGAGGCGCTCATGGTGAAGCTTGCCGCGGACGAGCCGCATGCCCACGCCAACGCTTCCGCGTGGCGCGTGCACGTGCTGCGCAATACCGCCTGGTCGATGGGGCACCCCATCCTCTTCTCCAAGGCGATCATCATTCTCGCCTTCCTGCCGATCTTCACGTTCCAGCGCGTGGAGGGAAAGATCTTCGCGCCGATGGCCTACACGCTGTCGTTCGCGCTGGCCGGCGCCATTCTGCTCACGCTCGCCCTCGTTCCCGCGCTGCTGTCCTACGCAGTGCGCTCGTCCGACATGGCGGAAAAGCACAGCAGGTGGATGCAATGGTTGCGGGGCCGCTATTCGGCTTCGCTCTCGTGGGCATGGCGCCGGCGGCCGGCCGTCATCGTGTTCAGCGCGGCGGTCCTGGTGGCCACGCTCTTCGCTTCGACCCGGCTCGGCAGCGAGTTCCTGCCGAAACTGGATGAAGGCAATCTCTGGCTCACCATCACGCTGCCGCCCTCGACGGCGCTCGACCGAACCAAGGAAATCGAGCGCACGGTGCGTGAGATCCTGCGCAGCTATCCGGAGGTGAACAACGTGGTGAGCCAGGTCGGCCGGCCGGACGATGGCACCGACCCCAAAGGCCCGAACAACATGGAGATCATGGCGGACCTCAAGCCGCGCGCCTCGTGGCGGTTCGACTCCAAGGAGGCGTTGGTCGCGGACATGTCGCGGCGCATCCGCGCGATGCCCGGCGTGCCGACGAACTTCTCGCAGGTGATCGAGGACAACGTGGAGGAGGCGCTCTCCGGTGTGAAGGGCGAGATCGCCGTGAAGATCTTCGGGCCCGACCTGGAGATCCTGGAGGACAAGGGTGAACAGGTGGCGGCGATTCTGGCCGGCATCGCAGGAAGTACCGACGTCGCGGAAATCCGCGTCGGCGGGGCGACGGAACTGGCGGTCACGCTGGACCGCGAGAAACTGGCGCGGCTGGAAGTCAACGTGGCGGACGTCAATGAGGCCGTCGCCACGGCGATGGGGGGAGCGGTCGTGAACGCATTCCACGAGTCCGGGCGGTCCTTCGACGTGACTGTCCGTCTCGCCGAGTCCTACCGGCAGGCTGTCGACGATGTGTCCGAGGTACCGGTCATGCTTCCCGGCACCCGTCAGACGCTTCCGTTGGGAGAAGTCGCCAGCATCGAAGTGCGGCAGGGCGCGGCGCGCATTTCGAGGGAAGCAGGAGGCCGCACCGTCGCGGTGAAGGCCAACCTCCTGGGTCGGGATCAGGGGACTTTCGTGGCGGAAGCCAGACAGGCCGTGGCGGCCAGGGTCCGGTTACCACCCGGCTATTCCCTCACCTGGGGCGGCCAGTTCGAGAACCAGCAGCGCGCCGTCGCCCGGCTCAAGGTCATCGTGCCTCTGTCGGTGCTGGGGATCTTCGTGCTCCTTTTCTGGGCCTTCCGGTCGATGCCGGTGGCTCTCCTGGTCCTGGCCATGGTGCCTTTCACCATGGTGGGGGGTGTCGCCGCACTTGCGATCGCGGGCATGCATCTGTCGATCTCGGCCGCGGTCGGCTTCATCGCCGTGGCCGGCATCTCCGTCCAGAACGGCGTGATCATGGTCGAGCGCTTCCTGGAGGGCTTGCGGAACGGGGCGTCGGTGGAAGATTCCGTGCGGGAAGGGGCGGCCGAACGGCTGCGCCCGATCATCATGACCGCCCTGATGGCGGGGCTCGGGCTGCTCCCCGCCGCCTTGTCCCACGGCATCGGTTCCGAAACCCAGCGGCCTTTCGCGCTGGTGATCGTCGGTGGAATCGTATCCGCCACGGCATTTACCTTGCTTTTGCTGCCCCTAGCGTTTGCAGCGATCGCCGGGAAGTTGGTGGCGGAGCGGGCGCGTGAATGACGCCGAGCCCACCCAAAAGGCGAGAAATTGTCTTCGGACACTGGGCTTAGTCACTGATTTTTGGTATTTTGCGTTTGTCGCAGCCGTGGCTGTTCCGGGTGTTCCGTCCCCGGTCATGCCCTCAAGCGCGACCTGACTGAACCGATATTTCAGGGATTGCGGCCCTGTTTTGGTGCCGCCCCATCGTTTTCGAGGGATCAAATGCGCAAGTTGGTGGCCTGGTGTGTGTCGGCGCTCTTTGCGGGAACGCTCTCGCAAGCGGCGGCGGCATGGGAGCCCGGAGGCACGCCTCCCCGGCTCGAATCGAATTCCGTGATCGTCGTGGACCAGGAGCAGGGGGCCTCGCTCTACGCCAAGAATCCGCAGGCCGTCATGCCGATCGCGTCCATCACCAAGCTGATGACGGCCATCGTCGTCATGGATGCCAAGCTGCCGCTGGACGAGGAACTCGAGATCTCCTACGAAGATCTCGATTTCATCAAGGGTACGCGCTCGCGTCTGGGCACAGGCACCGTGCTCACGCGAGGCGAGATGCTCAAGCTGGCCTTGATGGCGTCCGAGAATCGTGCGGCTTCCGCGCTGGGCCGCAACTACCCGGGTGGATTTCCTGCCTTCGTGGCGGCGATGAACAAGAAGGCGCGCGAACTGGGCATGCGGGACACCCGATTCGTCGATTCCACCGGATTGCATCCGGAAAACGTTTCCACGGCTCAGGACCTCGTCAAGCTCGTGGAAGCCGGTCTCAAGCATCCGCTGATTCGCGAATTCACGACGTCCGAGTCCCACTATGTTTCGCTGGAGGGGGGCGCCCGCAACCGCGTGCTGACCTTCAACAATTCCAACGGCCTCGTGCGGGCAGGCACCTGGGACATCGGCCTGTCCAAGACCGGTTACATCTCCGAGGCGGGGCGTTGCCTCGTCATGCAGGCGCAGATCGCCACCAAGCCGGTGATCATCGTTCTGCTGGATTCGTGGGGCAAACTCTCCCGCATCGCCGACGCCAACCGCATCCGCAACTGGCTGGAAATCGAGATGGGCGTTCGCGACCCGCAGCCGGTACGAGTGCGTGCGACCGGCCCGCGTGTCCACAAGTATCTTCGTTCGCGTCACGATGGCCGGCGGGTGCATACGCGCCGGATGTGATCGCGACGAAGCGGGGAATCACGTCAGCCCCGTGACCGGATGAAAAAAAGAACGCCGCACTTTCCCGTGCGGCGTTTTCGTTTCCGGACCCGGCGATTCGTGCGCGCCCGCGCCGCACTTCAATCGTTCAGGCAGATCCATGCAACGCCGTAAGAACCCAGCGTGACCCGGCCATGGGCGAGGGCACGATAGCGGCCCTGGAACTTCGCTGGCTGTGTGACGGCCGTATCGAAGCTCCCTTCATCGAGCACGCTGCAGAACGCCTGCCTGCCCTCCGTTCCCGTCAAATCGATCGACTGCCGGGACGAGGTGAGGTTGGCCAGCCACAGCAGCGTCGCGCCTGGCACCTTGACCGCATGACATTCCACCGCGCTGCGGTCGGAGGATTCCACCGACACGAGCTTCGAGCCCGACATCCGCATGAGGCTCGAGACGGCGTGATAGGCGGGATAGACGACGGCGCCGGCATCGTCGAGTCCGGGCTGCGCGTAGTCTGTCCTGCGATAGATGACGCCGAGCGGGCCGGTCGGTGCGCCGAGGGTGATGGCGCCTACCTCGGCGCGGCACAGCGTGGCCACGTAACCGGTGATCCATGCGGCGCCGAAGAGGCCGCGCATCCGCGGGTCCATCTTCGCGAGGCAAACGCGCTCGTTGCCGGGGTTGGGCGTGAACGTCTCGCCGTGCGGGTTGTCGCGGCAGCCGATTGCGCTGGGACCGACGCGATGCTCGATCTTGCCGATGGTGGCGCGAGCCGTCGCGATCTGGAACGGCAGCGCCTCCAGCGTTTCCATCACCGAGCGGTCGTCCGACGCGTGCACGATGGGACATGTCGTGTTCATGATGAAATCGAGCGCATCGATGGGCGGGCGCTTCCGGTTCAGTTCCGTGAAGAACGACAGCATCCCGCCGCCCAGCTTGATGCCCGGGAAAGCCTTTCGAGCGGCGGCATACAGGCCGGGAAGCGGTGGTGCAGGAGGCCGATCGCCGCCGGGGAGAACGGACTTGAGATCGCCCACGGGGCAGACGGCGATCGCGTCGAGCGCCAGCCCCGACTGCCGCACCATCGACGCGAGCCGCTCAAGTTCCCCGGCGTAGTCGTCGAGGCCGGCCACCACGATCTCCAATACGGCGGCGGCCCCGGTCTGCTCGGCGACAAGACGCAAGCCGTACAACTCGGCGAGACCATGCCCGGCGCGGGGATCGTGCTGACCCACCAGGATGCGCGGCTTCGCGGCACGCAGCAGCGGCAGCGCCTTGACTGCGTGCTCCAGTTCTTCCGCAGGCAGGCCCAGTCCCACGGGAGGCATGGTCCGGCGGGTGACACCGCCCACGGCGACCTGGACGCTCGCCGCGCGTCTTGACCCGGCAGCCTTCGGAACCCGCCCGCTCAACGTGACCTTGATGCTTTGCCTCACGGTCTCGCCCGCCTTGAGCACGTAGGGCCAGGGCAACGCAAGGGGACGCACGTAGGTCTTGAAGCTGGCGTCCGTCCAGTTGCGGTGATCTTCCATCTCCCAGGTGTCGCCTTCCATGCGCACCGTGGCTCTCACGCCGGGCATGAACTCGTGCGAGAGCGCGCGGATGTGCAGGAAGGGTTGCACGGGATTCACGTTCTTCGGGAAGACCGAGCGTTCGACCGTGCCGTCGACGTGTTCCACTTCCACCTTGTTGCCGACCACACCCTGCAGCGGGTGGAGCACCACGAAGCCGGTACGCGCCGTGAGGAAGTCCGTGACAGGCGTGGCTTCGCCGACGAACTCCAGGTTCCCGGCAGCATCTCCCGCAATGGCCACGTCGAACGCGATCTCCTGCGGACCGTCCTTGCAGACGGCGTGGTAGCGCACGTTGAAGCCGTCCTTGCGCTGATCGACGACAAGATCGCTCAATGCCGGAACGTACGTGCCCCAGTTCCTGTCGCGCACGAGAAAGGAGACGGCCCGCAGCACTTCGACACCGTTGACGCGCACATAGCGGCACTGGCCATTGTCGAATTCCACCTCGGCCGGCCCGGCGCGCAGGATCCGGCCGGGCGTGTCGGGCTGCGTCGTTCCCACGAGCTTGATGTCGCGGCTGACGGCACTGGCTGTCATGATCGGTTTTCTCCTCGTGTTCGATGAATGGGAAAGGCCGGATTCGAATCTCAGCCCGAGATCACGCGGTCGGTGGCCGCGTCGATCAGGACGGTGCGATTCATGTCGATGACGAGCTCGATGCGCTCACCGGGAGCGGAGACGTCGTGCGCCTGCAGTTCCGCGACCGCCTCCACACCGCCAAGCTTGAACGTCCCGTACGTCCGCGAGCCGGTCGGCTGCACGAGATCGATCACCGCGGGGCAGGGGGCAAGCCCCGGGCGCGGATCGCGGCCGGCGCGGCTCAGATGTTCCGGGCGCACCCCGAGCAGCATGTCCTTGCCCTGCCATTCGCGCAGTCCCGCCGCGCGGTGGGCAGGGACAGCGAATGACGATCCCTCGGCGGTACGTGCGCTGACGGTGTCGGCTTCCGCAACGATGCTCACCGGAATGAAGTTCATCGACGGCGAACCGAGGAACCCCGCCACATAGCGCGTCGCAGGGCGCTCGTAGAGGTCCAGCGGCGCCCCTTGCTGCTCGATGCGGCCTTCGCGCAGCAGCACGATGCGATCGGCCATGGTCATGGCCTCGATCTGGTCGTGGGTCACGTAGATCATCGTCCTGCCAAGTTCCTGATGCAGACGCTTGATCTCGCCGCGCATCTCGTCGCGCAACTGGGCATCGAGGTTGGACAGAGGTTCGTCGAACAGATAGAGGCGCGCGTTGCGCACGATGGCACGGCCGATGGCCACGCGCTGCAGCTGTCCTCCGGAGAGCTGGCGCGGGTGCCGATCCAGAAGGTGGCCGATGCCCAGCATCTTCGCGGCCCGCTGCACCTTGGGATCGATCTCCGCGGCAGGCGTCCTTCGCGCGCGCAGTCCGAAGGCGATGTTGTCGTAGATCGACATGTACGGGTACAGCGCGTAGTTCTGGAACACCATCGCGATGTCCCGGTCCTTCGGCGCGAGATCGTTCACTCTCTGTCCGCCGATCTCGATCGTTCCTTCGTCCGCCTGCTCGAGCCCTGCGATGGTCCGCAGCAGGGTGCTCTTGCCGCAGCCGGACTGGCCTACCAGCACGGTGAACTCCCCGGCGGGAATCTCGAGGTCGATGCCCTTCACCACGTGGAGGGAGCCGTAGTACTTCTGGAGTGCCTGGATCTTGAGGTCAGCCATTTCTTGGGGATCGAGGGGCGTTGGACATGATCATGGCGCCGTGCGGGGAGCTATCCTTTCACCGCGCCCATGGAGATTCCGCGCACCAGATAGCGCTGCATGAATCCGACGACGACGAACACCGGCAGCGTGCCGAGCACCGACATCGCGGCGATCTTCCCCCAGAAGTTCGACTGGCTGCCGAAGTAGTGGGTGACCTGCACCGTGTAGGTCGTGACCTCCGTGCGCGTGAGCACGAGCGCGAAGATGAAGTCGTTCCAGGCGAAGACGAAGGTGAAGATCGCGGTCGCGAACAGTCCGGCACGCGACATGGGAAACACGACCTTCCAGATCACCTGCCAGCGGGAGCAGCCGTCGACCAGCGCCGATTCCTCCAGTGCGAGCGGAATGTCCAGGATGTAGCCCCGCATCATCCAGATCACGTAGGGGAGATTGAAGGCCGTGTAGAGAAGTATCAGCCCCAGGTAGGTGTCCACGAGACCGAAGTACACGTAGAGCAGGAACAGCGGGAAGACCACCGCGATCGGAGGCACCATCCGCTGGGAGAGGATCCAGTTCGCGAGATTCTCGCCGCCCGTGCGGTGCCGGGCCATGCTGTACGCGCAGATCGTCCCCAGGAACATCGCCAGGACCGTGCTCGTGCCCGCGACGACAAGGCTGTTCCACACCGTCGTGGCGTCGCCGTCCTTGAACAGCACCAGGTAATTGGCGAGCTGGAACGATTCCGGCCACCACACCGGCGGGTAGGAGTAGATCTCGTCGGCGGTCTTCACCGAATTCATGAAGAGCCAGTAGATCGGAAACAGAAAGAAGGCGGTGACGGCAATGGCGGCCGCGAGACGCAGGGCAGTCTTCATGGGGAGGTCCTCATCGCGACAGCTGCACGCGCTTCAGCAGCAGCGTGATCACGACGGTGAGCAGCACGATGATGAGCAGGGCCACGGCGGCCGTGTAGCTGGTCTCGAACTGCTGGAAGCCCTTCACGTACGTGAAGATCGAGATCGTCTCCGTCATCGTGCCCGGGCCGCCCTTCGTGAGCGCCCAGACGATGTCGAAGAGGCGGAAGAGGTCGAGCCCGCGGATGAGGATCGCCACGGCCATCACGGGCCAGATGGCGGGCAGCACGATGCGGAAGAACGTCCGCCAGAAGCCGGCGCCATCGATCGCAGCCGCTTCGAGCTGGGACTTGTCCACCGCCGAGAGCGCAGCGAGCAGCAGCAGGAACATGAACGGCGTCCACTGCCAGATCTCCGCGGCCAATATGGCGGGGTAGACGAGATCGGGACGCACGGTCCAGAGGATCGTCACCTCGTGGCCCGCGAACCACCCGATGATCTGGTTGATGGGACCGAAGCGGTTGTCCAGCAGCAGGGAGCATGTCGCCCGGAGACGATGGGCGAGACCACCACGGGCAGCACGAGCAGGGCGATGAAGATCTGCCGGCCAGGCAGACGTTCGATGAAGAGCTGTGCCATCGCGAGTCCCAGGATCAGTTCGAGCGGCAGGGCGATGGCGGTGAAGGTGAGCGTGTGCAGCAGCGACTTCCACAATCGCGCATCGTCGAAGAGAGCGCGGTAGTTCATCAGGCCCTGGAAGGCCGTGTCGTTGTCGGTCATGGTGATGGCCTGAAAGCTCACCATCAGCAGATAGACGAGGGGAAACACGCCGATCAACAGCAGGATGAAGATCGACGGTGCGACCAGCGAATAGCGGAATGCGCGATCTCCGCGGCGCCGCGCGGCGATGCTCATGGCCGATCCCGGCGGTCGCCGCGGCGGGCCGCTCGATGCGTGGGCAGGTCCGTGGCGGACATGCGGACTCCGGACTGGGGGAAAGCGAAGGCGGGTGCGTGAACACCCGCCTCCGGGTCGATTCGAATCGCGTCCGGGCTTCGATTCCGGATGCGGGACGCGGCCTCCGGCTTCCTGCCGGACGGCCGCGCCGGCTCAACTCACTTCGGGTAGGCGCCGCCCTTCGCGGCCCAGGCGTTGTAGACCGCCTTCTGCTTGTCCACGCCGACCTTCTGCGTGATGGCATCCCATTCCTTGGCGATGTCGTCGAGGATCTTCTTCGCGTCCTCGCCGGCCCACAGGCGGCTGATGCCCTGGCGCAGCGCTTCCTCGTACTTGTCGGTCTGGATGAGGGACAGATCCAGCAGGCCTGTCTTGGATCCCGCCTGAAGTGCCGCAAGGTATTCCTTCGCTTCCGGCCAGAGTTTCTGATAGCCCGGGTTGGTGAAATGCGAATTGCGGAAGGGATCGCGCAGGGCGTAGGGCAGTTGCACGCGCTGATTGGAGATCTCCTCGCTGTTCAGCCACTGGATGAACAGGTAGGCGGCTTCCTTCTGCTTGCTGGAAGAGGCCACGGAAAGAGCGAAGCCTGCCGCGAGTTCCGGATGTCCGCCAGGCGGCATCGCGTAACCCACCTTGCCCGCCACCTGCGACTTCGGCACCCAGTCGAGCGCCTTCTCGTTCGCAAGATAGCCAGCCGCGAAGCGTCCGTAGGGCGGCCAGGAGATGGTCATCGCGCTCTCGCCTTTCACGAACGTGGCGAGGTTGTCGACGAAACCGAACTTCTCGACCCCGGGCGGCATCCACTTGTTCTCGGCGACCCAGTCGGTGAACACCTTCACGCCCGCGGGCGAATTGATGGTGGCCTTCATGGTGTTGCCGTCGAAGAACTTGCCGCCCTCGTTGCGGAAGCGCTCCTGGAACAGGAAATTGCCATAGCCGGCTTCGCGGAACATCGCGGCGCCGTAGGTGCCCTTCGACTTCAGCTTCTCGGTAAGGAACGAGCCGATCTCGCCGAACTGCTTCCAGGTCTTGGGCGGGGCGAGGTCGTACTTGTATTGCGCCTTGAAGTCCTTCTTGAGAGCGGGATCGGCGAAGATATCCTTGCGGTAGTACATGACGAACACGTCGCCGTCGTCCGGGAAGCCGTAGATCTTCCCGTTCACGGTCATCTGGTTGTCGCGGTAGGTCGGCGCGATGTTCTTGAGTTCTTCGCGGTAGCCGTACTTGTCCACGAACGCATCGAGGGGCTCCAGCGCGCCGGCCTGCACGAGGTCGGGCATCCACGCGGGAATCACGTTGAGGGCGTCGTAGGCGCCCGTCCCCGCGCGGTACTCCTGCATGATCTTGGTGAACATCTCGGCTGTCGGCACCTCGACGACCTTGACCTTGCACCCGGTGGCCTTCTCCCACATCGGGCCGGAGAAGTTGAGAGGATCCAGCGACTGCAGGCCCGCCTCCCAGACGATGGTGATGGTCTTGCCGCCTTGACACAGCGGCTTGGCGGCATCGACCGCCCGCTGGGCGGCGCTCGCTGCGGCAGCGGCGGAGCCGGAACTCAGGAACAGGGCCGTGGCCGCAACCGGCAGCACGGTTTTCGCGATCGCGGTTGCGATGCGGTGGGGCTTCAGTCCAGCGCTCATCGAGAAAAACTCCTCCAGTGATTTGTTGGCTGGCTCTCGGCCGGGGCCGGAGCGTTTGTTGGTTTGAAGCAGCAGCACGATCTGCCGTGGCGGCAATGCGGATCGGGCACACACGCAGGCGGCATTATGGGAAGGCGTACACGTTCGGGCAAGGACGATGGCATCGGCGCGAGTCGTCGACGCCGGGGTGCGCCGCTCGGCGGTGGTTGTGCAATGCGGGAGGAAGCCGCGATGCCGCATTGCGTCAGAGCGTTCTGTGCTCTTTCGTTTCCCCGCGCGCGACATGCCGAGGCGGGCCGCCGTGGAGTAGCATTCCGCCTCGCCGCAGGAAGGCGGCGATGGAGAGGGAAAGCAGGAATGAGAGACAACCCGGTCAAGCGAAAGCTCGGGCGCGGCGAGCCGGTGTTCGGGACCATGGCATGGGAGTTCTTCACGCCTGGTCTTCCGCAGATCTGCGCGGCGGCGGGCGCGGAGTTCGTGCTGCTCGACATGGAACACAGCGGCGTCAGTCTCGAGACCATCAAGGTCCAGACCGCGCTCTGCCGCGGGCTTCCCATCGCACCGTTCGTGCGCGTGCCGACTGCGTCGTATCAGTACGTGTCGCGCGTGCTCGACGCGGGCGCCATGGGTGTGATGGTTCCCATGGTGGAAACGCCGGACCAGGCGCGCAGCATCGTGAGCTGGAGCACCTATCCGCCCGCGGGAAGACGTGGTGCGGCTTTCGGTTCGGCGCACGACGACTACGTGGCCGGACCGGTGATCGAGAAGATGGCGAAGGCGCACGAGCGGACGTTTCTCATGTGCCAGATCGAAACGGAGGTCGGACTCGCGAACGTCGACAGGATCGCGGCGGTGAAAGGGGTCGACTGCGTCTGGATCGGCCAGTTCGACCTGTCGAATTTCCTGGGCATTCCGGCGGACTTCGCGCATCCGAAATTCCAGAAGGCAGTGGACCGGGTCCTCGCTGCGGCGCGAAAACACGGCAAGGTGGCCGGCTTCATGGTCACCGACGTGGCTGGCGCGAGGCAGTATTTCACGAGGGGATTCAATCTGATCGCCTATGGTCTGGATACTGCGCTGCTTCAGGCGGGCATCCGCGAGGGCATCGAGGCGTTGCATGGCTGCGCCGCGCCGGTCCCGGGCCCTGTCTCGCGGAAGAAGAAGGGAGGCCGATCATGAACGGGTCCGGCACGCTCGATTCCCGCCTGCAGTCTGCGGCCGGCAAGCTCGCGCAATGCCGATTGCAGCGCGAGCCCCTGGATGCATTGCCAGAGGATCTTCGCCCGGTGGACGAGGCCGAGGCCTATGCGATGCAAGAGGTTCTGCACGCCCGGCTGGCCGCTGCACTCGGTCCGGTGACGGGTCACAAGATCGGCTGCACGACGGCGGTCATGCAGACGTTCCTCAGGATCCCGAACCCGTGCGCGGGCGGCGTCTTCGAACGCACGGTCCACCGTTCTCCCGCGCGGCTGAGGCACGGCGATTTCGTGCGGGTGGGGGTCGAGTGCGAGATCGTCGCCAGGCTCAAGGCGGATCTGGTCCCCGCAGCTCGCCGTACGGTTTCGACGATGTGGCGCAGGCGGTGGGCGCCGTGATGGCAGGAATGGAAATCGTGGATGCGCGCTATGTCGACTACACCCGGCTCGACACGCCCACGTTGATTGCCGACGATTTCTTCGATGCCGGAGTGGTTCTGGGAGAGGAGCACGAGGACTGGCAGGGCATCGACCTTCCAACGGTGGGAGGCGTGACGCGCATCAACGGCGAGGAAGCAGGGCGGGGAACAGGCCGTGACGTGATGGGCCACCCTTTCAACGCCCTGGCGTGGCTTGCCAATCAGCGCTCGAGGCGGGGTCTGTCCCTGGCCGCGGGGGAATTCGTGTTTCTGGGAAGCGTCGTGGAAACCAAGTGGGTCACCCGGGGGGACCACGTGGTCATGGATCTGGACCGGCTGGGCCGGGTGGAGGCGCGTTTCGACTGACGGGGCGGGTTCTCCCGCCTGTTCGGCTACTTACTTGCTCAGGGAATTCACCGCGTCCCGGAGGTGGCGGATCGGCTCCCAGGACATGATCTCGATCTTTACCTTGGCCATCCCGGCTTTCACGAACCCGAGTTGCTGCGCGAGGGCATAGCTCACGTCGACGATCCGTCCCCGGACGTAGGGGCCGCGGTCGTTGATGGTGGCCGTGACGGTCCTGCCGTTCTCCAGATTGGTGATGCGCACCGAGGTGCCGAGCGGGAGGGTCTTGTGGGCGGCGGTCATGCCCAGGGGGTCGAACCGGACCCCGCTCGCCGTACGGCGGCCCTTGAATTCGTGGCTGTAGAAGCTGGCAAGGCCCACCTCGCCTTTCTGCCGCATCTCCGCGCCGGACGACGGCACTGCGTCCAGGGTGTTCTCGGGACCGGGAGCGATAGGTTCCAGCCCTTGCAAATCAGTGAGATCGGCGTTCTCTGCATCAGCCCGCGGGAGCTCCACTTCCATGGCTTGCGCCAGCCCCGCCAATGCCAGCAGGACGCCGATGATGGCGATCCGTAACATGGTCTCCATTCCTTCCGTGGTCGTTCCGGCGGTGCGATTGATCGGCTTGTGGGTCTGCGATCCGCGGGAATGCCCAGGGATCGCGTGTGCCGGAACAGCCCGAAGGATACCAAAGTTCCGGAAGGGCCCCGGACAGGGGCCCCGGAGACCGGCCCGGGTCAGGTCCGGGCCGGCGTGCTGGACGGTCAGGTCAGCGTGCCGCCACGGGTTTCGACGTACACGGCATACAGGGATGTGCTGCCGGTCATGAACAGCCGGTTCCGCTTGGAGCCGCCGAAGCACACGTTCGAGATGATTTCCGGCATGCGGATCATGCCGATGCGGGTACCGTCGGGCGCGAAGACGTGGACGCCGTCGTAGCCGTCGCCCACCCAGCCCATGCCCGCCCACACGTTGCCGTCCTCGTCGCAGCGGATGCCGTCGGCGAAACCGATCTTGCCGTTCATCTCCATGCTGGCGAACACCCGGCCGTTGCGCAGCCGCTTGCCATCCACGTCGTAGACCCAGATGACACTCTTCGCCTCCGAGTAGTGCGACAGACCTGTGTCAGCCACGTACACCTTCTTGAAGTCAGGGGAGAAGCACAGGCCATTCGGCTTGAAGGGTTCGTCCGCGACCTTCTGCACCTTGCCGGGACCGTCGCAGCGGTAGATGGCTTCCTTCTGGATCGGCTGCGGGCTGCCCGTGTTCAGGCGAACGCCCTCGTAGTGCATCAGGCCACCGTAACCGGGATCGGTGAAGAACAGCCAGCCGTCCGGGTGCGCCATGCCGTCATTGGGAGCGTTGAACTCCTTCCCGTTGTCCGCCTTGTCGGCAAGGATCGTGTAGGAACCATCCAGTTCGTAGCGGCCCACCCGCCGGGTGCCGTGCTCGAACGCGATCTGCCGGCCCTGGTAGTCGAACGTGTTGCCGTTCGAGTTGTGTGCGGGATAGCGGAACTGCCGGGAGACGTGGCCGTCCTCCTCGATCCAGCGGAGCTGTTCGTTGTTCGGGATGTCGCTCCAGATGAGGTACCGGCCCACGCCGTTCCAGGCCGGGCCTTCGGCCCACATGGTGCCGCGGTAGAGGCGCACGATCGGCGTGTTGCCGAGCTTGTACTTGAACCGCTTGTCCAGAACGATCACGTCCGGGTTCGGATACCGGGCGAGGGGACCGTCGGGATCGTACTGGTCGATGAAGTTGCGGGCGAAAGCCTCGGGCGCCATCGCCGTCAGCGCCGCGAGACCTGTCACTTTGGACAGGAATCCGCGCCGGCTGGCGGCGTCGGGTTGGGATTTGCCTTCGACGGGTTTGGAGAGATCGACGAACTCGTGCTCTTGGATGCGTTCCATTGCTGTTCTACTCCTCCAGTGGTTGTGGGCACATATGCAACATCGTTGCCGGAAGGATATTAACCCGTCCGGGCCTCTCTCAGGGATCGGGAGAGGGGACAACTCCCCGGCAGTCGAGCATGCCGAAGGGTCCCGCCGATTCTACGACGTAGGATGACGGTGGCAATCACTCCTCGGCGCATGCCGCAGCGGAGCCCCCAGGCGGGGGTGGCTCCGTTACCATTGGGCCGATGCAGACACCGGCGACGCCCTCCCCAGCGCTTCCCCCGAACCGGGCCCGAGGCGTCCATCCGCGCGCTGTCGTCATGGTGCTGGCCATGGCGTTGTGCTTCACGGTGCTCGAGACGACCGCCAAGTGGCTGAGCCGCAGCTATCCCGTGCCCATGGTGGTGTGGGCCCGTTACGCGGGACACGTAGGCCTCATGCTGATCTTCTTCGCGCCTGCGATGGGGCTCAAGCTGGTGAGAACGACACAGCCGACGAGCCAGCTCTCCCGGGCGACGCTCATGCTGGGCTCGACCCTGTGCAACTTCGGCGCGATCAGCTTCCTGCCACTGGCCGAGGTGAAGGCCGTGAGCTTCGTCTCTCCCCTGCTGGTGACCGTGTTCGCGGTCTGGCTGCTGAAGGAGCACGTCACACCGGGCCGATGGGTGGCAATTCTCATCGGGTTCGGCGGCACGCTGTTCATCGTCCGGCCCGGCTCGGCCATGCTCAACCCCGCCGTATTCCTCGCGCTGGGCTCGGCGTTCTGCTACAGCCTGTACCAGATCCTGACGCGGAGGCTGGGCGGGGACGACCCGCAGCTCACGTCGCTCTTCTACACGGCTTTCGTCGGATTCGTCTTCATGAGCTTCATGCTTCCGCACGTGTGGAAGCCGCCCGAACTCGTCCATCTCCCGGCGTTCCTCCTGCTGGGTGCGGCCGGGATGACCGGACACTATCTCCTCATCAAGGCGCTCGAGATCGAACGGGCCTCCGCCCTTTCGCCCTTCGGCTACACCCAGCTCCTCTGGATCAGCCTGTCGGGGTACCTGGTGTTCCACGATGTGCCGGACATGCACTCGATCATCGGCATGGTCGTCATCGTGGCCAGCGGCCTCTACGTCGCCTGGGGGCACCGCTACGTGAAGGACGAGGAGCCCGAAAGCGCGATGGAGTGAATGCGGTCCACCGGCGGAATGCCCGAGGCGGCTGCCGGCCGGATCGCCGGGTCGCGTTGCCCGACCGGGCGGTTGTACTCGAGGCAGCACGCGACGGCAGCCTCGTTGCCCCGTCGCGGACGCATGAATCTCTCAGCCCTTGCGGTACTTCTTCACGTAGGCAGGCAGAGGAACTTCCGCGGGCAGGCGTTCGTCGGGAATGGGTTTGCCAGCCACGAGCGACAGCGGCAGAACACCTGCCCAGACCGGCAGCGCGTAGTCGTCCTCGTCGTCGACGGGCGGGCCCGTGCGGATCTTGGCGGACGCCTCGTCGATGGGCATTTTCAGCACGGCGGTCCCATTCAATTCCTTGCGCGATGGCCCCCGGATCTCTTCCCAACGGCCTCGCATGATCTGATCGGAGATCACGGCCAGCGCGTGCACCTTTTCCGGCCCTTCCACGGGGACTGCAGTGCCGAGAACCACCGCAGACCTGTAGTTCATCGAGCTGTGAAATCCGGAACGGGCCAGAACGAGTCCGTCGAGGTGGGTCACGGTCAGGCACAGGGGCACCCCCCCGGCAAGCGTCTTGAGGGTGCGGCTCACGGCGGAACCATGGAGATAGAGGGTGCGCTCTTCCCGGCCGAAGGCAGTGGGAATCACGTAGGGCTGGCCGTCCAGCACGTAGCCCACGTGACATAGAAAGGACGCATCCAGGATGCCGGCGAGGGTCTCGAAATCGTACGCTGCCCGCTTGGGCAGACGGCGGACGGTCGTTCTTGGTGTCTTGAGCGCCATGGGAGTCTCGACGATGAGGGAATCCCAACGATAAACGGCGTGCGAGCGCTCGTCACGAACGGAAGCGACAAGAGGGAACTGCGAGACGTTTCGGGAAGGGCACTCCGCGGGACGGCGGAAGCGGCCAGACAAAAAAATTAGGGCAACCTTTGAGGGTTGCCCTATAAACCCCCTAGCGGGGGGAGGAGACCTACTTTTATTTGCGGCCGCGCCCACCGGAACTTAAGGGCCCCACCGCAAATATTCTTTCAAGCCATCGTGCCAGCTTAACAAAACTGGGCCGAAATCATAGTGGGTCATGCGCATTTTTTTGGCGAATATCCTGATCTAAGCGCTTGAAACCTCTCAATTCGGCATGCTCGTCACGTTCATGACCAGATAGACTCTGAAACGTATCGGGCGTTGCATTGGCTGACTGCAATTTTCTGAACATTGCTGCACTGCGAGATTCCACAGGCCTTCGCAGACCCGCCCGGCTGCGGTGGCGATCAGCCGGGGAACCCAAGCCGTCCCCATGTCGGATCCTGTCGTCGGGAGCCGGGACCGTACCCGGCCACGGGACCGCGCGGCGGATCGGCTCAGGTGCGCGGCGGATTCTTCGACAGCTTGCGCTGCAAGGTGCGCCGGTGCATGTTGAGCGCGCGCGCGGTCGCGGAGATGTTCCCCTGGTTCTCGTTCAGCACCCGCTGGATGTGCTCCCATTCCAGCCGGTCGACGGACAAGGGGCGCACTTCGGGGTCGTCGGCGTGCGCCTGGGCCGACTCTCCGAAGGCCGCCAGGATCTGGTCGGCGTCGGCCGGCTTCGCGAGATAGTGGGTGGCCCCGAGCTTGATGGCGTCCACTGCCGTGGCAATGCTGGCATAGCCCGTCAGGACCACGATACGTGTCGTGGCCGACATCCGGTGCATGGCCTCCACCAGCTTGAGGCCTGAGGCTCCCGGCATCCGCAGGTCCACCACCGCATAGTCGGGGCGCTTCGCGGCCGCCAGAGTCAACGCGTTGTCGGTGCTGTGGGCGACGCGGACCGAATAGCCTCTCCTTTCGAAAGCACGGGCAAGGACGGCGCAGAAGGTCTCGTCATCGTCGACCAGCAGGAGATCCGGCATCGTCGTCATCCGGCCGAGATCGCCGACAGAGGAAGGAGGACGGTGGTACACGCGCCGCCCTCCACCCGGTTGGACAGCGTGACCCTTCCGCCGAGCCGCTCGAGGGCGGAGTTGGCGATCATGAGGCCGACTCCCTGGCCTTCCGGTTTGGTGCTGAGAGGCGAACGTCCGGCGCGGTCCAGCACGTCGGGCGCAACGCCTTCGCCCCGGTCGCGGATTTCCACGGTCAGCATCGCGGGGGTCCACGTACCTCTCAGCTCGATACCCTCCTCGGATGCGTCGGCGGCGTTGTCGAGCAACGTGACGAGCGTGTGGGCGAGGCTGCGCTCCGCCACGATTCGGGGGACAGGCTGGCTGCCCTCCAGTTGCACTGTCACGTCGGCCCCGGGGCGCAGCGCCCGCCAGTTCTCCACGGTTCGCTCTAGGAACAGCTGGAGATCCTCCGCGCGGCCGCTCTCGATGCGGGATTGCCCTGCCGCGGCCACCAGGTCGGAAATGATGGTCTTGCAGGCGTCGACCTGCGTCCGCAGCGTGCGCAGATCCGACGCCAGCGAGGGATCGTCCACACGATCGACCGCCAGTTCCTTGAGCATGACGGCCATGGTGGACAGCGGCGTTCCGAGCTGGTGGGCTGCGCCTGCCGCCAGTGTTCCGAGCGCCAGAACCTGCTGGTCGCGCAGTGCGCGCTCGCGGGCCTCCGCCAGCTGACGATCCCGCTGCCGGAGCGATTCGGCCATCTTCACCACGAAGTAGGCGATCGCGCCGGCGGACAGCACGAAGCTCACCCACATGCCCAGGACGTGCAGGTCGAAGTCGCCGCCGCCGCCATGGTGCAGATGCGGCAGCGGGACGTAGAAGAATCCCAACGCGGAATAGGCGACGAACGTGGCGCCCGCGATCGCCCACGCATGACGGGCCTTGAGCACGGTGGCGGCGATGACGAGCGGTAGCAGGAATGTCGACACGAACGGATTGGACCAGCCTCCCGTGAAGTACATGATGCCGGCGAAGGTCCCGATGTCCGCGAGCAACTGGCCGAAGACGCTTCTCTCGCTCACCGCTCCCGGCCGGCGCAGGCGCCATTCGGTCCACAGATTGAGGCCCGCTGCCGCAGCCAGCACGGCGAAGAGCGGCGCGAGCGGAAGCTCGAGGTCGAGGTAGGCGCTCGCCACGCCTACGGCGGATGCCATGACGGCCAGGCCCACCCAGCGCAGCGTGGACAGGCGCCGCAGCGTACCCCGCGTCGAATCTCCGAGATGTCTTGGTGTGGAGCCCATGCCTCGTGCGGCAGACGTCTAAAGTGCGCAAGTCTAAGGGGCTGCGGCAGATGACTCGGAGGGGTGCGTCAATATGTCGCATTGACCCTCGCGCCGGGCTGGGCGAAGTTCCGACGATGCCAAGGTGATGTCCGGCGCGCGGATTGCCAGCCGATGGTTCGCGAAATTTCCCGGGAACCCTCCGCGAAATTGCCGGCGCGCGCCGGGGTCCGGACGTGAATCCGGCCGCGGAGATCCGCGCACGGGACCGCTTCCGTTCCGGCTCCGGGAGCCCTTCGCTCAACACTTATATCGAGACCAGACCGACATGTTCACGCTCAAGAAGCTGCCTGCCCTCCTTGCCCTTGCCGGACTCGGCGCCGCAACGCCCGCGTTCGCGCACATCGCCTTCTACGACATGAATCAGGGCCAGGTGATCGAATCCCTGACCCCCGCGGGCAAGGTCATCGCCGGCAACAATCTGCCGCTTTCCAATCCCGCCCACTGGACCCCCGCGTACCAGAACTCCACCGACGGCGGCATCTGGACGTCGCTGGGGGGTTCCTATGCCTCGGGTACGTGGGGGTATGAAGTCATCGCCGGCAACATGACGAGTTCCTCCTGGACCGACGCGACGCGGACGGCCGTCCCCGACACCAACCCGGGCGGCGCGCCGTACTACGCGCTGGGCGATAGTCACGAGGCCGGCTTCGCGAATTTCCACCTCGGCGGCACCTCGAAGGTCACCATCACCCTGTCCGACGCCTATGCAGGCAGTGGATACGGGGTGAATCCGTCGTTCTCCCTCTACCGCGGGGTCATCGTCTATGACGCCCACGACAGCGCCGCGGTCGACCCCCTCAATCCCACCTCGGGTGTGCCACCGACGAAAGTGCAGAACCAGAAGGACATCGGCGGCGTTGTCGACTCCCAGGGCATCACCTCGGTGTTCCGGGATACCACGACACCTCCCGGCGTCAGCTATACGGGCCAGTTCAATGCCCTGGGCAGCTGGAGCCAGGGCAGCGATGGCGGCGACTGGAGCGCCGTCGAGTTCATCCAGGCGGCGACGGGCAAGATCGATGTGACGGGCGGATGGGCGGGAAACTCCAACTCGAACACGCTGGAGATCGTTCTCGGCGCGGGCGACTACATGATCGCCTTCGGCGGCAATGCCACGCCCCTGAGCTACGCCGTGCCTCAATCGGGCAATGCCTTCGGGGGCGTCGCGTCCGAACTCGATCTCACGCTGTCCCTCCAGGTGGCCGCCGTGCCCGAACCCGAAACCTGGGCTCTGCTGGCCGCGGGACTGGGCCTCGTGACGGGGGCCTCCCGCCGACGCGCGCGCCGCTGAAACGGAACTTCGAGTGTCGCGAGCGGCACCGATCGCTGCAGGACCGGTCGGTGCCGTCCTGAACTCTCCGGCCTTGCGGGCCCGAATCGCGAGGCGTTCACTGGCCGTCGCCGGGGCTCTCGCAGTGCTGTTGTTCTCCGCTTTGTCCGCAGCACAGTCACCGGGGGCGCGGGCGCCCGCATGCAATCTCACCGCCTGGAACGGCGACGACGTCTCTCTGCGCGATCGGTATCGGGGCAAGATCGTCTACGTGGACTTCTGGGCGTCATGGTGCGCTCCCTGTGCGCAATCGTTCCCGTTCATGAATGCGCTCCACGACGAGTTCGGTTCGCGTGGTCTCGTCGTGCTGGGCATCAACGTGGATGAAAAACGCGAAGATGCGCAGCGCTTCCTTGCGAGGCACCCGGCGCGTTTTCCGCTGGCGCAGGGGGCCGACGGCGAATGCGCGAGCCGGTTTGGCGTTGCCGCGATGCCCACGTCGGTGCTGGTCGACGGCGAGGGAAACATCCGCCATGTCCACCCGGGATTCCGTTCTTCCGACGGACCTGTCCTCAGGGAACGGATCGTGCGCCTTCTGAACGATGCCGGACATGCCGCTCCGACTTCCACGCGTTGACGGCCGCTTCGGCCCTCCATTCCGAATCATTGCTGCAGTCATTGCCGGGGTGGCGTTCGCGGGGTGCAGTCCCGTCCAGCCCTGGGAACGCGGCAGGCTGGCCAAACCGCAGATGAGCGATGCGCCTCATCCTGCCCAGGAAGTCATGCGTCAGCACATCTACCGCAGCCGGGAGGCGACCGCCGGCAGCGCTGCCGCCAGAGGCGGCGGCTGCGGTTGTTATTGAACCTGAACCGTTCGTGATCCTTCGACATCGACGAGCGGGGTGGCGACGCCCTGTTTCGACAACGGCAGCAAGAGACGCGACGCTGGAGGCGCGGCTCACGGCCAGCCGCGCCGTGCCGCTGGATGCACTGGACTCGTCCATCGCGTCCGCACTGATGGCTGCCGCCATGGCGCTGCCCGGCATGGTGGCGGGCGCCGATGTCGACGACGCGGAGATCCACTACAGCCAGTATCAGGAGGGCGGCCGCACGTACTGGCCGGGCCCGGGAGGAACGGTGCGGGGGCTCGCTCCGCTGCGTGTCGACAGCATGCATGGCGATGCAAGGCTGAGGCTCACCGACCGGCTGAAGCTCGCCTTCGGCTTCGTGCAGGACACCTGGTCGGGCGCGACACCGATCCTCTCCGCACCCGAAGCGTTCCTTACGGTGACCGGGGCCTCCGCCTATCCGGTCAGCGACTCCCGCACCAATCGACAACTGGTTCCGTTCGGCCTGGGTCCCGCCTCCACCCGAGTGCCGCAACGCGACATCTACCACATGATGACGGCCGCGTCGGCGGAGACTCGAAGACAGGTGGACGTGACGCTGTCCCGCGAATGGGATCGTGCGACGACCGACGTGGCCTTCGGCACATCGGACGAACCGGATTTCCGCTCGCGCTTCGGCCGGATCGCCAACGCGTGGGACTTCGCCGGAAAACGCACGACCGTGACGGCGTCGGCGGGTTACACCAGCAGCACAGTCGATGCGAACCTCGGTCCTGCGTCGGCCTGGATCGATTACGGCCTCTATCGGCAGGCCTCTTCGGGGCCGCGCATCGTCGACCAGGATCAGGGCGGGCTCACCGTCCAACGCTTCAAGGGCGAACGCCAGGACTGGTCGGCGGGGCTGTCGCTGAAGCAGGTGATCGACCGGAACACCACCGCCTCGCTCGGAGTTTCCTTCGACCGCAGCTCCGGATTCCTGGAGAACCCCTACAAGCTCGTGATGATGGGTTTCGCCGATCCGGCGACCCCACCGGTGCTCTTCGGCGGTCTGTGGTTCACGCGCGTCTTCAACGTCGCGGAGAACCGCCCGCAGTCGCGCGCCCAATGGGCCATGGACGCCCGATGGTCGCACTACTTTGCCGGTCCGGACGCAGCACTGCAGCTGGATTACCGCTTTGCCCAGGACGACTGGAGCATCCGTTCGCACACCTTCGAAACACTCTGGAGCCAGGCCATCGGCCCTGACTGGCTCGTCACGCCGCGGATGCGCTACTACACGCAGACCGCCGCCGATTTCTACCAGCCCTATTTCCTCTTCGCGCTGCGGGCACCGACCCTGCCCGACGGGCATCTGGATTTCGGCCGGTTGCCGGCTCAGCACTACTCCAGCGACCACCGGCTGTCGGGCTATGGCGCAGTGAGCGCCGGCGTTTCGGTGACACGCGAACTGTCCCGGGGACTCAAGGTCGAGGCCGGCGCCGAGTATTACCTGCATGGGGGCAGGCTCAAGGCCGGTGGCGGGGGCGAAGACGTCTTTGCCGACTATCACTACTGGCTTTTCAACGTGGGGCTCAAGCTGGATTTCGACGGCCGCCGTGCCAGGCGTCCCGGAGACTCGTTCGACGATCCGGGCGGAGAGAATGCCTCCCACCACGATCACGCGCAGATGCCGCACGCGCACGCAGGGCACGCGGGAACGTGGCAGCCGGCCGGGTTGATGTACGGGCATTCCATGGGCGAGAAGGGCAGCCTCATGATCGCGTACCGGTTCGCGGCATCGCGGCAAGCGGGCCCGACGATACGCGGCGACCGCAAGGCCGGCGATGCCGAGGTGACGGCGCAGGCCTGCGAAGGGACGTCCTGTTCGCTCGTGCCCACGTCCATGAGCATGCAGATGCACATGCTGGACATCATGTACGGGCTGACCGATCGGATCGATCTCATGATCATGCCCCAATTCATGGACATGACCATGACCATGCGGCCCCTGGCCGGCGCGATCGTCGACGCCTCTGCCACGCACAGCCACGGTGGACACGACCGTCACGGATCGGGCGGGCTCGGCGACACGACCGTCGCCGCGTTGATCCGGATTGCGGGCAGCGGGTCGCACGAATTGCACGCAGGACTGGGGCTCAGCATACCCACGGGCAGCACCTCGGAGCTCATGAGCGCCGGTCATGCGCTCGACTACGGCATGCAGCCCGGCAGCGGCACCTGGGATGTCCAGCCCAGCGTCACGTACAACGGGCGCACCGCACGCCTCTTCTGGGGCGCCCAGGCGATGGCCACCCGGCGCACGGGCGGCTACAACGATGCCGGGTATGCGCTCGGCGATGCCACGCAACTTTCCGTATGGACCGGCTACAGTGTGGGCGACCGGCTCGCGGTATCGTTGCGCGGTCTGCGTTCCACGCAGGGCGCGGTGCGCGGAGTCCGTCAAGGGACGCACATGACCACCAGTCCTCCCGACCATCCGGGCAACTACGGTGGGCGGTTTCTCGACGTGGGTGTGGGTGTGAATTTCGTCGTGCCCGGGTTCGAGTCCGATGCCGGCAGGCTGGGGATCGAATGGCTCGAGCCCGTGCGCGACCGTTTCAACGGCTATCAGCTCGAACGCAAGGGCAACCTCTGGGTGAGCTGGTCGCTCGACTTCTGAGGCGCGCTGCGTGAGTGCACGGTGCCGTACCCGATTCTCCCCCGCGATGCGGCGCCCATGCCCGGCACGTGTTCCAACCCGGGGCCCCGGGGCCGTGCGGTTCCCTCGCATGGTGCTCGACGGGAGATCGCCGTGAGGCTCCATGCGCTCCGTTTCAAGGCAATGGGCTCGCCGTGCGAACTGCAGTGTCATGCCCGTGACGAGACCACCGCGCAGCGGGCGTTCCAGATGGCGCGCGCCGACATCGAGCGGCTGGAACAGCGATATTCGCGTTACCGGACCGACAGCTTCCTGTCGGAAATGAATCGTGTCGCCCTGCACGGGGGCACCATCGACATCGACGCCGAAACGGCGTCGCTTCTCCACTATGCCGACACGTGTCATCGCCAGAGCGACGGATTGTTCGACATCACGTCCGGCGTGTTGCGCGCAGCCTGGCGCTTCGATTCCGGGCTGCTGCCGGACCGTGGCCACGTCGAGGCGCTGCTGCCGCGCGTCGGCTGGCACAAGGTGCGGTGGACAAGGTCGTCGATCACCTTCGCGCCGGGAATGGAGATCGATCTGGGCGGGGTGGTCAAGGAGTACGCCGCAGACCGCGCTGCCGGCATCTGCCGCGAGCACGGCATCGCCCATGGTCTGGTCAATCTTGGCGGCGACATCCGCGTGATCGGTGCGGCACCCGATGGCCGGCCCTGGCAGATCGGTGTTCGTCATCCCCGTGCACATGACGCTGTGGCTGGCGGGCTTTCCGTGCGCGAAGGCGGCGTGGCCACGAGCGGAGACTACGAGCGATGCATCGTGGTGGACGGCGTCCGCTACGGGCACATCCTCAACCCGCTGACGGGCTGGCCCGTCCGGCACCTCGCGTCAGTGACGGTGATCGGCCCCTACTGCCTGGTGGCCGGCAGCGCGTCCACCATCGCCTTGCTCAAGGAAGACGAAGGGCCGCAATGGCTGCAGCGTCTCGGCTTTCCGCATGTGTGGGTGGATGCCGCCGGTGAAGTGGGCGGAACGCTGGGGCAGAGCGCTAGCGGCCCACGCTGACGGGACAGGGCCATGGGTATGTGCGCGCCGGGGGGGGGGTGCGGCATTGCGTCGCATTCCCGAGTGCGTTGCACGAACCTAAAGTTGCGGGCTCCGGCATGTCCCGCTTCGATGCGAGCCGCGTCAAGCCACACGGCCAGCACATCGCGTTGCCGGACCACACCCAATATCACCAACGATTCGGGAGATCCCCATGACATCCCTGCGCGCCATTGTGGGCCTTGCACTGCTTGCCTCGGCATCGATCGCCTCCGCTCACGTGAGCTACAACAATCGCGACTTCTTCGCGGCCCCGGCCACGTTCGACGGAGTGGACACCTACACGCTTACCGGCCTTCGCGTCGCCTCCAATTTCTCCTGGGCCGATGCCGCCGACGCCGATTGGGGCGACAGTCACAAGGGGCGTTTCCTCAAGTTCACGTTGACGCAGGAATCGTTCGTCACGCTGTCCGTCAGCGCGCAGAACGATCCTGGCCTGGGACTTGGAGATCTGATCCCGGCCTTCTCACTGTATTCGGGGCTCATTCCTGCCGCTTCCCATGAAGGCGCCACGGCCCCTGCCTACCTTGCGCATCACCCGGGCTTTCTGCCCGGTACCCCCTATGCCGCCGAGACCGGCAAGCTTGGCGACAAGGAAGGCGCCTGGAACGGACTGGGCAACTTCTGGATGGCCAACGACAACGGCGATGCCGCTGAAGTCACGTTCATCGGTTACGCGATCGACGGTGCGGGCGTCGATGTCAATGGCGACCGCAACGCGCAGGGCCAGCCCATCATCGACTACGCCGGCGATGGATCGGCCAATCAGAGCGTGACCGGAACATGGAAGCTGGCCGCAGGCAGCTATACGGTTGCCGTGGGCGGAGCGTGCTATACGTGCCAGTACACGGAAGACCCGAGCACCTGGGGCTCCAACCGTGTCTTCTCGGCGTCGCTCACGCTGGCCCCGGTGCCCGAACCCGAGACCTGGGCACTGACCGGCGCGGGACTGGCTCTCATGCTGCTGGCGACTCGCGGTCGCCGCGCTCAGCGCTGATCCGCTGCGTTTCATCTTCCGGCCAAAGGCCGCGACGCTCCGTCGCGGCCTTTTCGTTTCGTGGTCAGGGGGCCAGGAAGGTGTCGAAGGGCAGCAGCGCGTCGACGCGTCCGGCGGCGCCGATGGGCGGGACCAGGATGAACTCGTCGTCGCCCAGCACCGGACTCAATGCGTTCGTTCCCAGAATGCGCGTGTGGTCGCCCGGGCTGCCGTGAGGCACGCGCAGTTCCGGATGGTCGAACGGCGCGCGCTCGTATCGGACTCGGTCGTCCGTGAGAGACTTCAGGAATTCCACCACGTCGGCACGGGCCTGGGCGTCGAGCTGCAGCGTGGACTGCGGAAACACCATGCCGAACTGCTTGCTGCGCCCCTCGAAGTTTCCGCCACGGGAATAGAACTCCACCACCTCGTCCAGGGTGGCCATGCTTCCGTTGTGCATGTAGGGCCCGGTCAGTTCGACGTTCCGGAGCGATGGCACCTTGAATGCCGCGTCCGTGACGGCGAGCATCCTGCGGTTGTTGCTGCTTGCCAGCTCGGCTGCGGCGGCCGCCTGTGTCGGCACATAGACGCCGGACGGGTTGTAGCAGTCGGCCGTCTGTTGCGACTGCGGAACCACACCTTGCACCTGCGTGAAGATGAGCGGGTGCGGGATCGGCAGGTTGAACGCGATGGGAACCTGGAGGTCGCAGGGGCGCACTGTCATCACGACGGGATCCACGACCGCGGTCCGATTTCCGACGAGGTACTGCAGATACTGCTCGGCGAAGGACAGCGGATTGCCGAACGCATCCTTGCCTGCCAGCCCCGGATCCCATGTGTCCTCCACGACGCCTGTCGCGGCGAAGCCCGTGTCGACGAAGCCCGTGCCCTTGATCGCCGGCGTGCGTCCGATCACGTTGCGAGTCGTGCTCACCGTGAAGGTCTCCGTGCCGAAAGCCATCGGGTTGCTTCGCACCAGAGCAGCGTTGGTTTCCACAGCGGCCGAGGTGAACAGCGGTCCGATGTGGCAGAGATTGCAGTGAGCGGTGCGGAAGTGCTGCATGCCGCGGATCGCGCCGGGAGACAGATCCACCGGATTGCCTTCGGCGTCGCGGCGGCTGCGGTCGAACGGAGAGTAGTCGGAGACAAGGGTGGACTGGTACACCTGCAATGCCAGGGCGAAGAACATGCCGAAGTTCGCTTCGAACTGGTTGTAGGGCAGGGGAACATCACCACTTCCCGTCGGCTTGGGCGAGCCGAAGGGGCCACGGACACCCGACGACCAGAACTTCTGATTGAACGCCTCCCGGATCAGGGTGACGTAGTACGTCTTGAGGCCGGGCAGGAGCGCATTCCCCGTGCTGTACGCCAAGGGCCCCAGGACGCTGTCCGACGCATGCACGCGTTGGGACTCGAGCGGACGGCGCCACATGAGCTTGCGGCCGAGGTCCGCCAGGCTGCGGTTGGCGCAGCTCATTTCCGTCGCGCTCACCGGGGGCGCCAGCGCCTGCGAAGCCAGGGCCGAGTTCGAAAGCCGCAGCCTGAGCTTTGCCACGGCGCCGCTCGCCTGCTTGACCCAGACGCCCGCAGTGCGGTCGCGGTCGCCCCATGGACTGCTGCCGTTGAACGTGTTGTTCGCGCGGCCGTCCCAGAAGTTGCGGTAGTTGAACACGGCATTGATGACGCTCGGGGCGTTGCGTTCGATCACGCGCCGTGCGCCGACGCTGCCGACGTGGAAGACCGGATCGGCCGACCGGCTGCAATCGTCGGCTGACGCATCGGCGAGTTCCACCGTCCTGAATCCGCCCCCGAACGTGCCGGCCGACCCGGCGACATCATCGGATTTCCTGGCGAGTCCCGCGACTTCGATCTCGATCGCCGGATCCTTGGACTGCGTGAAAGGAAAGTCGCCGCGCTTCAGCGTGTAGTTCGCACCACGGGGAAATCCGTCGGATGCCTTGTCGAACGTCGGGACGCCGCCCGGTCCGGCCGGCGCCATCTGGTTCTTCACTCTTGCATCGGCACCCGCGTGGAAGTGGCACGACGCGCAAGCCATGCCGTCGCTGCCCACGTTCATGTCCCAGAAAAGCGCCTTCCCGAGGATCATCGCCTTCTGGCGATTGACGATGATGGGGTCGGGTCCGGTGGTGAGACCGGGAACCTCGGGGATGGCCACGCCCTTGAGCGAAACAGGAACGGGGCCGAGGTGCGCGAACGCGCCGGTGATGCCCGCAAGTGCGAGCAGCGCCGACACGGCTGTGACCGTGCGGCGTCTGGAAAACGAGAGTGATGACATGACCTACCCGACGGATGCTCGAAGGTCTCGCGCAAGCCGGGCGGCGGACCGGAAACTGCTCCCCCTGGCCCCATGACGTTCAGCCTGGAGGTTCCGCGTCATTGCGACGACGCGGAACGTGCGTGAAGACGACTTCGACGATTGCATGGCTGGCGAGCCGGCGCAGCGACAGGTGGCACCGCCAAGCGCCCTGTACCTTGCCGGCCCGCCAATTCTTCGATGGAGACGCTCAGGCGCGCTGCTTGCGGCGCATGAATGCCATCCCGACGAGGCCCGCAGCGAGCATGGCCCAGGTCTCGGGCTCGGGAACGGGTGCGGTGTTCACCGAGAGCGTCATGTTCTGGGTGCTGAGCGAATGATCGGACCCGCCGGCGAAGATGACGTACCAGCCCGGCTGCAGGTTCGTGAAGCTGATCTCCAGCCAGTTCGAACCCGTGCTGCCGGCGACGCCGCTCTCGTAGGTGTTATCGACACTGACGTCGTGCACACCCTGCAGAATGCTCTCTCCCCAACCCGTGCCGCTGTCGTGTGAAGGACCCGTCACGCCATAGGCGAGCGTCTGCTTCATGTTCGAGTAGGTCGTGACGCCATCGCCGCTCATCCAGTAGGTGCCGAACGAGCCGAGTTCGCCGACGGCATTGAAGGAGTGAGGCGTGTCCCAGCCGTTGTTCGCGACTTCGGTCGTCACGGCCGATTCGCCACCGTCGAACTTCGTGTTGCCGGAGGCCCAGACGGTCATCGCGGGCTTGTACGCCGCGCTGCTTGTCGTGGCTTCCAGGCGGATCGTCGTGTCGACGGCTTCGGTGAGCTGGAACGTCCACCAGGGAGAGCCGCCGGCGTGTGCCCACGCGGAGAAGTTCAGGCTCGGGTTGTCGGAATAGTTGCTCTTGGGCAGATCCTTGAATGCCGTGAGCGTGTCACCGGCGCCGATCGACGCGTCGCCGACCACACCGTTCCAGCTCTGGAACGTGACGGCGCCAGCGGCCACCGCGTCTGCTGCTGCGAAGACGGCGACCATGGCCGTCAGAGCGGTTGCGATGGCGGACCGTTGAAAGACTTTGCTTGATTGCATGGAGGAGGCTCCTGGTGGATGGGTTTGGACTTCCGGCACCGGTCTGTCGTGAATTGCGGGGGCTTCCGACCGTTGCACCGTGAAGGCCGATTCTAGGTTTGGGTGCCTTGCCCAGGACTGCGTCATGACGTCACATGCGACGATATGACGCATGTCGCGAACGGCCCCGCTCGCCCATCATCGGGCTACCGCCAGGGGTGCCGCGGCGGGATTCAGAGGTGGAGCGGAGAGCGATCGTTCGATGGATGCGGTGCAGCTGATCGCACGGGGCCGGACCGCAGTGCAACGTGGCGACTACGACAGCGCACGGGCGTGCTTCGAGGAGGTCCTGCGGATCGCGCCGCAGTCCGATATCGCGCTAGGCGGGCTGGGGCACTGTCTCGCCCGGCTGGGACACGTCCGGGAGGCGCGCGAGCGCCTGCTGGAAGCCGCGCGGCTCCTGCAGCGACCCGCGCGGAAGTCCGGCAACGTCGATCCGCTGCTCGATCTCGCGCACGAGCTGCACGGGCTGTTCGCGTTCGAACCTTCCCTGGCCGTCATCGATGCGGCGCTGAAGATCCATCCGGCCGCCGCCCGCGGCCATCACCTGCGTGCACAGGCCCTGGTGCGCATGAACCGGCATGAAGAGGCCCGCGTGTCCGCCCTGCGGGCCCGCACGCTGGCGCCGGACGCATCGAACGCGGCGATTCTTCTCGCCACGATCGACATCGAACTCGGCAGGCTCGACGAGGCCCGTTCGTTGTTGGAGACGGTGGGGGCGAAGCCGGGCGATCCCAATCTCGGTCGTGCGCTGTTCGAGCTGGGGCGCGTGCTGGACCGGCAGGGAGATGCTCCGCGGGCTTTCGAGTCGATATCGCGCGCGGGCCGGCTCGCGCTGTCCCGTCTGCCGCCCGGGCGCTTCGACGCGAATGCCGTGCCCTCGAGTCTCGCGCTGGAACGCACCCTCTGCACCGCCAGTTTCGTCGAGGACACGGCAGACGAGGGCCAAGCACGGTCGCCGGTGTTCATGATCGGCTTCTACCGTTCGGGGACAACGCTTCTCGAGCAGGTGCTGGACGCCCATCCGCAAGTGTCGACCAGCGACGAGCACGACATCGTGCCCAGGCTGATGCGCCATCTCGGGCGGCAGGCCGCAAGCCCCGGCGAGCACTGGACGCGGACGTTCCAGGCCGTGGGGCCCGCGGGGCGGCAGAAGCTGCGTTCGCAGTACTGGACGCTGGCGGAGGAGAGGGTGGGCCGTGCTCTTGCGGCCTCCGAGCGGTTCGTGGACAAGACGGCCATGAACACATTGCACGCGGGTTTCATTCGCGCCCTGTTTCCCCAGTCGCCGGTCGTCTTTTGCTTGCGCGATCCGCGCGACGTGCTCCTGAGCTGCTTCATGCAGGCTTTCGCACCGGATCCGCTCACGGTGCATTTCCTCGACTGGACCACCGGCGCCCGGTTCTACGATGCGGTGATGTCGCACTGGGAGCACATGCGCAGCGAACTGGACATCGCGTGCGTCGAGATCCGCTACGAGGACCTGGTGCGCGATCTGCGGCAGGCGGTCGGGCCGGTCCTGTCGCAGATGGGGCTGGAGTGGCAGGACGCGCCGGCTTCGTTTCACGAGCATGCGCGCGGCAAGGTGATATCCACGCCGAGCTTTGCCGACGTGTCGCGCCCGTTGTATCGATCCGCCGAAGGCCGCTGGCGCCGCTACGCGAAGGAGTTCGATGGCGTCGCGCAGTGGCTCGATCCGCACGTGATCCGCTACGGCTACGGCGATCGCGCGCGAGTCGAGTGATCTCCCGTTCGGAGGAGTCCCCCCGGCGCGGCCCTGCATCCATCCCGGATTCCATGGCGACCGGTGCCACTGCACTGGCGGGTCGGTGGTTGCCGCATGGTTCCGGGCCCCCTCGCCGCGGGTTGCCAGCCCGGAAACCGGGACGTGTGCGGACCGTCCCAGGCAGCGGCCAGCCGCAAGACCTGCGTCGCGGCCGCGCACAAGGGTCGGATCGCGTCTAGCCCGATACTTGCCGGATCGGGGCGGCGCCTTCCCTCGGCCGGGAGGACATCGCCCGGGTCCCGGCGGGGCCGGCGCCGGACCCGGCCCGACCCAACCGGTCCGACATCGCGCGCAGAAGTCGCAGCGCCTGCTCGTACTTCATCGATGCCGGATCGAATCTGTCCGCGGGCAAGCCGGCTTCCGCCAGAAGGCCATCGTCGCCCAGCGAATAGAAGCCCATGGACCAGTCGGCGAACTGCCGCACGGCGATCGGGCCGTAACCGAGGAGCACGAGATCCTTGTGCCGGGGGTCGGTCATGAGCTTCGAATAGAGCGCGTTCACGGCATCCGCGGGTCCCTCCAGGACCTGGAGAAACTCTTCGGCCCCGAACGTCAGCATGCCCGTGAGCCCCGCTTGCGCATTGCGGCTTCGGGCCACATCCAGCATCTGGACGAGTTCCGACATGGACAGCGGCCCGGACATCCTGCTCGCGTATACCAGTTGCACCAGATTCATGGGGATCTCCCGATTGGCACGACGTGACTCAGGCGGCGCGTCTGCAGTCCACGCTGCATGACGGTGCCGTCTCCCTGGAACGACTCCGGCCCGGGCGGGTCGACTCCTGCCCGATCCGGCTTGCTTCCATCCCCGACCTCGGCATGGTCTGATCGGTCTGCCCGCGGGTGGCTGCCGGTCCTCACGCCAGTCGGCTGATCTCTCTGGCGATCTCGGCCAACGGCACGATCGCGTCCACGGCGCCAAGCTTCACGGCTTCCTTCGGCATGCCGTACACCACGCAGGTCGCCTCGTCCTGCGCGACGGTCCGGGGCACCGACGTCGTGCATCTCCTTCATGCCGCGCGCGCCGTCGTCCCCCATGCCCGTCATGATGATGCCCGTGGCGTTCCGCCCGGCCTGCTGCGCGACCGACCGGAACAGCACGTCCACGGAGGGCCGATGCCGGTTGACCACCGGGCCATCGATCACGTTGACCTGGTAGTAGGCGCCATTTCGCTGCAGCAGCATGTGTTTCCCGCCCGGGGCGATCAAGGCGCGGCCGGGCACGACGCGATCTCCGTGCGCGGCTTCCCGCACGTCGATCTGGCAGACGCTGTCCAACCGCTGGGCGAAGGATGCGGTGAACTTCTCCGGCATGTGCTGCACGATCACGATGCCGGGACAGACCCGTGGCAATGCCACCAGGACCTCTTCGAGTGCCTGCGTCCCTCCCGTGGAGGTGCCGATGGCGACCACGCGTTCGGTGGTGCGGGCCATCGCATGCGCGTTCGAAGGCAGGATCGCATCGGCGGTCAGCTTGGGCGCGGGATTCACCATTCCCGCGGGTGCCGGACTCTTGGCGGCGGTCGCGCGAGGTTTGGCACGCGCTGCGGTCTTGACGGCCCCGATGAGTTCGGCCGCGGATTCCGTGAGGAAGTCCTTGAGTCCGATCTTGGGTTTGGTCACGAAGCTCACCGCACCGGCGGACAGTGCCTGCATGGTCGTTTCCGCGCCTTTTTCCGTGAGCGTGGAGCAGATGACGACCGGCGTGGGGCGTTCCGCCATGATCTTGCGCAGGAACGTGATGCCGTCCATGCGGGGCATCTCCACGTCCAGCACGATGACGTCGGGCCATTTCATCTTCATCCGTTCCATGGCGAGCAACGGATCGGCGACGGCCGCCATCACTTCCAGGGACGGGTCGCGCGCGAGCTGATCGGTCAGCACCTTGCGCACGACCGCCGAATCGTCCACCACCAGAACTTGCGTCTTGTTGCTCATGCGGGTCTCCGAAGAGTCTCGTCGGACGGTGGCTGGCGTTCAAAGCGGACCCGGACGTCTCCGGTCGCCAGATCGAACTCCACGTGCCGGTGCCCGCTGCCGCCGGTGTCTTCCATGTAGAGCGTGAATCCGTTCTTCTCGAGCAGGGATCGGCCGGCGGCGACGTTCCGGTCGCCGATCTCGGAGATCGACGAGCGGCGGATCATGGGGAACATGTGCCCGCCGCCCACGAGACTGGCGCGATACTCAGCGGGCCTGCTGCCGGCGCGTGTGATGTGCCTTACGAGTTCCGCGATTGCCTCGTCGGCGTAGGCACCCGGTTTGGAGCCAGGCCGCCGGCGGCCCGACGGCAGGAGATAGTGGCACATGCCCCCCATGCGCCGCTTGGGGTGCCACAGCGCGATGGACACGCAACTGCCCAGCAGGGTGCTGATGCGGCCCGGCGCAGGACCGAAATGGAGATCGCCCGGCATGAGGTAGATCTCCTCGATGGCGGGCTGCCAGGTTGCGATCATCGTCGGGGGCTCAGGTGGGCGCGTACACCGTGGGCAGTTCCGCGCGCAAGGCGGCCGTCACGCCGTTGAGGCTCTCGGAGTGGCCGATCACGAGCCGTCCCTCCGGTCCCAGGCGTTGAGCGAGCCGCTCGACCAGCGACTTCTTGGTCTCCACGTCGAAATAGATCATCACGTTGCGCAGGAAGATCACATCGAAGGGGGGGCCCTCCGCGAACGGGCGCTGCAGGTTGACCTGCTGGAAACGAATGCGGTTGCGCAAGGCCTTCGCCATCAGGAACTGCCCCTCGTACGGACCGGTTCCCTTGAGGCAGAAGCGGCTCAGATAGGCCTTGGGAATGTGCTCGGCCCGTTCCATCGGATAAAGGCCCTGACGTGCGGAGTCGAGCACACGGGTGGAGATGTCGGAGGCCAGGATTTCCCATGGCCTCTCTCCGAGCGTATCCGCCGCCACCATGGCGATGGTGTACGGCTCCTCCCCACTGGAGCATGCGGCACTCCACACGCGGAATGCACGGCCCGCCGGAGCGGCACGCATGCGTTCCCTGAGCCATTCGAAGTGCTTCGGCTCGCGGAAGAAATAGGTCTCGTTGGTGGTCAGCAGGTCGATCGCCGTCTGCAGCTCCGCGGGATCGACGCCACCATCGATGCGCTGCAGATAGTCCGTATAGGACCGCAGGCCGAGCTTGTGCAGCCGCCGTCCGAGTCGGCCGCACACCATGGGCTTCTTCTGAGACGACAACGTGATGCCCGCCTCCCGGTAGAGCAGGGTGCGCAGCGAGTCGAACTCGCGGTCGGTGATGGCGGTTTCCAGGACCATGCGGGAGCCTCAGTGAGTGACCGCTTGCGGGTCGAGAGCCAGCGCGGCCATCTCGTCCACGGCCAGTACCCGGGTCAGTTCCAGCAGGATCACGAAACGGCCTGCGACCTTGCCCATTCCCGACACGAAATCGGAACGGATGCCGGCGCCGAAGGTCGGCGCCGGTTCTATGTCCGCGTCCGCGATGTCGAGCACTTCACTCACCGAGTCGACCAGCACGCCGACGTCCTGGAACTCGCCCTCCGTCTCGGCCTCGATGATGACGATGCACGAGCGCTTGCCGATACCGGAGGGCGGACGGCCGAAGCGGGCATTCAGGTCGACGACGGGCACCACCGATCCCCGCAGGTTGATCACGCCGCGAATGAACTGCGGCATCATCGGAACGGACGTGAGCGCCCCGCACTCGATGATCTCCTTGATGTTCAGGATGCCCACCGCGTACATCTCCCCGGCGAGCTGGAACGTCAGGAACTGCCTGGCGGCCGGAACCGGGGCCGCGGCATGGGCCGCGGACTCCATGACACGACTCATTCCGGTCTCCTAGAATTTCTCGAAGTAGGACTCGTCGAACGCCGCGCCGTCCGTTCCCGTGCGGCGCAAGGGAACGGCATTGCGCATCGATTGCCGGCGTCCGGGCTCGGACCCGGGAGAACTCGCTGCCCGCCGGGCGGCCGTGCGGGAATCGATCTGGAAGAACGCCATGAGCTCCTGCAACTGCTCCGCCTGGCCGCTCATCTCCTCGGCCGTGGCGGCGAGCTGCTCGGAAGCGGACGCGTTCTGCTGCGTCGCCTGGTTGAGCTGATTCATGGCGCCGTTGATCTGCGACACCCCGGTGGACTGCTCCTCCGAAGCGGCCGTGATCTCCTGCACCAGATCCGAGGTCTTGCGAATGCTGGGCACCATCTCCTCCAGCAGCCTGCCGGCGCGCTCCGCCTGATCCACGCTGCTGCCGGCCAGGGTGCCGATCTCCTGCGCGGCCACCTGGCTGCGCTCCGCCAGTTTGCGCACTTCGGCGGCCACCACGGCAAAGCCCTTGCCGTGCTCGCCGGCGCGGGCCGCCTCGATGGCGGCGTTCAGAGCGAGCAGATTGGTCTGATAGGCAATGTCGTCGATGATGCCGATGCGGTCGGCGATCTGCTTCATCGCCTGCACGGTCTGTGTCACCGCGTTCCCGCCTTCGGATGCTTCCGTCGCCGCCTTCGACGCCATGCCGTCGGTGACCTTGGCGTTCTCCGAGTTCTGCGAGATGGAGGCGGACATCTCCTCCACGGATGCGCTCGTCTCTTCCACGCTCGCCGCCTGCTCGCTGGCGCTCTGCGAGATCGACTGCGCCGTGGCGCTGACCTGCTCCGCGGCTCCGGTCAGCGAATCTGCCGACGTCCTTACCTCCGAGATCACCTGGCTCAGGCGTTCAGAGGTTGCGTTGCAGTCGTTCTTCAGCACCCCGAAGGTTCCCTGGAAGTCCTTGGTGATGCGCTGGGTGAGGTCGCCCTGCGAGAGCGCGGACAGCACACGCGCCACCTCGTTCAGGCCTTCCTCGCTCGTGGCGAGCAGCGTGTTCATGCGTTCGCCCAGCGCCTTGAAGAAGGCCTCCTTGTTCTCGATGGCCACGCGGCGGGTGAAATCGCCCTGCGCGGCCGCCGATACGATATCGTTGATCTCGCGCTCGATGGCGACTTCCTGCGTGCGGTCCTTCCATTCCACGACCGATCCCAGGCGCTTCCCCTGCGCGTCCACGACCGGATTGGCGATGAGCTGGAAGCTGCGTCCCGCCACCTCGATCTGCGTCTTGTGCGTGCCGCGCAACTGGCCCAGCAGGTTGCGCTGGTGTGCCGGATTGCGATGGAACGCGTCGAAATTGGTGCCGATGACGGTCCGCACGTCGAAGTTGGGCAGCGCCTTGCGGATGTCGGCCTCTGCCGCCGTCAGCATTTCCTTCAGCGACGTGTTCCAGTAGCGGATGTTGCCGTCGTTGTCGGCGATCATCACATTGGTGGTGACCTGGTCCAGCGCGTTGCGCACGGTGCTCATCTCGTTCTCCAGCACCACTTCCTGCGTGCGGTCCTTCCACTCCACGACCGATCCCAGGCGCTTGCCCTGGTCGTCGAACACCGGGTTGGCGATGAGCTGGAAGATGCGTCCGCCCACCTCGATCTGCGCCTTGTGCGTGCCGCGCAGATGGGCCAGGACGTTCCGCTGATGGGCCGGGTTGCGGTGGAACTGGTCGAAGTTCGTGCCGATGACCGTGCGCACGTCGAACTGAGGCAACGCCTTGCGGATGTCCGACTCCGCGCCCGTGAGCATTTCCTTGAGCGAACTGTTCCAGTAGGTGATCGTGCCGTCGTTGTCGGCGATCATCACGTTGGTCGTGACGTTGTCCAGTGCATTGCGGATGCGCGTGCCGTGGGCCTGCGTCTCCATGACCTGGCCCAGTTTCTCGCGCAGGCTCTCGATGGCGGTTCCGAGGCGAGCCCGGTCGCCCGGAAGGGATTCCATGCGCACGTCGAGCTTGCCTTCGCCATAGGCCAGGATGACGGACTCCATGCGCGATTCGACGTCGGCCTGCAACCGCAGGATGTCTTCGGTGGCACGCGCGATATCCTTCCAGGCGCCCGGCAAGACGGTCGCGGCAGCTTGTTCCCGCACGGAACCGCCGGCATGAGCGTGAGCCCACGCCGCCTGCGCATCGAGCAGAGACCTGAGATTCGTGCGCGCCCGCTCGAGGTGCGACAGCGCTTCGTCGTCCCCGGCTTCGACAGACCCGCCCACGTCGCCATCCGCCAATGCCTTGGCCGCTTCGATCACACGCCGGTCTGCGCCGGTACGACGGGCGACGGTCAATCCGTAGACCGCCACGCCCAGGCCTGCGAACATCAGGACGAATGCCAGCGTGCGGGTCTGTGACCCGGCGTCATGCATCCGGGCGCCGGCCGATTCCGCATCACGCTTGAGCGCCAGTGTGGCGTCGAGAGAGCCGGCCATGAGTGCACCATGCGCCGTGCCGAATTCCTGCGAACCCTTGCCTGACCCGGCATCGCGAGCGGCGCCGGCCGTCTGCGTCTCGAGTGTCTTGAGCTTGGCGGCATCCACCGGGCCGCCGGCGGGCAGCCGGCCAAGAGTTTCGGCGGCACGGAGGCTCGCGCTTTCGACGACATCGCGCGCGCCCGATCGGACGGCCGCAGCGCGTTCCACTGCGGTCTCGCGCCATTGCCGCACCGCGTCCATCGCGGCCATCCGCGCGGAGGCTTCGTCGCCCGCCCGCGTTCCGATGTTGCCCAGCCCGTTCGTCGTGACGACGGTGACCAGAGCAAGCAGCCCGGCGACGATGCCGAAGCCGATGCCAATTCGTTTGTCCATGGATGTTTCTCCTGGTGACGTTTCGTTGCGTTAGGACTGAGCAGCGCGGGAACCTGCCAGTTCGTGCGCGGAATGCTTGCGTGTGGCGCGCTCGATGAGCGCCTGGACATCGAGGATGAGCGCGACTTCGCCGTTGCCGAGAATCGTCGAACCACCGATGCCTTGAAGATTGCGGAACAGGCGTCCGAGCGGCTTGATCACGGTCTGGAATTCCCCCAGAAGCCGGTCGACCACGAAGCCCGCGCGCTGTGCCCCGTTGCGCACGACCACGACGTTGTCGTGCACGGGCGCGGGCGCGTCGATGTCGAAGACGTCGCGCAGCCGGAGGAAGGGCAGAACTTCGCCACGCAGGTTCAGGTACCCCGCGGCCGCAGGCGTCTCCGCGGGCAGCTCGATGCATTCCACGACCATGTCCAGCGGCACCACGAACGACGACTTGCCGACGGTGACGAGGAAGCCGTCGATGATGGCGAGCGTGAGGGGCAGGCGGATCGAGATGGTCGTGCCGGCGCCGGGACGGCTGTTCAGCGTGACGGAACCCCGCAACGCCTCGATATTGCGCTTGACCACGTCCATGCCGACCCCGCGGCCCGACAGGCTCGTGACTTTCTCTGCCGTGGAGAAGCCGGGCATGAAGATGAGCCCGTAGACCTCCTGATCGGTCAGTTCGGCGTTGGAGGCGACCAGGCCGCGCTCCCATGCCTTCTGCAGGATCCGGTCGCGGTCCAGCCCCTTTCCATCGTCGATCACCTCGATCACGATGGAGCCGGAATCGTGATACGCGTTCAGCCGCAGCGTACCGTTGGCCGGCTTGCCGGCCGCCATCCGGGCATCGGGCATCTCGATGCCGTGATCCATGGAGTTGCGCACGAGGTGCATCAGCTGGTCGGCGATCTTTTCCACCACCGACTTGTCGAGTTCCGTCTCGGCGCCGGAGATCACCAGTTCGATCTGCTTGCCCAGTTCCTGGCTCACGTCGCGGACCACGCGGCGGAAGCGCGTGAATGTCTCGCCGATCTGCACCATGCGCAGCTGGAGCGCGCCGTTGCGGATCTCCTCCACCAGATCGGTGATGGACTGGGTGGCCTCCAGCATCCGCATGTCCTTTGCCTGGCGTGCGAGCAGATTCGCTCCCGCACCGGCGATCACCAGTTCGCCCACGAGGCTGATCAGGCTGTCCAGCTTGTCGGCCTGCACTCGGATGAACTTGGCTTCCTCCGAGCGTTGCTCGCGCTGCCGGGACACGGCAGCCTGAACCACCTCCGGCGTCGCGGCGTTCTGCGAGACGAGCAATTGTCCCAGCGGCTGGTCGGCCGCGCCTGCTTCCTGGGCGCGGAGGGCGCGATCCAGTTCGGCGCGCGTGATGGCGCCGCATTCGACGAGCATGTCACCCATGCGCTTCTCGTGGACCGGCATGCGCTTCAGCAGAGCGATCCACTCGGAGATCCTGTCTCCCGGCGCGAGCACCTCGAGCGTGCAGTCGTCCTTCACGAAGTCGAACACCGACACGATCTCCGCCTTCGTGCCCGCGGACTGCATCACGATCTCGAACGTGAGAAAGCATGACTCGGGGTCGAATGCCTCTGCTTCGGGCATCCCCGGACGCCGTCGTGCTCACGTCGAGGATGTCGCCCTTAGTTCCGAGATAACGCAGGAAGGACAGCGGATCCATGCCGTTGCGAAAGACGTCGGCACCGAAGCGCACGCGGATGTTCCACGGCTTGGGGCCTTCGTCCGAAAGCTCCGGCCCGGCCGTCGCGGCGGCCGGCGAGTCGGAGCGTGCCGTGGCGTTCGTCAGAGTGACCAGCTTGGCCAGCAGCACCTCGCCTGCAGCACCGGTCTCGGGCCGCTCGGTGGGCTGGGCGGTTTCGTCGAGAAGGTGTCCGATGTGATCGGAGCATTGCAGCAGCAGCGCGGCCAGCACGGGACTGAACGCGATCTCGCCCGACCGCAGCCGGTCGAGCACCGTCTCGACCTCGTGCGTGAACCGGCCGATGCGATCGAACCCGAACAGTCCGGCCGATCCCTTGATGGTGTGGGCGGCGCGGAAGAGCCCGTTCAGCGTTTCGGGATCCTGCGTTCCGGATTCGAGGGCCAGCAGCGCATCCTCGATCTGCCGCAGCATGTCGCGGCTTTCCTCGAAGAAGGTCTGTCTTGCCTGTTCGAGTTCGTTCATGAGGCGGATTCCACCGTGAATCGCGCCTGCACTCCGGCGACGCTCAGCACGTCCGCGACAACGGGGCTCGCCGACGCGATGCGCAGCGTGCGGCCGCGGGCTGCCGCTTCGCGTTCCGCGAACAACAGCAGCTGCAGACCGGCCGAGTCCATCTCGGTGACGGTGCCCAGATCTAGCGCCGGTTCCTCGAAGTCCGCCACCTGCGCGGCGATGAGCGGTTTCAGCTCGGCCGCACGGTAGATGCCGAAGTCTCCGGCAATGGTCAGTGTCGTGTCGCTCATGGGTCCGCGCTCAGGGAAGCACGAGGCGGGACACGGCATCCAGGAGTTCTGGCGGCTTGAACGGCTTCACGATCCACGCTTTCGCACCTGCCGCCTTGCCCTCCATCATCTTTTCCTGCTGGTTCTCGGTGGTCAGCATGATGATGGGCGTGAACTTGTAGTTCGGATGCGCCTTCACTGCCTTGACGAAGCTGATGCCATCCATGTTGGGCATGTTCACGTCGCTCACGATGAGATGCACCTTGCGGCCATCGAGCTTGCCCATCGCGTCCTTGCCGTCCGAGCCTTCCAGCACTTCGTAGCCGGCGCCCTTCAACGCGATGCCGACCACCTGCCTCAGGCTGGCCGAGTCGTCCACGATCATGATTGTCTTTGCCATTTGTCGCTCCGTGCCGATTCCGTCCGGAAGGCTCCCTGGCCGCCCGGCTGTATCCGTTGATCAGATCTAGAAGAAGTTGACGCCCGTCACCGTGCTTGCCGCGCTCCGGGAACCCGTGGAGCCATGGTTGTGCCGTTCTTCTTCCGTCGCATAGCGCCTGGCCAGTTCCACACGCCAGCGCGCAGGATCGAGGGAGGAGAGCGCGGCCGGATTGCCGCGCGAGTCCTGAACCACGCCGTGCATGCGCGTGATGTCGCCGATGGCGTGCTGCAGGATCTGGCTGGTGCGGTCCTGGAACTGGAACGACACCAGCAACGCACCGATTTCGTCGCGGACCGCGGCGTTCTCCGTGAGAAGCCGCTGCGCGTCGCCCTCCAGCGTTTCGGCGAGTTGCGAGAAGCGGTCGAGCACTTCCTGTATGGCGGACTCCGTCGCCGTGGTGGCGTGGGCCTGGGACTGCGCGGCCTGCGCGGCGGCGGCGGCGACGCCTTCGATTGCCGCGGTGATCGTGGACACCTTGTCACCGATCCGTTTGCCTGTCTCGGCGGATTGGCTGGAGAGCTTGCGGACTTCGTCCGCCACCACCGCGAAGCCACGGCCCGACTCGCCGGCGCGAGCCGCCTCGATGGCGGCATTGAGCGCCAGGAGGTTGGTCTGTCCGGCCAGGCGCCCCACGTCCGAGGCCATGTGGCGCATCTCTTCCGTGAACGCGGCAAGTGCGGAGACATCGCTCATGATCCGCTGCTGAACGCTGTGAGCGCTCGAGAGGTTTTCGCGCACCGGGTTGAGGCGGTCTTCGCATCCTTTCAGCGTCGACACCACGTCGTTGTGGTGAGTGGCGCCTGCCTGTCCCGTGCCGTCCGCTGTCTGCAGCCGGGTCGCGAGGCCGGCGAAGCGGCCGGCGAGGTCCTCGATGGCGTCCTGGGTCTGCGCCCGGGCCGATTCGATGTTCTTGGCCCAGATGGGCAGGACACCGTCGCACAGTTCGACCAGTCGTTCGGAGGAAGCTTTCGTTTCCGGCTCGGGATCCGCGCTGGCCGTTGGAATCGGCGCATCTGTTGCGCGGTGACGGCCCGCGGCCCAAGCCAGCCCGCAGGCTGCGGACCAGAGGGATATCCCGGCGACTCCGCCGGTGGAAAGACCGTTGGAAATCAGCCAAGTGATGGACGCGGCCAGTGCGGCGGCGACCATTCCCCCGAGGTGCAGCATGTTTGCAAGGCTCCTGATGCAGCGTCGGACCCGCGGCCGGCCCAAGGTTTGGGGCCGGTGTGACCCGACAACAATGTCCCTGTCTACGGCCCGCGATCTCTCCCTTGAGGAGGGAGGCAGGCTGGCAAATCTGCCTTTCTTAAATATTTGCCGGAATCTGGCAGGGCGAAGACAATTCCCTCCTGCAGAGCGTCTTCCTGTCCGGACATAATCCGACGTGAGTGACCGCATTCACCGCGGTCCGCAGCCGGCAGGAGCCAGCGTGAGTCCCCAAGCGATCGCGAAGACCTCGAGCGGAACCGGACAAGGGATGGAGTCCTCGGAGGGGCACATGCACTGGACCCGCGTCACAACGACCAGCCCCGATGTGGTGACGGACGCGTACGGGCAGACGGCCCAGCGGCGTTACGAACAGCTCACCCCCGGCGTGTGGAAGGTGACCGCCGAGGTCGGGCATATCGGGCAGACGCTGGTGTTCCGGGAGAAGGTGTCGACGGCGACCGAAGTGAGAGTTGCCTACCATCTCCCCACGTACGCCTGCCTGTTTCCGCTGTCCGGTTGCGCCGGTAGCCGGTTCTTCGGTCAGGAATTGAACGATACCGGGGTGCTCACCCTGGAACCCGGCGTGGACCTGTGGGGCATCTGCCCGGCGGGTGCAGAGGTTGGCGGCATCTCCCTGCCGGCCCCGGTCCTCCTGCACTACGCGGCCACGATGCACATCGCGGACGCGAAACACCTGTCGAATCTTCCACGGATCCTGGATCTGCCCGCCCACCGCACGCTGGCTCTGCGGCGCTTCTGCCAGTCGGTGCTCTCCAACCTGGAGAGCAACCACGCCAGCCGGGATTCCGCCGCCGTCCAGGCGCAGATCGAGGAACGCGCAGCGTTGCTGGTCCTCGTCGCCTATCTGGGCAGAGCCGGGGTCCGTGGCGTCGGCCGGCCACGTTCGTCCTATGAGCGACTGACGCAGCGGGCCCGCGATTTCGTCACCAGCCACTCCTCCGATGCTCCGACGCTCACCGAACTCTGCGAGCACCTTCACGTGGGCGTGCGGACGCTCAACTACGCCTTCCACCGCTCGGTGGGGACGAGTGCCGCGGAGTATCTGCGGCTCATCCGGCTCAACAATGCGCGGCGGGATCTCCTGGCCGCAAAGGGGCGTCACGACGTGCTGGTGTCGGCTGTCGCGGCGAGGTGGGGGTTCTGGAATGCGAGCCTCTTCGGCCGGCAGTATCGGCGTCTGTTCGGCGAATTGCCTTCCGCGACTCTTTCCCAGCGCTGATCAGGGCGCCTTGCGCTTGCGGTTCTCGTCCCGCAGCCAGGTGATGATCGTCCAGGTTTCCTCTTCGGACAGATCTCCGGCGAAGCCCGACATCACCGTCCCCGAGCGTCCATTGCGGATGGTGTTGAAGATCATCTCGTCCGAGGGCGCGCGCAGCCACTCGTCGTCGGTCAGATCCGGCCCCACCGCGCCACGTGCGTTCGTGCCGTGGCACGCGATGCATCCGGTGCGGTGGAACAGCTTGCGGCCATGGGCCACGACCTCGGGGTCCGGCGACAGCGGGTTGGTGAGACCTTGCGCCTGAACGCAGCAGGACACGAGGCATACAAACAGGCAAAGCAGTCTTCTCATTCTGGGATGGCTCCGGAGAGCGGCAGACGGGGTCCGGCGGGGCTCCGTCTGCCGGCGCGCATTACTTGACGTCGAACAGCGCGAAGACGAACAGCGTACCCCCCTTGCGGTTGTCCTTGAGGTGCGGAGCGCCACCCTTGCCGCCCCAGGTGGCCCAGCCCGTCCAGCCGCCCCAGCCCGACGGCACTGCGATGTATTGCTTGCCGTCCACCGCAAACGCGATCGGGCTGCCCACGATGCCCGAACCGGTGGCGTAGGACCACAGTTCCTCGCCGGTACGGATGTCGAAGGCCTTGAAGTCACCTTCCGGCGTACCGGCGAACACGAGATTGCCGCCGGTGGTGAGCACGCCGGAGGTGAAGGGCGAAGGCGCCTTCACCGTCCAGGTCTTCTCTCCGGTCACGGCGTCGAAACCGACGAGCTGACCGTAGCCCTTGATCCAGTCGGCCTCGGCAATGCCCAGGTTGTACTTGCCTTCCACCCGGTCGCTCTTGCCGGCCAGGATGTCGACGCAGATCTCGCGGCTGGGGACCACCACGGTCCTGGCGATGGGGTGGTAGCTCATGGGATTCCACCACTTGCCTCCCTCGGAGGCGGGACAGACGTTCATCGCCTTGTTCGTGTACGTCGGCACCTTCGTCTCGTCGATGATGGGCCGGCCCTCCGGCGTGAAGCCGGTTGCCCAGTTCACCTTGGAGATCTCCTTGGCCCACACGAACGCGCCGTTGGTGCGGTCGATCTTGTACAGGTAGCCGTTGCGGTCGCCGTGCAGCCACACCTTCTTTCCGTCCACGTTCGCCAGGATCGTCTCGTTCACGCCGTCGAAGTCCCAGACATCCCAGGGCGTGTACTGATAGTGGAACTTGATGCCGCCGGTGTCCGGATCGAGGGCGAGAGTGGAGTTGGTGTACAGGTTGTCGCCCTTGCGCCCCTCGCCGTCCCAGTCGGGGTTGGGGTTGCCGGTGCTCCAGTACAGGACGTCCAGTTGCGGATCGTACGAACCGGTGATCCAGGTGGAGCCGCCGCCGTACTTCCATGCGTCCGCATCCGTGGTGCCCCAGGTGTCGAAGCCGGGTTCGCCAGGGCCGGGGATGGTGTAACGACGCCACACCTGGGCGCCCGGTCTCGGCATCGAGCGCGTCGATCCACAGGCGCGTCGGATACTCGGCGCCGGACATGCCCACCACCACCTTGCCCTTCACGACGAGGGGAGCGACGGTCATGGTCTGGGCCTTGGTGTAGTCGCCGACCGTCACGTCCCATACCGGTTTGCCGGTGCTGCGATCGAGCGCGATCACATGGGCGTCTGGCGTCACATAGAAAACCTTGTCGCCGTACACCGCCGCGCCGCGGTTGCCGACATCGCAACACATCATCTTGCCGATGTTGTCGGGCAGGGGATGCGAGAAGGCCCAGAGCTGCTTGCCCGTCGCCGCTTCGACCGCGAAGATCTTGCCGTGAGACGCAGTCACGTACATGACTCCATCGACCACCAGAGGCGTGGTGTTCTGCGCATCCAGAACGCCGAAGGAGAACGACCACACGGGCACCAGCCGTTTCACGTTCTTCGTGCTGATCTTCGCGAGCGGGCTGTAGCGCGTGCCGCTGTAATCGCGGCCCGCCATCAGCCAGTTGTTCGCTTCCTTGTGGGCGCCGACAAGCATTTCGTCGGTGACGGGAGTGTGTACCGGTTCCGCCTGCGCGAACGGCGCGGCCAGCGCCGCTGCGATCGCGCCCGACAGCCCGATGCGCAGCTTCCGCTGCGGCGATATCTGGTCCCTTCCTCTGCGTGTCATGACTCTCTCCTGATGGATGTCCCGAGGGCCGCCCCGTCGGGGCGGTTCGAGGCGGACTGCAATAAATCTGCCGCGCATTCGCCGTGCGCCGAGACGGGGCGCAGATCCGCCATGCGATCGGGAAGGGAAGTCGAAGACGTTGATGCCGGGAATGTTTCCGCACGACGATCGCCGTGCACCTTGAAAGTGCGCTGCACCGAATCGGAGGTGGGCTGCCGCGCGGCGCACCGGCGGCGAGCACTTAATGACGGATGCGTACGGCCTTGGTGCGGAGAATCCCGCCGTGACCGAAGGATTGGAGCCCGGAACCTGGACCTTGGAAATCCATGGCCGCCGAAGGCGGCCTGAATTCCCGGGAGCCAGGGACCAGGGTCCCGGGGCCCCGTGTTCAGGCGGTGATGTCCAGCAGGGATCCGAGTTCCGGTCCCGAGCCTTCCCCGCCTTCGGCGCCGCCGAGTGCCTGGATCGTGTTGAAGAGGTTCAGGGCCGAAGCGTAGAGATTCACCGCTTGCGCGGCCGGGATCTGCTGCAGCGCCTGCGGCAGGCCGTTGCGGCCGAGGAGGGCTTCGATGCCGAAGGACTGGGTCACGGCCGACGGACCTTGCACGGCAGCGCCGGGGAACTGCGGCTGGCCGAGCCCGGCGATGAGATCCCGGAAGTACGAGCGGTCCAGCAACGTCTGCGTGTCCGCCGCCGGAACCGCGCGCGCGAGTGCCTGGGCGGCCGGGAGAGGCGCCCCGGTCGCCGCCGACGTTTCGAGGATGCGCGTGAACGCGTTGACCGGCGACTGGACGACCGACGCTGGCGTGTAGAACGGAACGAAGCCCGTGCCGCGCAGGGCGGCGGGCAGGTCGATGGACAGCGGTGCGATGGCCATGACGAACCTCCCCTGCAATGTCCCGATCTTAGTGCCAGGGGGGCGGTTGCGCTACTTCCAGCTGCGTGCGAGGTCGAGCGGATTCTCCGCGCTGCCGGCCGAACCGTTGTCGCGGTCGGAATCGAACAGGCCGGCCAGTTCCTCCGCCGCTTCCTTCGACGTCTGGATCATCCGGTCTTCATCGCGATGCACCGCAAACTGACGGTGGAGCACCTCGTCGTCGTGCCGCCGGAAGCGGGCGACCGTATCGCGGGCAACCTCCGCGTCGAGGCCCAGCGCTTCGAGCACGTCCCGCGCCATCTCGAGCGCGGAGCCGAGAGTCTCCCGGTGGATGACCTTCACGCCCAGCTCCATCAGTTGCAGCGCGTGATGCCGGTTTCGTGCGCGCGCCAGGATCTGCAGCTGCGGAAAATGCCGGCGCACCGTCTCCGCAGTGCGTATCGAGGCCTCGACGTCGTCGATGGCCAGGACAAGGAGACGAGCGCGTTCGGCGCCGGCGGCGCGAAGCAGTTCCAGCCGCGAGGCGTCGCCGTAATAGGCCTTGCGACCCACGCGCCGGACCGTCTCGACCTGGTCCGGACTGGCATCGAGCGCGGTGTAGGCGATGCGCCGGGCGCTCAGGACGCGGCTCACGATCTGGCCGAAACGACCGATGCCGGCGATGATGACGGGGGCGTCCGTTTCGTCGACCGCATCGAACGGCCTGCTCTTCGCCTGGCGCGATCTCGCCGACCAGCGTTCGTTCAGCAGGAACAAGGGCGGAGTGAGTGCCATGGAGACGGTGACCACCACCACCAGGAAATCGCGCGTGGCGGAGTCGACGAGACGGTTCTCCAGGGCGAGACCCACCAGCACGAACGCGAACTCGCCGGCATGTGCCAGCAGCACGGCCAGAGTGCGCGCGCTTTCACGCTCGTGGCGCGTGATGGTGGCGATCGCGAACACGATGAGCGCCTTGCCGGCCATCAATGCGAGCGCCGTCCCCAGGACGGCGAACGGCCGAGCCAGCAGCAGGCCCACGTTGACCCCCATGCCCACGGCGATGAAGAAGAGGCCCAGCAGAAGCCCCTTGAACGGTTCGATGGCCGCTTCGATCTCGTGCCGGTATTCGGAGTCCGCGAGCAGCACGCCGGCCAGAAAGGCGCCGAGCGTCATCGACAGCCCGGCGGACTGCATCACGAGCGCCGTGCCGATGACGACCAGAAGCGCTGCCGCCGTGAAGATCTCCTGGATGCCGCTTTCCGCCACGGCGCGCAGCACGGGCCGCAGCAGGTACCGTCCGCCGGCGATCACGGCGGTGATGACGGCCACGGCCTTGGCAGCGCCGAGCCATGGATCGCTGCCGGAGGCCGCTTCGTGCGCCACGAGCAGCGGGATCAGCGCGAGCATGGGAATGACGGCCATGTCCTGGAACAGGGCGATGGCGAAGGCGGACCGGCCGTGGCGCGTCGGCAACTGCTTGCGCTCGCCGAGGAGCTGGAGCACGAAGGCCGTGGAATTCATGGAAAGCGCCACGCCGGCGATCACGCCCACGCGCCAGTCGGCGCCCAGCAGCATCGCCGTGAGGGCCACCGCGGCCGTGGTGACGCCCACCTGCGCCGAGCCCAGCCCGAACACGGGACGCCGCAGCGCCTTCAGCCGCGACGGCTGGAGCTCCAGGCCGATGATGAACAGCAGCAGCACGACGCCCAGTTCGGCGAAGTGGAGGATGCTCTCGACGTTGGTGACGAGCTTGAGCCCCCACGGACCGATGGCCAGCCCCGCCACCAGGAAGCCCAGCACGGCGCCGAGCCGCAACTTGCGGAACACGGGCACCGCGACGACGGCGGCGCCGAGGAAGATGGCAGTCTCAGCGAGCAATTGCATCGAGATTCGTCAATGCAAGGACCGTCCCGGGTGAACCCGGGCGATCCGGCGCCCGAGGGGTTCGCGCGGACCGCGGCGAAGCGGACATCCGCACGTGCCTCGGGGCGGGCCCGGCATCGCGTCCGCGGGACCGCGATACCGGGGAAGCGTCATGCCATGCCGATGGCGTCGTGCGCGGAGTGACCGGTGGCGGCGACGATGCGGATCTCCACCTTGTACTTGGGTTGCGCGAGCTTCGATTCCACGCAGGCACGGGCGGGCGAACAGCCTTCCGGCACCCAGGCGTCCCAGACCGCGTTCATGGCGTTGTAGTCACTGATGTCCGCGAGCCAGATCGTTGCCGAGAGCATCCGCGTGCGATCGCTGCCCGCCTCCTGCAGGAACCGGTCGATCTTCATGAGGATGTTCTCCGTCTGCGCTCCCGCATCGCCCGGCACGGGCTCGTCGGCGACGATTCCCGCCAGATAGACGGTCTCGTTGTGGACGACCACCTGTGAAAGCCTCTTGCCGACATGTCTTCTTTCGATCTGCATTCAGGAATCTCCTGGAGAAGGTCTGGTCAATGTACGCGGATCCCGTGGCAGCTGGAAACGAGCACTCGCGCGGCGGGCCGGGAAGGCGGGATCGGGCATTTCGCGCAGCGGCCCGGGCGTTCGCGGCATGGTCCCGCCAAGAATGCGTGCGTTCGCCGCTCCTTCCCTAACCGAACATCTTCTTGAGCTCTCCCGCGAGGGAAGGGATGACGAAACCGATGATGAAGATGGCCGCGATCCAGAGCAGCGCCACCATCCAGCCCGGCGCCACCAGGGTGCGGCGCATGTGGCGATAGTAGAGGTACAGGGTCGCGCAGGAGATGATGGGCAGCATGGCGGCCTGTGCCATGCCGCCCCAGGTCACCATCTGCACCGGGGCCTGGCCGAAGATCCAGAACATGACGACCGGGATGACGGTCAGTACCACGACGAAGACGTCGCGCCAGCGGTTGCGCGCCCGCAGGTCGTCCTTGTCGTACTGCCCCAGGATGCGCATGAGGTCGGAGCACATGCGCGAATGCCCGGCCGTCGCTGCGACGATCGTGCCGAACAGGATGATGATCGCGCCGACGTAGAACAGGTACCTGGCCCAGCCGCCGAGGGTCTGCGTGTAGATGTTGGACAGCACGTCGATCATCTCGGCGCCGTTGGGCACCTGCCCCATGGCGTGCAGGATTCCGGCGCCCAGGAGATAGAAGGCGACCGTGGCGACCGTGTAGATGATCATGGAGAACACGACGTCCACGTTCATCACGTGCGCCCAGCCGCGTGCACGCCGCCGCCACGCCTCGCCGTCCTCGTACGGGCCGGTGTATCGCGCATAGCCTTTCTCGACGCACCAGTACGTGTAGATGTACAGCTCCGTGGCGCCCACGCCCGTGATGCCGAAAACGGCGATGGCGATCGCCATGCCCTGACTGGGCAGCTCGAAGCGGAAACCCGAGGCCATCTCCGCCACGCTGAAGCTGGGCGAGGTCATCAGCAGCACCGCCGCCAGAAGCGTGATGAGCGTGAAGAGGCCCACCTTCACCATGGCGAGCCGTTCCATGCGGGCATAGCCACCGCCCAGCAGCAGTACCAGCGTCAGGACCCAGAAGATGATCACCCACGCCCCCACGGCGATGTCCGTGAGCCTGAACATCACCTGGGAGACGCCGATGAACATGGCGGCGATCTGGAAGAGCGTCAGGAACACCATGATCGCCCACGCGACGATCACCCAGTTGAAGTGCTTCGTGCGCGGCCCGGGAATGTGGTTCACGGCATCCAGGCCCGTCTCGGCCCGCGCGATGACGTAGCGGCCGAGAAACGCCTGCACGACCGACTTGATGAGACAGCTCACGATCACCAGCCACAGCATCGTGTAGCCCACCTTGGCGCCCAGCGCGGTGGTGGCGATGAGTTCGCCCGAGCCCACGATGGAGGCGGCCAGCACGATGCCCGGGCCGATCTTGCGCAGGATGTTGGCGAGACCGACCGGCGGTTCCAGGATGTCGCGCGGGTCGAGCCGGTAGGGGTCGAAATGCGTTCGCGACGCATGCGGGGCTGCGCTCATTCATCTCCTCCGCGAGATGGGTTGGATCGTTTCAGTCCGCGGCTCTGGCCGGCCGAGATGTCTTCATCGTCACCATCTCCTCCGACGCGGTGGGATGGATCGCCACCGTGTCGTCGAACTGGCGCTTCGTGGCGCCCATCCTGACGGCAACGGCGAATCCTTGCAACATCTCGTCGGCGCCCGGGCCGATGACGTGGCAGCCCACCACCTTCTCGTCCTCGCCGGCGACCACGAGTTTCATGGAGGTCTTCACCTTCCGCTCGGCAAAGGCGTGGCTCATGGGCGTGAAGCGCGTCTCGTACACCCGAACGTGCGCTGCGTGCCTGTCCAGTGCCTCGTTCTCGGAGAGCCCCACCGTGCCGATGGGTGGGTGGCTGAAGATCACCGTCGCCACGTTGTCGTAGTCCAGGTGGCGCCCGGCCTGCCCGCCGAAGAGGCGGTCGGCGAGGCGGCGGCCCGCCGCGATCGCCACAGGCGTGAGTTCGTGGTGCCCGATCACGTCGCCCAGCGCGTACACGCCCGGCACGTCGGTTTGCTGCAGCGCATCCACCGGGATCACGCCCCGCTCGTCGACGGTGACGCCGGCAGCGGCGAGGTCGAGCGGGGCCGTGCTGGGTCTGCGTCCGATCGCCCACAGAATCGAGTCGAAGGGGCCCTGCGGACCCGCTTCGCCGGCGAGCCACAGACCGTCGGAGCGCCGCTCGACCGCGCGGCTGTGGAAGTGCTCCACGATCCGGACGCCGTCGGCCGCCATGTGTTCCTTGAGCTGATCGCGCAGCATGCGGTCGAAGCCGTGCAGGAAGTGATCGCGCCTGAGACACAGCGTCACCTGCGTGCCCAGGGCCTGCATGAGACCGCCCACTTCGACGGCGATGTAGCCTGCCCCCACCACGGCCATGGTGCGCGGCTGCCGCGGAAGATCGAAATAGCCGTCGGAGGTGATGCCCAGTTCCGCACCGGGAATGTCCGGGACGAGCGCATGGCCCCCGACTGCGATCACGACGTGATCGGCGCTGATCCGCTCGCCCGCGACCTCGACGGTCCGTGGCGCCACGAAACGCGCACGGCCGCGAACGATCTCGACCTTGTTGGACTTGAGATGGCGCTCGTAGGCCGCATTCAGATTGCGCACGTAGGCATCGCGCGAGTCCTTGAGCCGCCCCCAGTCGAACTGCCATTCCGGGACCGTGAATCCATGGCCGGCGGCGTCTTCCAGACCGTGCGCCATCTGGGCGGCCGTCCACATGATCTTCTTTGGCACGCAACCCACGTTGACGCACGTGCCACCGATGCGTCCGGCTTCCACGAGGCACACGGACGCGCCGTAGCTGCCCGCCCGGTTCGCGGTGGCGACGCCGCCGCTGCCCCCGCCAATGCACAACAGGTCGAAGTGTCTGGTCATGTTCGATGCGAAAGGGCCGCACCGTTCCCGCTTGGCGAGAGCCGGCGAGCCTCTGCTGCGTTGTAGATGTCCGCAAGGTACCGGCAATTCGCGCCGGGTGGAAGGAGGGGAGGCACGCCGTCCCTCGGCCCGGCCCGGCGGCTCACACGGCGGCGTCGGGGCATACTTCGAGGTCACGGCGACGCCGCAGCGCCGAAGTCATGGCCTCCCGTGCGGATCAACCTGCCGGATGCGCCCGGCCTTACCCGAAGAGCGTCCCATCATGACCGAATCGACCGCCTTTCTTCTCTACGCCCACGGCGCACGGGATCCCGACTGGGCCACGCCGGTGAAGACGATCGCCGCCCGATTGCGGGAACTGGGCGGTGGCAGGAGAGTGGAGGTGGCGTTCCTGGAGCACATGGCGCCTGGCATGGACGAAGCGATGGATGCGCTGGCAGCAGACGGGATCCGGCAGGTGGCGGTGGTACCGCTGTTCGTCGGCCGGGGCGGGCATCTCAAGAAAGACCTGCCCGTGGTGCTGGAACGCTGCCGCACGCGTCATCCTTCGATCGACATCTCCGTGCGGCCGGCCCTGGGCGAGGATGCCGCCATCGTCGACGCGATCGTGAACTGGATTCTCGCCGGACCCTGACAGGTCGCGTCACTGCCTCATGTCTGGGCGATGCGCTCGAGCGCGGCACGCATCGCATCGGGCAAAGGCGTGGGCCGGCGCGCCGTGCGGTCCACGTACACGTGCACGAAATGTCCCTGGGCCGCCGCATCGTCGTCATCGTTGCGGAACAGGCCGATCTCGTAGCGCACGCTGCTGGTTCCCAGCCTGGCCACGCGTACTCCCGCGTGCACGACGTCGGGGAACGTGACCGGCTTGAAGTAGTTGCACTGGGTCTCGATGACCAGGCCGATCACGGTGCTGGTCTCGATGTCCAGGACGCCTTGCTCGATCAGGTACTGGTTCACCGCCGTGTCGAAGAAGGAGTAGTAGTTGACGTTGTTCACGTGCCCGTACACGTCGTTGTCCAGCCAGCGGGTCGGGATCGCCTGGAAGTGGCGGTAGGCGGAGCGGAGAGAGGGTTCTGGTTTCATGGTTCGGGGAAGCACGGACGATGGGCGATAGGGTGGTTCCTGGCCCCGACTTGCTGGACTGGATGCGGCAACCCACCCCCATCCTGTCCTTCCCCCTGAAGGGGAAGGGACCTTCTGCAGCCGGACGGGAGCGCGACAGGTACCGGATCCGAGAGGCGCGCAGCGCAGGAAACTCCCCTCTCCTTCAAGCCGGGGCCCCCGGAAAGTCGCAGACTTTTTGGGGTGGGACAGAGGGGCTGGGGTGAGGATGGGCAGTCCGAGAGGCGCGAAGCGCAGGTAACTCCCCTCGCCCTCAGGGAGAGGGGCGGGGGTGAGGGTGGGTTCTTCGCGCGATGTGTCGCACAGATGGCTTCTCTCGCCCTCACCCCTGCCTCCGACCGGCAGCATCGCTTGCGCGTCGCATCTGTTTCCAGTTCACCGCCAGCATGCCGGCCAGCACGATCACAGCCATTCCCATCAGCGTGCCCCCGTCGGGAAAATCGCCGAAGGCGATCCAGGCGAGCCCGGTGGACCAGACGAGCTGCACGTAGACGAAAGGCGCCAGCATCATGGGCGAGGCATGCTCCACCGCTCGGATCAGCAGGAAATGGCCGAAGCCCCCGAGCAAGCCGATGGCAACGATGAATGCCGCCTGGACCGGTGTGGGGGACTGCCAGGTGAAAGGCAGCGGAATCGTGGTCGCGATGGCGCCCACCAGCGCGCTGAAGAAGAGCGTGGTCATGGGGTCTTCCCGCCCTGCCACCTTGCGCGTGAGGATCTGATACAGGCTGAAGAAGACGGCCGAGATCAGCGGGAACACCACCGTCGCGCTGAACACCGCGCCGCCGGGGCGGATGATGATGAGCACGCCCGCGAAGCCCATGCCCACGGCGATCCACTGCCGCGGCCTCACCTTCTCGCGCAGCAGCGGACCCGACAGTGCGGTGACGAGGACCGGTCCCACGAAGGTGATCGCAGCGGCTTCGGCGAGCGGCAGATAGCGCAGCGACAGATAGAAGAACACCGACGAACATACCAGCAGCAGCCCGCGCGCCGTCTGGATGAAGGGATGCTTCGTCCGCACGAGTCCCAGACCCATACGCGGTCCGAAGATCGCGATCATGAACGCGAACTGCACGAAGTAGCGTGCCCAGAGCAGCGGCGGAATCGGGTAGCTGCGCAGCATGTGCTTGGCGAGCGTGTCCATGGACGAGAACATGAACACGGCGACCATGATGAGGCCGACACCTCGCATGAAGTGCCGGTGGGAATGACGCGGCGACATCAGGCGAGCGGCTTGCCCGCATCGGGTGGCAGCACCTCGCGGCCGGCGAACCTTGCACGATCGCCCAGGGCTTCCTCCAGCCGCAGTGCCTCGTTCCATTTGCACATGCGCTCGGACCGCGTGAACGAACCGACCTTCAACTGGCCGGCGTTCCAGCCGGTCGACAGATGCACGATCGTCACGTCTTCCGTTTCGCCGGAGCGGGCCGACACGATCGTGCCAAAACCCGCGGCCATGCCGGCGTCGAAGGCCGCGTGAGTCTCGGTGACCGTGCCGGCCTGATTGGGCTTGATGAGAACCGCATTGCAGGAACGGTGGGACGCGGCGGCGCGAACGCGGTCCGCGTGCGTGACGAGGAAGTCGTCTCCGATCACCTGGATACGATGGCCCACCACGGCGGTGAAGGCCTTCATTCCCTCCGGATCGTCCTCCGCCAGCGGATCCTCGACCGAGGCGATGGGATAGCGACGGCACCAGTCCAGCAGCATCGCGATCATCGAATCGCGGTCCAGTTCGCGGCGCTCCAGGCCCAGGGTGTAGCGGCCGTTCCTGCCGAACTCCGATGCGGCGATGTCCAGCGAGATGGCAACGTCTTCACCGGGAACGTAGCCGGCGCGCTCGATCGCGCGCACGAGCATGCCCAGCGCCTCTTCGTTGGAATCGAACGCGGGCCAGAAACCTCCTTCGTCGGCCACGCCCTGCAGCTTGCCGGCCTCCTGCATCAACAGACCCGCGGCCCGATAGACCTCCGCGGTCATGTCCAGTGCCTGGGCGAAGGTCCGGGCCCCGAGCGGCATCACCATGAAGTCCTGGATATCGACACGCCTGCCGGCATGCGCTCCCCCGCCGAAGATCTGGATTTCCGGCAAGGGCAGGCGCACCGGACGGCCCTGGGCAAGGTGGGCATACAGCGGCTGGCCCGCCGCGGCCGCGGCGGCGTGGAGCACCGCCATGGACACGGCGATCGTCGCGTTGCCCCCCAGACGAGCCTTGTTCGGCGTGCCGTCCAGGGCGATGAGCGCCGCATCCACTGCCGCCTGATCGGCGGCGTCCATTCCGCACACCCTCTGCGCGATCTCGCCGTTGACGTGGGAAACCGCCCGGACGACATCCATGCCGCCGAGGCCGGTGCCGCCGTCACGCAGATCGATGGCTTCGTTCTCTCCCCGGGAGGCACCAGCCGGGGCGATGGCACGTCCGAAGGCGCCGCCATGCAACTGCACATCCGCTTCGACCGTGGGACGGCCGCGGGAGTCCCACACGCGGCGGGCAAGGATCTTCGAGATGACCGTGTTTTTCATGAATGGGATCGAGGGTTCGGGGAAGGGGCACGCGCCGCGTGCCGGAAAGGATGAGGGGGAGGGTGTCCTAATGCAGCGACCGCGGGTCCAGTCCGACCTCGGTCCGCCAGGCCTCGCTCACGTGAGACAGGCGGTCCACCGGGCGCAGCAGGAGCTGGCAGGCCACCCGGCGCACGCGATCGCGGTCCGCTTCTTCGGTGATGTATTCCGCCGGCGACTTGCCGTCGACCCGCGCGAGAAACAAACCCGGCAGAAGCCTGGCGATGCGGGCTTCCAGTCCGTCGCGCGATTCCCACGTGACGCGGCCCAGATAGGTGCCGTAAAGGGCAGAGAAGCAGTCCAGATACCGGGCCCACCATTGCGGCCGCCACAGGCACTTCAGCAGCAGGTGATTCAGGCAGAACGCCACATCGAAGGCCGGGTCGCCGAACCACGCGCACTCGGCATCGAGAAACACGGGGCCGTCCGGGCCCACCAGGATGTTCTTGGGGCTCACGTCGCCATGGACGAGCGCCCGCTTCGTGCTCGCGGTGACTTCCACGAGTTGCAGGAGTTGCGGCGAGACCTCGGGATGCTCGTGCGCCGTCGCCACGAGATAGGGTTCCAGTCGGATGGGATGGAAGATGTGGTCGGTGGCGAAACGCTCGGGAATGGAGGGGTCCGCGGCCGTCGCCGCATGAATGTGCGCGAGCCGCCGTCCCACGGCGCGCGCCACCCGCGGATCGACGATGCCGTCGCGCAGCTGCAGCTTCCACACGGGGTGCAGATCGGGGTCCAGATAGGCCATGGCAAACATGCCGGCCTCGGAGTCCTCGCCCAGGATCGCGGGCACTGCGGAGGGTTCGACGGCTCCCGCAACGCGCATCCACTCGACTTCCCATCGGTTGCGCTCGACCGGCGCCTGCCAGTCGGCCTTGACCTTGAGCTTGGGAAGCGCGCGCTTGACGCACGCGGACCCCTGCGGCCACACGGCACGGAAGATGTCGGAGGACACGCCGCCCGCGAGCGATTCGAGGGTGAGCGATTCACCGGGCCGCACGAGACCCATGCGTTCGAGGGCCAGCCTGAACAGGCGTTGCTGATCGTCCACCATGATTGCGGAATAGAATCCGGAAAGCGCCCTTTCAC